>JBLMYK010000209.1:0-6313 GCA_050258235.1 Gemmatimonadota bacterium | reverse complement strand
TCGACCGCCAGCGCGTCTTCATCGGCTCGATGAATCTCGACCAGAGGTCCCTGCACCTGAATACGGAAATCGGACTGATCATCGACAGTCCCGAGCTGGCACGCCAGATCGTCCAGCACTTTGCGGATATCACGCGACCCGAGAACAGCTACATCCTCGCACTCAGCGACGCCGACGCGAAAGGCGAGCGCCATTTGGTCTGGCGCACGTCGGAGAAAGGCAAGCCGGTGGTCTATGACCATGAGCCGGACGCGCCACCCTGGAAGCAGATCGAAGTCGGGGCGCTGTCGATCCTGCCAATCGACGGGTTGCTTTGAATGGCCGCCCGACAGCAATTTGATGCGCACACCGCCTTCGTCCCGCAACCAAGTCTCCGGAATGCAATGACCGAACGATGTCTGATTGCGCGAGGGCGGGTCGCGCTGCTCGCCCTGGCCATACTGCTCCTCGGCGGGCTTCCGCCCTCCTCCGGGGCGTCAAACCCGAATCAGGACATCGAGGTCCGTGTCCGGAAGAACGGCCAGAACATCACGGTGGACGTCGACTGTCCGGTGGACGCGCCGCGCTCGGTCGCGTGGGATGTACTCACCGATTACGACCATATGGCGCAATTCATTTCGAACCTCGAGTACAGCCGGATCGAAGGACGCGTGGACGACCTGTTACGAGTGCATCAGAAAGGGAAGGCGTCGCGCGGATTCCTGTCGCTGACCTTCGACAACGTGCGCGTGATCGAGCTCGTCCCCTACAGCGAGATCCGCTCGCAGCTGGTGAGCGGCGACATGAAGTCGGCTTCGTTCGTGACCAGAATCGTCCAGACGGGCGGACGCCTCCACATCCTGAACGACGGTCAATACACGCCCAACCTGTGGGTCCCGCCGCTGATCGGACCCGCGCTGATCGAGACGGAAACGCAGAAGCAGTTTGGCGAAATCCGGGCCGAGATCCTGCGGCGCAGCGCGCTGCGCCGCGCGAACGGCGCCTCGTCGGAGTCCGGGTTGTCGTCGGCATCGAGGCCAGGGGATTCGACCGCGGCGCCGGTCAGCACGGCGAACGAGTACCGGACGGCCGGGCGAGATACGTCGCCCTGACGACGGATCAGGAGCGCGCAAGGAGCCCGCGAGCGGGAACCGAGCGCGGTGATGGTTGAGTATTCCCACTGATGCAGGAGGTGTTCATGCAATCGACGATTGACAAGGGAACGGCCCTGAACAAGGCGAGCGCACACCGCACGCCCGGTTCACTGGAGCGCGTGAGCGCCGCGCTGCCGCGCTTCTTCGTACCGGCGTTCGCGCTGATGTTCCTGACTTTTGCGCTGCTGCTGGCGAGTTCTTCCGCTTTCGAACTGATCCGGCCCATGCTCGAGGAGGGGGATTTCTTCACCGGCCTGGTCAAGGGTCTGAACATCGGCGTCGTCGCGCTCGCCGTCTATGAGCTGGCACAGATCGTCTATCAGGAATATGACCACAACCACGAGCTGCGGGACGTGATGGCCCGCACACGGCGAGGCGTGTCCCGGTTCGGCAGCGTCGTCGTGGTCGCCTTGGTGCTCGAATCTCTGATCATGGTGATCAAGTACAGCCAGCAGGACCTCGCCGGCTTCCTGTTCTATCCGGCCACACTCATCCTGAGTGCCGCGGTTCTGCTGGCGGCGCTCGGGCTGTTCGCGCGGCTCACCGAGACGTGAGCTCGTTCACACGATGCAAGATTGGTGGCAACGGTGTGCGCGATCGACGTAGGACAGGTCCTACACGTTGACAGGCAGCGGCCTGATGGACATCGCGCCGCCACGCGGCATCATCGACATCGTCAGCGCCGGGTACATCCATTCGAAATCAGATGCCAGCCGGATTGTCACCATCGAGATGCGCTGGAGTTACATGCTCGAATCCGCGGATGACACCGATCAGGACCTTTCTCGTCGAAGACAGCCGCGTGATTCGGGAAGCCCTGGTCGCCACCCTCGAGGAAATGTCGTCGCTGCGCGTGGTGGGCTCGGCCGACGAGGAAGCGGCCGCCATCGCCTGGCTGGCGGCATCGGAGAATCAATGCGATCTGCTGATCGTCGACCTGTTCCTCAGGCGTGGATCGGGATTCGGTGTTCTGCAGGCCGTGCGCAGCTCGGGGCGATCCTGCATCGTCGTCGTGCTGAGCAACTATGCGACGCCGGACGTGCGGCGCCGCTGCCTGATGCTCGGCGCCGACCGCGTGTTCGACAAGTCGGGCGAGATCGACGCACTGATCGACTTCTGCGCGCAACTGGCCGAACGGCAGTCCGGCACCACCGAACCCGCTGCGCGCAGTGCCTGAGCTACTGGATCAGGCCGTTCTTCAGCGCGTAGTAGGTCAGATCGCTGTTCGACTTCAGATTCATCTTTTCCATCACGCGCGTGCGATAGGTGCTGGCCGTCTTGACGCTGATCGCCATGTCCTCGGCGAGATGGCCGATGGTCTCGCCGCGCGCCAGGCGCAGGAACACCTGGAACTCGCGCTCGGACAGACGCTCGTGCGGCGCCTTTTCGTCATCGTTGTTGAGCGCTGCCGCAAGCAGTTCCGCGACCCCCGGCGTGATGTACCGGCGGCCGCGCGACACGGTGCGGATCGCTTCGACGATCTGCGCCGGATCACATTCCTTGTTCAGGTAGCCGCTGGCGCCCTGCTTGAGCAGTGCCGTGGCGTAGTGTGTCTCGTCGAAGCCGCTCAGGATCAGGATCGGCAGCTGGGGGGCACGCGCCTTGATCGCGGAAAGCGCGCCGATTCCGTCCTGTTCGGGCATCGACAGGTCGAGCACCAGAACATCGATGTCGCCCCGCCGCACGAGGTCGAGCGCTTCGCGGCCATTGGCGGCCTCGCCCGTGACCTCGAGATCGTCGTGCTCGCTCAGGAACTGTCGCAAGCCAGCGCGTACGATCGCGTGGTCGTCGACAATGCCGACACGGATCATCGTTTGCGGCCCCGGATTGAAGTGAATGGCGCGAGTTTAGTTGCGCGCACTCCCGATGAAAACCTCATTGCGCTTAGGGGGTAGATGGATCGCATTCGCGCTGGCGGTCGTTCTGGCCGGCGTGGTGCTCGTCATCAGCGAGGCCGCGTACTGGCGATCGCACAATTCGATGGCCAGGCTCGATGCGATCACCGCCACGCGCGCCAATCTGCAGCAGCTGCTGTACGAACTGAGCGCGGCCGACATCGCGCAGCGACGCTATCTCCTGAGCGGACAGGACGACCCTCTGCAGACATGCCGGGCAGCGCTCAAGGCCGGCAGTGAATCGCTGGAGCGGCTCGCCACCTACTACCGCGACGATTCGGCCCTGCGGCCGCGCCAGCAGGAACTCGACGCTGCGGTACGCCAGCGCCAGGCGAGCATCGAGTCGGTGATCGGTCTGTACCGCGCCGGGCAGCGGGAACAGGCGATCGCGCAGACGGTTGCCGATCCCGGTCGCGTGCAGTTGGAGTCGATCCGTGCGCTGGCAGACGAGCTGGACGCGGCAGAAGCGGGCAAGTTCACCGGTGCCCGCGACAGCATCGACCGCACTTTGGTCTTCAATCGGATCGGCATCGACGCGATGGTCGTGCTCGGCATCCTCGCGCTGTTCTTCTATCTGCGGCAGGCCGCGGCAATCGACGAACTGCGCGCCAGTCAGCAGCGCGCGATCCAGAACGAACGTGATCATCTGGAGCTGGCGGTGCGGCGACGCACGGAGCAGCTGATCGAGCTCGCACGGCATCTGCAATCCGCACGCGAGGACGAGCGCAGCCGCCTCGCGCGCGAACTGCATGACGAACTGGGCGCGCTGTTGACGGCGGCCAAGCTCGATGCGGCGCGCATCAGGTCGCGCCTCGGGACACGGGAGCCGGAGGCGCTCGAGCGCCTCGCCCATCTGATCGAGACGCTCAACGAAGGAATCGCGCTGAAGCGCAGAATCATCGAGGACCTGCGGCCGTCCTCGCTCGACAACCTGGGCCTGGTCGCCGCGCTCGAGATCCTGGCGCGCGAATTCGGGCAGACGGCAAAGGTCGAGGTGCGCTGCCAGCTCGACCCAGCAAGGCTGTCGCCCGCCGCGCAGCTGACCGTCTATCGACTGGTGCAGGAAGCCTTCACCAATATCGCCAAGTACGCACGCGCGCAGCACGTCGACGTGTCGATGGGGACAAAGGACGGAATCGTCTCGATCGCCGTCGTCGATGACGGCGCCGGCTTCGATCCGGCCGTGCAGAAGCAGTCCGCCCATGGCCTGCTCGGCATGCGCTATCGCGTCGAGGCCGATGGCGGGACGCTGACCATCGAATCGGCGCCGGGCCGCGGCACGCGGATCAGCGCGTCCTTGCCGGAGGACACGTCCGCCTGAATGGCTGACCGTGTCGGTGTCGTCCTACACCACCGGGGCCGATCGGCCGACATGACTGCGGCCGCCTGTCTCATACCTGGCCGCCGCCGCCGTCCCTAATCTGCGTTCATCGCAGCGGATTGCTGTGCATCTGGCCGGGCAGCGAAGCCACGCCGGTCCGGCAAAAGGGGAAAGCCATGCTGCACTACGCCGCCGTATTCCTCTTGATCGCTTTGATCACTGCGCTCTTCGGCTTCTCCAATATCGCCAGCGGCGCAGTCAGCATTGCCAGGCACCTGTTCGTGCTTTTCGTCGTTCTCGCGGTCGCCAGTTCGCTGGTCGGCATCCTGAGCGGTGCCTGAACCGGCGCCAGCTCGTACGACCGCCAATTTCAAAGGAGATCAGCCATGAATACTCGCAACGCAATTGCCGCCGCCATGACCGCCGTGGCGCTCATCGCGCTACCGGGCTGTGCGGTCACGCGCGGCCAGTCGACCGTCGGCGAATACATCGACGACGCCACCATCACGGCAACCGTGAAAGCACGCTTCGTCGACAACAAGGATGTCGATGCCGCAGCCATCAAGGTCGAGACGCTGAACGGGACGGTCCTGCTGTCCGGCTTTGCCAAGAATGACAAGGAACGCTCAACGGCCGAGAACATTGCGCGCAACGTCAAGGGCGTGAAAGAGGTCCGCAACGAGATCCTCGTCCGTCCGGCGTGACGTCGGTCCCGGGGCGCGATCCGTCGGATTGATTCTTCGTCGAGGCGCCATTGCGCGACCTGGTGATTGCGTCGGCGTCGCCAATAACACCTGAACAACGGGAGGTTTCATGAGTTGCACGATCACCGGTTTGTTTCGCGCTGGCGCGGTTGGCGCGGCCGTGCTGGCGCTGGCTGCGTGCGGCGGCGGTGGCGGCGGCACGTCGTCGACCGCCAGCGGCATGGGCACGCTGCGGGTGGCGCTGACCGATGCGCCGGCGTGCGGATTCGACAGCGTCAACGTCACGGTCGATCGCGTGCGCGTGAACCAGAGCGCGGATGCGGCCGACACCGACGCCGGCTGGAGCGACATCGCGCTCAGTCAACCGACCAAGATCGACCTGCTGTCGCTGAGCAATGGCGTGCTGTTCAGCCTCGGCCAGACCGCTCTGCCCGCCGGGCAGTACCAGCAGGTCCGGCTCGTGCTGGCTGCCAACTCCGGTTCGGGTTCACCGGCCAACTCGGTGACGCCGACCGGCGGCGCGGAAACCGCGCTGCAGACACCGAGCGCGATGCAGTCGGGCATCAAGCTGATCAGCCCGTTCACGGTGCAGCCCGGCACGCTGGTCGACCTGGTGCTGGACTTCGATGCCTGCAAGTCGATCGTGACCCTGGGCAACGGACGCTTCCTGCTGAAGCCGGTCATCTCGGTGACGCCGCTGCAGGTGTCGGGCACGATCACCGGACAGCTGACGACGACGATCTCCGGCACCGCCGTGACCCAGGCGTCGGTTTCCGCGCAGAAGGACGGCACCGTGATCCGCGCGACCGTCCCCAGCGCGAGCGGCGCCTACACGCTGGCACCGATCGATGCGCGCTCGCAGCCCTATGACCTGGTGGTCACGATGTCCGGCGCGGCCACCTCCGTGGTCAGCAGCGTGCCGGTGACGGCCGGCAATACGACCAACGTGCCACCGATCAGCCTGACCCCGACGATGAGTTCGTCGATGGGCGCGGTGTCGGGCAGCGTGAGCCCGGCGACGGCACTGCCGGCAACGGTGCGCGCACTACAGCAGGTCGGCTCGGTGCCGCAGGTCGAGGTCGCGAGCACCAACACCGATGGCGCCGGCGCCTACAGCCTGTCGGCTCCGAAGGCGGCCGCCTGGCTGGCCCCCTACTCGGCCTCCACGCTCTCCTTCTCCGCCTCGGGCACGGCCAATTACACGATCGAAGCCAAGGACGCCGCCGGCTCCACCCAGACCCTACCGGCCGATATCAGCGC
>JBLMYK010000208.1:0-11512 GCA_050258235.1 Gemmatimonadota bacterium | reverse complement strand
CTCCCCAACTTCGACAGCCTGAACGGCCCCACCGATCTCGAAGCCGGTCGCTTCAGTCGCTCGGCGATCGAGCAACTGGAACAACGCGGGCACGAGGTGCGGGAATTTTCGATGCCGAGCGGAACCCAGGGCATCGTGCGTGTCCAATTGCCCGACGACCGTCCCGGCTGGGCGGGAGGCGCCGATCCGCGGCGCGAAGGCATCGCGCTGGGCGATTGACTACACTTTTCGAACAGACTCACTCAACCACCGGAGATCGGAGCATGACAATCAAGGTCGGCGATCGCCTGCCGCAAGGGCAACTGCAGGAATTCATCGAGGTCGAAACGGCGGGCTGCTCGCTGGGACCCAACACTTTCAACGTCGGGGACCTGGTCAAAGGCAAGAAGATCCTGATCTTCGGCCTGCCAGGTGCCTACACGCCCACCTGCTCGGCGAAGCACGTGCCGAGTTACCTGAGGCACTACGACGCACTGAAGGCGAAGGGCGTGGACGAAATATGGTGCCTGTCGGTCAACGATGCCTTCGTGATGGGTGCTTGGGGCCGTGACCAGAACGCGACCGGCAAGGTACGCATGATGGCGGACGGCTCGGCCGAGTACGCGAAGAAGCTCGGGCTGGAACTCGACCTCACCGCGCGCGGCATGGGCGTGCGCTGCCAGCGATTTGCGATGCTGGTCGTCGATGGTGAGGTGAAGAAACTGCACATCGAAGCGCCGGGCAAGTTCGAGGTCAGCGGCGCCGAGGCGATGCTGCCCCACGTTTGACGCTCGCGGGAGCATTGCCAGGATCGGAAGCCCCCGTCATCGCGGCGGGAGGCTTCCCGGGCGCTCATCGCGCGCGCAGCGAGAAATCGCGCAGCCGGAACCCGAACAGCCACAGCAGGCCGAAATAAAGCGCCATTGCGGCGGCAATCACGCCGGCCAGCCAGATCGCGCGGGTCGTCAATGCGCCTTGCATGGCGATCCAGTCGATGCGGCGGCCGGCAAACCACAGCAGGGTCGCCAGCGCGGCGAGTGCGACCGCGACCTTGACGGCAAAGCGCGGCCAGCCTGGCTGCGGCTGGTAGACCCCTCGCCTGCGCAGCCCGGCGAACAGCAACGCGGCATTGACCAGCGCGCCGATTCCCACCGAAAGCGCGAGTCCCGCGTGCGCGAGCAGCGGGACAAACGCGACGTTGGCCGCCTGCGTCGCCAGCAGTGAAATCACCGCAATCTTCACCGGCGTCTTCACGTCCTGCTGTGCATAGAAGCCGGGCGCCAGGATCTTGACTGTAATCAGGCCCAGCAGCCCGACCGCGTATCCGGTCAGCGCCAGCGCAGTCTGGGTCACGTCGTGGGCGCTGAACCGGCCGCCCTGGAAGAGCACCGCGACCAGCCCGTCGGCAAGCAGCCCGAGCCCCAATGCGGCAGGCAGCGCGATCAGGCAGGTCAACCGCAGGCCCCAATCCAGCAGCCGGCTGTAGTCCTCCGCATGACCCTCGGCACCCGCCTTCGACAGCGCAGGCAGCAGCACGGTGCCCAGCGCGACCCCGAGCAGAGCGGTCGGAAACTCCATCAGCCGGTCGGCAAATGCGAGCCAGGTGACGCTGCCGGCCGCCAGATGCGACGCGATGTTCGTATTGATGATGATCGACAACTGTGCCACGGACACCGCGAACACAGCCGGCAGCATGAGCCGGAGGATCCGCCGCACGCCTGCGTCGGCGAATGCGGCACGCAAGCTGCCGATGCGCGGGAGCAGGCCCATCCTGCGCAGTGCCGCCCCCTGCAGGCCGAGCTGAAGCGCGCCGCCGATCACGACCGCAAACGCGAGCGCCATGATCGGCCGTGCCAGATGCGGACTGAGAAAGATCGCGCAGCCGATGAAGGACAGGTTCAGCAGGACCGGCGTCACGGCCGGGATTCCGAATCGATGGAAGGTGTTCAGCACGCCGGCGCCGAGCGACACGAGCGACATGAAGAGGATGTACGGGAACATCCAGCGCGTCATGACCGTCGCCAGATCGAATGCCACCGGATTCGCGGCCAGACCCGACGCGATCAGCCAGACCAGCACGGGCGCCAGCGCAACGCCGATCGCCGAGACAGTCAGCAGGGTCCAGAACAGCGCCGACGCAACGTGGTCGACCAGGTTGCGCATGCCGTCGTCGCCCTGTTGTCGTCGTACCCCCGCCAGCATCGGCACGAACGCCTGCTGGAACGCTCCTTCGGCAAACAGCCGACGCAGCAGGTTGGGCAGGCGGAACGCGACATTGAAGGCGTCGGTCTCGGCCGAAGCGCCGAAGATGCGCGAGATCAGCAGATCGCGCACCAGCCCGGTGATGCGCGAGAGCATCGTCAGGCCGGATATGGTGGCGGCAGCGCGAAGGAGGTTCAAGGAGGCGTCGGATCCGATCCGGCCGCAACGCCAATTCTTTGTTCGCGACGGGCCGCTCTGATATAGTTTAGGGCTTTCCGGGCGCCCCTCGCTGCTCTTTACTTGCCGCAACACCCGAGGGCGCCACGATCTCAGGAAACGACATGGCCAATTCCAAGCAGGCTCGCAAGCGCGCGCGCCAGAACACCGTACAAAACACGCACAACACCGCATTGCGTTCGCGCGTGCGCACGGCCGTCAAGTCAGTTCGCAAGGCGATCGCCGCCGGGGACAAGAAGGCGGCTCTGGAAGTGTTCCGGAAGGCCACCAGCGTGATCGACTCGGTCGCCGACAAGAAGGTCGTCCACAAGAACACCGCATCCCGCAACAAGAGCCGGCTCGCGGCAGCGATCAAGGCGATGGCCTGAGCACTGGCGGACCAGATTGCGGGCGCGGTCGCGCGATGCGGGCCGCGCCCTTTTTCTTTCTTGGGCTATGTTGTTGGCGGTTCCGGCAGCGCGCAGCCTTCGAATATCTGCAGTTCGTTGTCGCGGGCGAAGTTCATCACGAAGTCGAACGCCATCCGTTCGATGTCCCGCAGCCGTTCATCGACGATCACGCATTTGACGCCGCCGACAGTCGTCGGCCGGCAGTACGGCGAGAAGCCGATCCGCGCGTCGCGGCCGGCACCCCCGCCACCCGGCCGGTAACCCGACATCACGCCGCACAGGCGCTCGGCCCAGTCGCTGGGGCGGAACTTCCTGCCGTGCACGGTAATACCGTGGATGAAGAACTGCCTTGGCGCGGCCGCCGGTTTCGGAGTCTGGGACGTCAAGGCGAGGCGTTGCAGATCGGGAGAATCGCCCGCCAGGCGGCGGGCGGGAACGTCGGTTGCCGGTCGCCAGCAGGTAGGGGCCGACCCCTCGTGAATTGTATCGCCCGTGAAACGATTTCCGCGGTCCCGATGTCGAACCGTGCGCGGCCGCCGTCCTGTGTGACCTTAGTCGGACACCCGCGCCGCGAAGTCCGATCTTCAGCTTGCGTTCGCGACCCATTTCGCGCATAAAGCGTCCCGACCCCGCCTCCCGCGCCCGATGATGGCATGACGCCCGGCCCGATATCGAAAGTCCTCGTCATCAACGACGAGCCGCTCATCCTCAGGGAACTGCTCAAGGGTCTGAACGCCGCGGCGCGCTCGCTCGACAACCCGTTCGGCATCACCTTCATCGGTGCGCTGACCGCCAAGGAAGGGCTGCATCAGATCGAAGAGGATGGCGACATCCAGATCGTGATCGTCGACGACAAGCTGTACGCGGTGCAGGAGGGCGCGCGGCGCACCGCTGCCAAGGGGACGGGCCGGATCGGCAACGGCAAGGAACCGACGCGCAACCTGCAGGTGAGCGCGCTGAAGCTGGTGCAGAAGATCACGGCGCTGCGTCCGGAACTCGACCTGTACATCCTGATCGAGAAGGAAAAGGAGGACCAGGTCGTCGACGCGCTGTTTGCCGAGGCGGTCGATGGCTATTTCTACCGCGAGGAGCGCGATTACCGAGGCATGTACCGGATCCTGAATGCACAGATCGCCGAGCGCGCGCGCACGCCCTTCTACGACGCGCTCAAAGCCTACGTGCTGTCGGCCAAGGACGCTTGGCACACGCCGGGGCACTCGAGCGGCGACTCGCTGCGCGGCAGCCCGTGGGTCAACGAGTTCTACGAATTCATGGGCGAGCACGTATTCGACGCGGATCTGTCGGTGTCGGTCAAGGCGCTCGACTCGCTGATGGAGCCCACCGGCGTAATCGCCGAGGCCCAGCAGATGGCGGCGAATGCGTTCGGCGCGCGCAAGACGTTCTTTGCCACCAACGGCACCTCGACCGCCAACAAGGTCATCTTGCAGACGCTGATCGCGCCGGGCGAGCAGATGCTGCTCGACCGCAACTGCCACAAGAGCGTGCACCACGGTGTCGTGCTGTCCGGCGCGCGACCGATCTACCTCGATTCCAGCGTCAACCGCAAATACGGCGTGTTCGGCCCGGTGCCGAAGGACACGATCCTGAAGGCGATCGAGAGCCACCCCGGCGCGCAGCTGCTCGTGCTGACGTCATGCACCTACGACGGACTGCGCTACGACCTGAAGCCGATCGTCGACGCCGCACATGCGAAGGGCATGAAGGTGCTGATCGACGAGGCCTGGTTCTCGCATGCGCGCTTTCACCCCGACCTGCGGCCCACCGCGCTCGAAGCAGGCGCCGACTACGCCACGCAGTCGGCGCACAAGACGCTGACGGCCTTTTCACAGGCGGCGTTCATCCACGTGAACGATCCGACGTTCAAGGAACACCTGTTCCGCGAGAACTTCAACATGCATACATCGACCAGCCCGATGTACAGCATGATCGCCAGCCTCGACGTCGGCCGCAAGCAGGCGGTGCTGGAAGGCTACAAGCTGCTCGAGCGCACGCTGATGCTGGCGGCCGAGCTGCGGCAGCAGATCAACTCGACCGGCGTGTTCCGCGTCCTCGAACTCGACGACCTGCTGCCCGACGAGGTCAAGGGCGATGGCATCCGGCTCGACCCGACCAAGATCACGGTCGACATTTCGTCCTGCGGCCTGACCGTTGACGAACTGCAGCAGGAACTGTTCACGCGCTTCAACATCACGATCGAGAAGTCGACCTTCAACACCATCACGCTGCTGCTGACGATCGGCACCACGCGTTCGAAGTGCTCGCGCCTTTACGACGCCATGATGCGCATCGGACGCGAGAAGCGCGCACCGCGCCGGCTGTACCGCTCGCCCGACCTGCCGCCGTTCACCGAGCTGGTCTATCTTCCGCGCGACGCCTACTACTGCGGCGGCGAGCTGATCCCGTTGCTCGACGACAACGACCAGCCGAACGCCGCGCTGAAGGGCCGCATTTGCGCCGACCAGATCGTCCCCTACCCGCCCGGAATTCCGGTACTGGTCCCCGGGCAACGCATCACCGACAACATCGTCGAATACCTGATCCGCTACTTGCGCGTGCAGAACAAGGTGGAGCTGCACGGCGTCGTTTACCAGGGATATTTCCCGAGCGTGCGCGTGCTGACGGCCGCAGAGGAGCAGAAGATGGCGCCGCTCGCGACGCGGCGCGCCGTGCGCAGGGTTGCCTGAGCGGGCGCCCTGCGCCGGCGCTGCGACCGCCCACAGCGCCGCGCAGCGACGCGGACTGCCTATAATTCGCCAAACGCGGCCGCGCCGCGTTTTTCTTTTTCAGCGAGTCCCCGATGTCGCACCTGATGAACACTTACAGCCGCCTGCCGGTGGCGTTCACGCACGGCAAGGGCGCGTGGCTGTTCGACGCCGAAGGCAATGCGTATCTGGACGCTCTGGCCGGCATCGCGGTCAACGGGCTCGGCCATGGCCACCCGCGGCTCGTCAAGGCGATCGCCGACCAGGCCGGCAAGTTGATCCATACGTCGAACGTCTATCGGATCCGCGAGCAGGAGGAACTTGCCGACCGCATCTGTGCACTGTCGGGAATGGACGAGGTGTTCTTTGCAAACTCCGGCTCGGAGGCCAACGAAGGCGCGTTGAAGCTGGTGCGCTTCTATGGCCACAAGCACGGCAACCCCGAAGCGCAGACGATCGTGATGGAGCATGCCTGGCACGGCCGCACGCTCGCCACGCTGGCCGCTACCGGCAGCGAGAAGGCGCGCAAGGGTTTCGACCCGCTGCCGTCCGGATTCATCCATGTGGCGTACAACGACCTCGCCGCGATCGAGCGCGCCGCGGCGGCGGACCGGCGCGTGCAGGCCATCTGGCTCGAGGTGCTGCAGGGCGAAGGCGGCATCCGCGTGGCTGACGTCGACTACGTGCGCGCGCTGCGCCGCATGTGCGACGAACGCGGCTGGCTGCTGATGATCGACGAGGTGCAGTCGGGCATCGGGCGCACCGGCAAGTGGTTCGGCTACCAGTGGGCGGACGTCGAGCCCGATGTGATCACGATCGCCAAGGGGCTCGGCTCCGGCGTGCCGATCGGCGCGGTCGTCGCTGGCAGACGCGCAACAGGCGTGCTGGGCCCGGGCAATCACGGCTCCACCTTCGGCGGCGGGCCTCTCGCCTGCCGTGCCGGGTTGGAGACGCTGGCGATCATCGAGGAAGAAAATCTGCTGCAGAACGCGGCGGCGCAGGGCGAGCGGATTCGCGCCGGATTCAAGCGCGCACTCGGCAGCGTCAATGGCGTTACCGCGATCCGCGGCCAAGGCCTGATGATCGGCATCGAACTGGATCGGCCCTGTGGCGAACTGGCGCGGCGCGCACTCGATGCCAGGCTGCTGATCAACGTCACGCAGGAGCGCGTGATTCGGCTGTTGCCGCCGTTGATCATCAGCGCGGACGAGGCCGACCAGATCGTCGCCCGGCTTGCACCGCTGGTGCATGCCTTCCTTGCGCAGTAGGAGCAGACATGGCGGCGCAACCGATCAGGCATTTTCTGCAGTTCGCGGATCTGGCGCGCGAGGAGATCGAGTGGATCTTCGAGCGCACCCGCATCATCAAGGACCGATTCAAGCGCTACGAGTTCTACCAGCCGCTCGCGGACCGGACCCTGGCGATGGTGTTCGAGAAGGCGAGCACGCGCACGCGAGTGAGTTTCGAGGCCGGCATGTACCAGATGGGCGGCTCGGTGATCCACCTCACCACGGGTGATTCGCAGCTCGGCCGCGCCGAGCCGATCGAGGACACGGCGCGCGTGATCTCGCGCATGGTCGACATCGTGATGATCCGCACCTTCGAGCAGGCGAAGATCGAGAAATTCGCCGCGTTCTCGCGCGTGCCGTTGATCAATGGGCTGACCAACGAATACCACCCGTGCCAGATCCTCGCCGACATCTACACGTTCATCGAACACCGCGGCTCGATTGCGGGCAGGACGGTGGCATGGATCGGCGACGCCAACAACATGGCATACACGTGGCTGCAGGCCGCCCGCCTGCTTGGCTTCACGCTGCACGTGTCGACACCGCCGGAGTACCCGCTCGACGCGCGACTCGCGGCACCCGGACCGCATTTCCGCTTCTTCGCCGACCCGCTCGACGCCGCGCGGGGCGTCGATCTCGTCAATACGGATGTGTGGACGAGCATGGGCTTCGAGGCGGAGAACGAGGCGCGCCGGCGGGCATTTGCGCGCTGGCAGGTCGATGCCCAACTGATGCGCGTCGCCAAGCCGGACGCCCTCTTCATGCACTGCCTGCCCGCGCACCGCGGCGAGGAAGTGACCGAAGACGTCCTGGAGGGCCCCCAGTCCGCCGTCTTCGACGAGGCGGAAAACAGGCTGCATGTCCAGAAGGCGTTAATGGAATACCTTCTGCTTGGCCGCGACGTTTCTTAGCACCTCGGGCAGCCTGTTTCGTTGGAGGCTAACTTCGCGAATGCGAAGTTAAGGCGCGCAGCGCCGGCGGGAGACAAAATCGCCTGCATGTACAGAAAGCGCTGATGGAATACCTGCTGCTCTGGCATAACGTCCGATAGAAAGCACGGCAGGCGATTTGGTTGCAGGCTAACTTCGCGAATGCGAAGTTAAGGCGCGCAGCGCCGGCCGGAGACAAAACTGCCGACATGTACAGAAAGCGCTGACGGAATACCTGCTGCTCGGGCATAACGTCCGATAGAGAGCACGGCAGGCGATTTGGCTGGAGGCTCGCTTCGCGCAGCGAAGTCAAGGCGCGCGCAGCGCCATCCGAAGACCAGACCGCCGCATGCCTTAGGACGACCCTGTTCGACCAACAGGTACTCCTGCGCACTCTGCAGCGAACGCTCACGAACCCGCGCGGACTGCCGCGCGCACCAGGTCGCCGCCCGGCGGTCTGTCGGCGTGGCCCGTCAAGTGAATATTCGACGCCTGAACGGCGCAGGGGTGACGTATGCTGACCGGACATCGAGTGTGGCGCAGTCGCGTGCTAGTTCGACGCGACGCCGCGCTGGGATGTTCGTTGCGGGTCACAGATGCCGTTCTCCTCGCATACCTCGCCTTACGATGCGCTCGCTGCGCTGGAGGACGCTTGGACCCAGGTACTGACGGCGCCGGACCGTGCGGCAGTCGTTGCCGATCAGTGGGCGACGACCGATGGATCGGTGCCGACCTTCAATTCACTTTTTGCGCGCGTGATCCTCGCCGCCGCGCGCGGGCGCTACCAGGGACGCGCCTCGGCGCATGCCGACCTGGTGGACGTGCTGCGCGCCGTGGAAGGCGCAAGCTTCGCGCACGGCGACCGTACCCGACTTGCGGCTCTCGCGCTGGGCGTGCGCGGCATGCTCCTCACCATCGAACGCAAGCTGACGCCCGCACTGGAGGCGTTGAACACGGGGCTCTCATCGGCTCCGTCCCTGTCCGGCTTCGACCGTCATTGCCTGCATGTGTGGCGCGCAATCACCCATATGGCGTCGGCCAAGCCGGAACTCGCATTCCGCGACTTCTTCGCCGAATACGAATTCGTGCGTGTCAACCATCCGGCGGCGCTGGCGCTGCTGCTGCTCAACGTAGGCGCCGTATTGCTGCACGCCGGCGACTGGGAGGGAGCCGAGTCGAGCCTGCAGCAGGCGATCGCAAGCGAAGCTCTGGTCGAGGTGAAAGGATTCGGCGTCGTCGGCCGCGTGAATCTCGCGTACTGCTACCTGCAGACCGGCCGCGTCGAAAGAGCGCGCGAGGTGGTGCGCGTGCTGCTCGAACGCGATCGCGAGTTCCTGCTGCAGACGCATCCGGGCGATGTGCTGGCAACCGTCGCGGAGGACCTGGTCGAAACCGGCTTTCATGATGAGGCGGACTCCTATCTGCAGAACCTGCTCGACGATGCGCGGGAGCGCCGCTTTCACCTCGGGCTGGCCACCGGCACCTGGTCGCGCGGGCGGCTCGCGTATCTGCGTGGCGACGCGCCGCAGGCGATCGCGCACTGGCGCCGCGCTGCGCTGCTGCTGCGCCGCCTGCCCCATCTGCCGCACCTGTGGAAGACATTGCTGGCGATCTCCGAGAGTTACGCGGTCAAGGGGGACTGGCGCCGTGCGTGGCGGTGGCACCGCCGCTTCCATCGCGCACATCAGCAGTGGAGTGCGGCGTCGCAGCCGGCCCGCTTCGCCTATGCGCGCGAAGCGCTCGAGCTGCAGCTAACGCGGGAGCAGGCGATTCGCGACCCGGTCACCGGGTTGCTGAACCGCCGCGAGCTGCTCGACAGACTCGAGCAGCTGATGCGCGCCGCGCAAGGCGAGAGGGCACCGCTGGTGGTCGGCATGATCGATCTCGACAACCTGAAGCCGATCAACGACCGCTTCGGTCACCGGACCGGCGACAGCGCGATCGTGTTCGCGGCGGAACGGCTGCGCATCACCTTGCCGCCGCAGGCGCAGATATTCCGCTATGGCGGCGACGAATACTGCGCGCTGCTGCCCGGCTGCACGCGCGAGCAGGCCGCGCATCTGTTCGCCAGTTATCTCGATTCGCTGCGTGCGTGGCGCAATCCGGCGGCAACCGAGCGGCGCTCGCTGCTGACAGCTTCGGTCGGGCTGGCGGCTCTGAACGGCGTCACGCGCGCCGAAGCCCTGCTGGACGCCGCGGATACCGCGCTGTATCGCGCCAAGCGCAAAGGCGGCAACTGCATCGCATAGGCGGCATTCAAGCGACAATTGCGCCTCGGCATTGCGAGCACGGTCCGGGGACGCATGAAGCGACGGTCGATACTGGCAGCCATCGCGCTGGGCGGGACAACAGCAACGGCGCGCCCGCAACCGTGGCCAGCGCGACCGCTGCGCATGATCCTCACCGCGCCGCCAGGTTCATCGATCGACGTGCTCGGGCGGCTGATCGCCGAACGGCTGCGCGAACGCCTCGGCCAGCCGATCGTGGCGGAGAACCGGCCGCAGGCTGGCGGAACGGTCGGCACGGACGCGATCGCCAAGGCCGACCGGGACGGCTATACGTTCGGCCTGTCGTTCACCGGCCCGCTCGCCACTGCGCCCTACCTTTATTCGAGGCTGCCCTACGACCCCGCACGCGATCTGGCACCGATCGTGCTGGTCGGTACCGCGCCAAACCTCCTTGCGGTGAACGCAGCCCTGCCCGTTCGCAGTTTCAGGGAGTTCGTCCACTACGTGCGCGCGCGACCCGGCCAGCTGAACTACGCGTCGGTCGGCAATGGCAGTGCGTCCCATCTGGCAATGGAGCTTCTGAAAGCGCGGGCGGGTCTGTTCATCGTCCACATCCCCTACAACGGTGCTCCGCCCGCCGTACAGGCAACCGCGTCCGGCGAGGTGCAGGCGATCATGAGCAATCCGACGTCGTTGCTGCCCTTGATCACTGCGACGCGCATCAGGCCCCTCGCCGTCACCAGCCGGACGCGCTGGGCGCCGATGAAGGAGTTGCCGACGGTCGCCGAGAGCGGCTTTCCCGGATTCGAGGCGATCGCCTGGAACGGCTTCGTCGCACCTGCCGGTACCCCGCGCGATCTGGTCGAGCGCCTCAGTCGCGAGGTCAATGCGATCCTTCAGATGCCCGACGTGAAAGCGCGGATCGAAGCGGCCGGCTGGGATGTCGCCGGCGGCAGCGCCGAATCGTTCGTCGCATTCCTGCGCGCCGAGCGCGAGCGCTGGGCCCCGGTCATTCAGCGCAGCGGCGCGAAGCTCGACTGATCGCGGCGGATAGAATCGCGCCATGGCCAACATACTTCAGGCTCTTCCGACCGGGCACAAGGTCGGCATCGCGTTTTCCGGCGGGCTCGACACCAGCGCCGCGCTGCTGTGGATGCGCAAGAAGGGAGCGATCCCGTACGCATACACCGCCAACCTCGGCCAGCCCGACGAGCCTGATTACGACGACATTCCGCGCCGCGCGCTGCAGTATGGCGCCGAGCGCGCGCGCCTGATCGACTGCCGCGCGCAGCTCGCGACCGAAGGCATCGCCGCGCTGCAGTGCGGCGCGTTCCACATCTCGACGGCGGGCGTCACCTACTTCAACACCACGCCGATCGGCCGCGCGGTGACCGGAACCATGCTGGTTGCGGCGATGAAGGAAGACGACGTCAACATCTGGGGCGACGGCAGCACGTTCAAGGGCAACGACATCGAGCGCTTCTACCGCTACGGTCTGCTCGCCAATCCGGCCCTGAAGATCTACAAGCCGTGGCT
>JBLMYK010000207.1:0-6639 GCA_050258235.1 Gemmatimonadota bacterium | reverse complement strand
TCCTCGACCAGAAGCTGCAGCAGGCGGCCTTCCAGCGCGGTGCGTTCCGCGAGCAGGCCGTCGAGGGTGAAATCGAGCGCATTGTTGCCAGCGATCACGCGTAGCCCCGCATCGATCGACGGGGAGGCGACGAACCGCGCCGCGATACCCGTCGCCGCAAGGCGCGCGGCGACCGCGTCGCGCTCGTCCGCCGGCCAGTCTCGCGGGTGATGGATCTCCCATGGCGTGACCGGCAGCGCGTGCAGTGCACGCTCCAGATGGGTGTCGACCCAGCTTGCGCGCGTCGGCGGCATCTGCCAGCGCGCGCGCAGCGCCGTTCGCAGCGGCTGCCACGCCTGCGCGAGCGTCGCCGCGGCCTGCCTCTGCGCCAGCAAACGGCGCTCGGTCGCCAGCCGCGCTTCGGCCGCGCCGATCTCGCTGGCGAGGCGCTTGCGCACCTCCTCGATCGCGGTGCGGACGCGAGTCCGCGCAGCACGCAGCGCATCGCGCCGTATGCAGCGCGCCTGCTCGCGTGCCGGTTCCAGCAGTTCGGCACAGCGGCGCCCGCGGTAGGCGTCGACCACGTCGAGCAGGGCGCTGGTGCGCTGCTCCAGATTCATTGCGTTTCGAGTCCCAGTTGCCGCGCGACCCTGGTCGCCGGGTCGAGCGGGTGCGCCGGCTCATCGGGTGCGGGCGCGATCAGCACCAGCGGCTCGATGCGCGCGAGTGCCGCCTCGAGCCGCGCCGGGGCTATGTGCGCCGCGCTGCGTGCTGACACGATCACCACCCGCGACGACGCCAGCGCGCGCTCGAACACATTGCCGACAACTTCGGCGGCGGGCGCGGCGGCCAGCGCGCCGGCCAGCCGATACGCTGCCGCGTCGGCGGCTTCGCCGATGTACGCAACGGTGCCGGCGATCCTGGTCATGTGAGGCGGTTCAGGATCAGGATCGAGATGATCACGCCGTAGATCGCGATCCCCTCGGCGAGACCGACGAGGATCAGCAGGCGGCCGAACAGTTCCGGCTTCTCCGCCAGCGCGCCGACCGCGGCGGCGCCGAGGCGGGCCACCGCGAGTCCGCCGGCGAGCGACGACAGGCCGGTGGCGACCGCGGCAGCCATCAGTCCCCAGGACCACGCGTCAGGCGGCAGTCCGGCACGCGCTCCCTGCGCGGCGGCGGTCGGTACGAAGGCGACCAGCGAGAGGCCGAGCGCCAGCAGCGCCGTGATGGCGAGCAGCGTCATGACCGTCGAAATGCGTTTCATCTAGGACTCCTCGAGAGTGACCGGCGGCGGCGCGAGCGGGCGGAACTCGCGGCCCTGCGCCTTGAAGAAGCGGGTGAAGAATTCGAACAGCACGAGACGCGTGGTCTGGATCGACACCACCAGGCCTTCGAGCACCAGGATCAGCGCATTGCCGATCAGGAACACGAGCGCGCGCGCCACCACGCTGTCAGTCGCGTGGGCGAGCGCGACCACCGCCGATGCGAGTCCGGCGTGCGCGAGCGCAAACGCGCCGACGCGTGCGAACGACAGCGTGTTGATCAGGATCTGCAGCGTCTTCTCGAGCAGTTCCCCGATCGCCGCGAGCATCGCGCGCCACGTACGCGCGGCGCCGGCAACTGCCCACAGCACGCCGGCCGCCAGCAGGGCGAAGCCGATCGGGTGCACGAAAGCCAGCAGTACGCCCAGGTAGGTGGCGAGCAGCGCGCCGTCCTCGCGCAGCCAGTGCCCGCCCAGGCCCTGCCACCAGGCTTCGAGCGCACCGATCGCGAGCCCCAGCGTCAACAGCGCGGCGCCGCCGACGAGCGGTGCGAGCAGGATCGGCAACGGCTGCTCCAGCGGCACGAGCCAGAGCGGATGAACGAGGCCCTCGACGCAGAACACGCTGCCGAACACGAAACCGAACGCGATCGCCGCCAGTCCGCCCGGAATCAGCAGCCGCAGCACCGGCATGCGCTCGCGCAGCAGGTAGCCGGCCAGCAGCAGCACGAAGCCCTGTCCGATGTCGCCGAACATGTAGCCGAACATCAGCGGTACCGCGAACGCGAGCAGCGCGCTCGGATCGGTCGCGCCCGCGCCCGGCATGCCGATCAGGCGCGGAAACACCTCGAACGGCCGCACCCACCACGGATTGCGCAGCGTGAGCGGCGGATGCGCGCCGCGCGGCCAGTCGCGCGCCTGCGGAAAGCGCACGATCGCGCGCGCGCCGCAGTGCTCGACCGCCATCACGAGCGCGAGCCGGTTGTCGGTCCAGCCGGTGATGCGCGCGAACACCTCGCCGTCGTCGATCGCGCCACCGTGCTCGACGCACCAGGTCGCGCGCGCGATCTCGCCCAGCGCGCGCGACACGCCGTGCCCGTCGGCCAGCTGCGCGATCTGCGCGCGGCGCTGTGCGATCGATTCGTCGAGGCGGGCACTGCGTTGCGCGACCAGCGCGAGGTTGGCTTCGGCCGTCGGCTGCAGCCAGTCCGGAAAGCGCGCGCGCCGGCCGTTGACTTCGGCCACCGCGCGCGCCATCGATTCGATCGATTCGACCGGCCCGACCGCCAGCACCAGGCGCTCGTTCTCGAGCGCGGCTTCGTGCGTCAGCACGTCCTGCGGCGTGGCCAGCGCGGCGCGCGGCGGCAGCGCGAACACGCTGGCGATCACGCCGTGGCTGGCCATTCCGAGCTGGGAAAAGTCGAAGCGCGCATCGCCCATCGCGCGCAGCGCATCCTCGGTCAGGCGCAGTTCACGCTGCTGCGCTTCGGCGCGCTGCAGCTCAGCGATCGCGGGCTCGGCCGCGCGGCTCCACTGGGCGATCGTCTGCAGCGCGGCCGCCATCGCATCGAGCGGTGCGCGCCGCTCGGCCGCGAGCCGGTTGGCCGCGGCCGGCCAGTAGGGCCGGTACTTGCGCGCGAGCTCGGCGAAGTCCTTCAGGAGTTCTGCGCTGCGCGCCGGGTCCGCCGCCCCGGCGGCGGGGTGCCATTCGATCTCGACGCAACCGGCAGCAGCGAGCGTCTCGAGCACGATGAACGCGTCGTCGCGCGCAGCGACGATCTCGAACCAGCGCGTCGGCAACGGTCGCATCATGGCCGTGCCTGCGAAAAGATCGCGCGGCGCGCGAACTCGCCACGCAGCCGCTCCAGATCGATCGCCACGACCAGCAGGTACGCGAACAGCGCGACCGGCTGTCCCGGGTTCCGATGCATGCTGCGCAGCGCGCGCATCGCCAGCGCGCTGCGCGCGTCGTTCGTCTGGTCGGCCGGCATGCTGACGAAACGCTGCAGGTGGACCTCGACCGCGCGTTCCAGCGCGCCGAGCTCAAAGTGCTCGTCGGCCGGACAGTCGGGCCAGCGCGCGTGCCAGCCGCTGCGCCACGCGCTCAATGCCGCATGCAGCGGTGCCGGCGCCGCGCCCGGCGCGGCGGAAGCCAGCGCGCGCACGATCGGTGCGAGCTCGCCTTCCATCAGCCGTGTCCGGCGTTCGGCTGGGGTCGAGCGGGCGAGTTCGCCGAGCACGGGATCCGACGCCATCCACGCTGCTGGCGGCTCAGCGCCCAGCAGTTGCGCCAGCGCGGGCAAATCGATCAGATGCTGCAACCAGAGCACCGCAGCACGCCATTGCTGTGGCGCCCAGCGCGCCACTTCGACGATCCGCTGGCGCAGCTGCTGGCGAAATGCGCGTTCGATGGAATCGGCGCCGGCGCGCGCTTCGACGCCCGACACCGTTGCCGCGGCCGCTGACGCGCGTACGGCCTCCAGCAGCGCAGCGACACTGCGCGCCGAGTGCGCCTGCAGCCACGCGCGCTCGTCGGGCCGCTGGCCGATCCGCGCAGCGGCGCGCGCCTGCGCGTAGTCGAGCGGCAGCCCCGCGATCATGGGGGTTCCGTCGTCAGTTCGGCGGCCAGCTGTTCGATCACGGCGCGGCGTCGCTCTTCGGACACCAGCGTTGCAGATGCAGACGCATCGAGTCCAGTGCGCTCGTGCTCGATTTCCGCCAGCCTGGCCTGAAGCCGCGCCTGGGCATGGGCGTGGACACGCGCGATCCGTGCCGCCGCGCGCTCGGCGCAGCGACGCGCGGCCTCGTTTGCCTGCGCCACCAGCAGCTCGGCCTCGGCGGCGCAGTTCGCAACCGCCTCGCGCGCGCCCTGCTCGGACTGCAGCACCCGGTCGATGGCGGCGTCGGCCGACGCGACCTCCGGGGCTGGGCGCTGCGTTAGCATGGCGGTCTTCTCCTGCGCCCGGCCAGTGTCGCGTGGGCATCCGGCCGACGGTTGACCGCCATCAACTGGCATTCGATCGGTCAACGGCACAGTCTCCGGCGCGTTGATGGACCGTGGGCATTGAATTCACCAACCTTGGGAGGGAAACTCCATGAAGAAGCTGTTGATTGCACTGGCGGTGGGATCCTCGATGGCGCTCGCGAGCGGCGTTGCGGGAGCGCAAGACGCCAAGAAGGGACAGGCGGAGGCAAAGGAATCCGGCTGCCTGACCTGCCATGACGTGGCGAAGAAGAAGATCGGCCCGGCGTACAAGACCGTCGCAGCGGAAATGAAGAAGAGCGGCGCCAACGTCGACAAACTGGTCGCCGACATCAAGGCGAAGCACTCGGATCTGAAAGCCAACGACGGACAGCTGAAAGACATCGCCGCCTGGATCCTGTCGATGTAACGATCACCGTTACATAGCGCTACCAAAAGGCCGGCATCGCCGGCCTTTGTTTTTGGCAGTTTCCCCCGCGGCTGTCCAATCGACGGGGCGAAACATTCTGGCCCTCCAGCGGCAGCCGTACCGAGACGTCGGCAGCGCCGATCGCCCTGACCCGATGTGCATCTAAGTAACGAGAAGCGTTACACGTTTGTCCAGAACAAGCGCTGTCCCTCGACGAGGCTTCGCGATACATGTAACGGCAGCCGTGCCACCCGAGGTTGTGGCGGCGACACGACATCCGCTCACCGGGTTTGTCCGGACTGCGTCTGCGCGCGACCGCTGCCACAGTCGCATCCTCATCGCAATCGTGCGCGGCGATGGCGGGTCCCGGTAGAGGCGGCGTCGTTCAGTCGGACATGCCGCTACTGTTTGCTATTAGTCAAGTTAAGCGCTTCGGATAGGGACCACGCTTGCGCCGTTCTTTTGCGATGGAACCGGTGGATCGGCTCTGGACACGGAGGGGTGTATGAGTAGCTTGCTGATGCGATTGTTGGGGGCAGCCGCCATCGTGGTGCTGGCGGGCTGCAGCGGCGATAAAGGAGATACGGGGGCACAAGGCCCTGCAGGTCCGCAAGGTCCCGCAGGTCCCGCAGGTCCCGCTGGAGGAAACGCGGTCGTCTTGACGTCGGGCACGGCGCCCGCGACGTTCGCTGCGCTGAAGATCACGGCGAAGGTCACCTCGGTGTCGATTGCGAGCGCGCCGGTGGTGAACTTCTCGCTGTCCGATCAGAACGGCTTCCCGATCATCGGTTTCGGAAGCAAGTCGAAGAGTTCGACTGCGACCGTGGCCAGCTATCCAAACCTCGCGTTCTCTCTTGCCAAGCTGGTTCCCGGCAGCAACGGAAGCCCGAGCAAGTGGGTCAGCTACATCGTGACCACGGTGCCGACGACCACCGCGGCCGCCGCGCCGACGCGGCCGAGCACCGACAACACCGGCACGCTGGTCGACAACGGCGACGGCACGTACAAGTACACGTTCTATCGCGACGTCACGCAGATCAAGTCGCAGGTCGACGGGATGACCGTCACTGCACCGAACAACAAGGCGGACCTCGGCGACCTTACGTACGACGCGAACCTCGTGCACCGGCTGACGATCCAGATCTCCGGCAACGCGCCGGGGACCGGCACCAACACGTCGGACGCCGTACAGGTGGTTCCAGGAGTGCCGCTGACCAACGCGGTCGACGTGATCTACGACTTCATTCCCGCCACCGGCCAGGCTCCGACATCGGCGCAGACGCGCGAAGTTGCCGCGAATGCCAACTGCAATTCGTGCCACAGCACGCTCGGCGGCATTCCCGGCGACAGCCCGGAAAGCTCCGGCGCCGGTTTCCACGGCGGCAGCCGCAACAACGTCCAGTACTGCGTGGTCTGCCACACCGAACAGCGCAAGTACGGGCGTACCGAAGCCACGATCGACGCCTCGTTGACCTTCACGTCCCAGACGTATCGGGTTAATGACCGCGCAGTCGGCAATCTGCCCAACTTGGTTCACAAGACCCACCTGGGCGAGATCCTGGCGAAGAAGAATTACAACTTTGCCGGCGTTGTATTCAACGAAGTGCTGTATCCGCAGGACATCCGCAACTGCACGAAGTGCCACGACGGCACATCCGGAGCCTCCGGATCCGTGCAGACCGCTCAGGGCGACAACTGGAAGACCACTCCCAGCCGGCTTGCCTGCGGCGCCTGCCATGACGGCATCAACTTCGCGACCGGCACCGGCGTGACGCTGGAGGATGCCGCGGCCGGCCTGACGTCGAGCCCGAACGGGCACATCGGTGGACC
Organism: Gemmatimonadota bacterium; assembly: GCA_050258235.1. Taxonomy (GTDB): domain Bacteria; phylum Pseudomonadota; class Gammaproteobacteria; order Burkholderiales; family Burkholderiaceae_F; genus JAKOQB01. The sequence goes on along the minus strand of JBLMYK010000207.1, from coordinate 175 downwards.
GCAAGCCGATGATTCGCTGTGCTCGCTCTGCCACAAACCAGCCAACATCGACGTGTATCACACGCCGGTCACGCCGCCGAATCCGGCGAACTCGCTGTTGCTGGGCCAAACGAACAGCAACACGAACGCGGCCTGGATCGCTTCGAACTCGGTTCGGTTGCCCGCGGGCGCGATC
>JBLMYK010000206.1:0-10433 GCA_050258235.1 Gemmatimonadota bacterium | reverse complement strand
ACCGCGCTCTTCGCGTCGGCGAGCAGGGATTCGTCGTAGGCGATCTGGCTCCGGTAGTGGCCGCGGACGAGGAAGAAGCGCACCACTTCGGCCGCGCGCGCCGTGCCCCACTTTTCGCCGTACTGCTTCAATACGTCGCGGATGGTGAAGAAGTTGCCGAGCGACTTCGACATCTTGTCTTCGCCGACGCGCAACGCCCCGCAATGCATCCACACGTTGGCGAACGGCTGGTGGAATGCGCCTTCGCTCTGCGCGATTTCGTTTTCGTGGTGCGGAAAGATGAGGTCCGGTCCGCCGCCATGGATGTCGAAGGTGCGACCGAGTACCTCGCTCGCCATTGCCGAGCATTCGATGTGCCATCCCGGCCGGCCGGCGCCCCACTTCGACGGCCACTGCGGCTCGCCCGGCTTGGCCCGCTTCCACAGAACGAAGTCGAGCGGGTCGCGTTTGCGCTCGCCGACCGCCACGCGCTCGCCGGCACGCAGATCGTCGAGCGACCTGCCGGACAGCTTGCCGTAGCCAGCGAAGCGGCGGACGGCGAAATTCACGTCCCCGTCGACGTCGTCCTGGTAGGCAAGTCCATTGTTCTGCAGCAGCTCGATCAGGCCGAGCATCTGCGGCACGAACTGCGTGGCGCGCGGCTCGACGTCCGGACGCTGAATGCCGAGCGCGTCGAAATCCTCGTGCATGTAGCGGATGAATTCCTCGGCCAGGTCTGTCGTGGTGACGCCGCGCTCGGCTGCGCGCTTGATGATCTTGTCATCGATATCCGTGATGTTGCGCACGTAGGTGACCCGATAGCCGCGCTGGCGCAGCCAGCGGACGACCACGTCGAACGTCATCATCAGCCGCGCATGACCCAGATGGCAGAGGTCGTAGATCGTCATGCCGCACACGTACATCCGCACATGGCCCGGTTCGATCGGCGTGAACGGCGCCTGCTGGCGCGTGAGCGTGTTGTAGATGGACAGTGTCATGACAGAGCAATCCGGAGTTCGTGGCGCGCGCGTCATGGCGACGGCGCAAGGCTGCGGCGCGACGGGCGGGACCTGACGTCAACAGCGCCGGGCGGGCATCGAAGGCGAATCGGATTGCGTTGTTAGAATGGCCGGGCAGTATATCAACGCGATCACTGCACTCCCCTTGCCACCTCTCGCCCAGCGCTTCCTGCTTGCCGTCGCCGTTGCCGCACTCGTGTCGGTCGCGCACGCGCAGGTCGTCGTCGAACCGCCGGCGTCCGTTCCGGTGCCGCAGAGCGAGTCGGCGCAGATCGCCGCGCTGATGGACAAGCAGCAGTGGGACGCGGCGCTGAAACGCGCCGACGCGGCCCTGAAGAGCAATCCGCGCGACGCCCAGGTGCGCTTCCAGCGCGGCGTGATCCTGGGCGAGCTCGGCCGCCCGCAGGATGCGATCGCGGCGTTCGAAGGCCTGACGCAGGACTTTCCCGAGCTGCCCGAACCCTACAACAACCTTGGGGTGCTGTACGCGGCGCAGGGCCGCTACGACGCGGCGCGCGATGCGCTGCGCCGCGCGCTCCTCGCGCAGCCGGGATATGTCACTGCATACGAGAACCTCGGTGACCTGTACATTGCGATGGCCGTCGAAAGCTACCTGCAGGTGACCAAGCTCGATCCGAAGAATCGCACCGCGCCGGCCAAGCTGGCGCTCGCGCGCGAACTGGCGACGCGGATACGCGCGGTTCACTGAACTCGCACTCAAACCCGGACTGATCGGATGGATCCGATGAAGAAGCTGCTGTCGTCGTCGCGCCGGGGCCTGCTGGTGGCCCTGCTGTCTTTTGCATTGCCCGTCCTGGCCCAGACCGATCCGTCTCCGCGTGTCACGCTGGAAACCAGCGCCGGAAACATCGTGCTGCAGCTGGACGCGCAGAAGGCGCCAAAGACCGTGGCGAACTTTCTCGCCTACGTGAAGAGCGGCCACTACGACGGCACGATCTTTCACCGCGTGATCGACGGCTTCATGATCCAGGGCGGCGGATACACGCCGGATCTGCAGCAGAAACCGACGCGCGCGCCGATTCCGCTCGAGAGCCAGAACGGCCTGTCCAACGACCGCGGCACGATCGCGATGGCGCGCACCAGCGTGCCGGATTCGGCGACCGCGCAGTTCTTCATCAACGTCGCCGACAACAGCCGGCTGAACTACCCGAGCTTCGACGGCCACGGCTACGCGGTGTTCGGCCGTGTCGTCGAGGGCATGGACGTGGTGGACAAGATCAAGGCGGTCGCGACCACCTCGTCGGGACCCTTCCAGAACCTTCCCGTCAAGCCGGTCATCATCCGCGCAGCGAAGATCACCACCAAGTAGGAGCATCCATGGTTCGTTTGCACACCAATTACGGCGCCATCACGCTGCAGCTCGACGAGGCCAAGGCGCCGAAGACGGTCGCCAATTTCCTCGATTACGTGAAGTCCGGGCACTTCGACAACACGCTGTTCCACCGGGTAATCAACGGCTTCATGATCCAGGGCGGCGGCTTCGCTCCCGGCATGAAGCAGAAGCCGACGGCGGCGCCGGTCGAAAACGAGGCTGCCAACGGGCTGCGCAACGAGAAATACACGATCGCGATGGCGCGCACCTCCGATCCGCATTCGGCCACTGCGCAGTTCTTCATCAACGTGGCGGACAACCAGTTCCTGAACCATACGGCACCGACCGGACAGGGCTGGGGCTACTGCGTGTTCGGCAAGGTGGTCGACGGATTCGACACGGTTGAAAAGATCAAGGCCGTCCGCACGACCCGCTTCGGCATGCATCAGGACGTGCCGGAGCAGGACGTCGTGATCGAGCGCGCGGAGATCGTCGAAGCGTGATCCCGGCGGCCGGCCTGGTCGACCCGCCGCCGGCACTGGCGCCGACGGTCGACCGCGTCGGGCTCGCCGACCCCGTCTTCATCTCAGATCTGCATCTGGGCGCGGATCATCCGCGCACGCTCGACGCATTCCTGCGCTTCATGCGGGAGGCGGCTCCCGTTCATCGCGAGCTGGTCATCCTCGGCGACCTGTTCGAGTACTGGGCCGGTGACGATGACCTGCCGGATCCCGTGGCCGAGATCGCCTGCATCGCGCTGGCCGAACTGGCGCGCCGCGGCTTGAGCATCTTCGTGATGCACGGCAACCGCGATCTGCTGCTCGGCCGGGGCTTTGCGCAGCACGTCGGTGCCACGCTGCTCGCCGACCCCACGGTGGCCGAGATTGGTGGACGGCGCGTGCTGCTGTCGCACGGCGACGCCTACTGCACGCGCGACGAGCCGTACCAGCGATTTCGCGCGCAGGCGCGCGATCCCGCTTATCAGCGTGCCTTCCTGGCGCGCCCGCTCGCCGAACGCAAGGCATTCATCGGCCAGGCGCGCGCGCAGAGCGAACACAACAAGCGCATGAAGGCGGCCGACATCATGGACGTGACGGACGACGCGATCGTTGCCGCGATGCGCGCGGGGGGCGTGACGACGATGATCCACGGCCACACGCACCGGCCGGCGCGGCATGAATTCGTGCTGGATCGCTCGCCGGCGCAGCGCCTCGTCCTGCCGGACTGGGACTTCGATGCAAGCCCGGTACGCGGCGGCTACCTGCGTTTCGCCGGCGGAGAGCCGGTTGCGGAAGATTTCGGCCCCTGACGCGGGCCGGGCTATTCGTCGACCAGCCGGTTCAGCTGTTTCGGGTCCACGGTCGGACGCGCGGCCTCGACATCCTCGATCGGGATGCCGTGGCGCTCCAGTGCGGCGACGAGGCGCTCGATCTCGCGCTGCTGGGCGTCGACGTGATCGATCAGCCCGTGCAGCGCCTTGACCAGCGGATCGTCGCCATCCTGCGAGATGCCATACGCGGAAAACCCCATCCGGTTCGCGGCCTGCTCGCGCGCCGCATCGGTTTCCTTGTGCAGGATGCGCGCCGGGTTGCCGACTGCGGTCGCCCCCGGCGGGACCTCCTTTACGACCACGGCGTTGGAGCCGACGCGCGCCCCGTCGCCCACGGTGAACCCCCCGAGGACCTTGGCCCCCGCGCCGACGATCACCCCGCGACCGAGGGTCGGGTGCCGCTTGGCGCCCCGGGTAAGCGACGTTCCGCCGAGGGTCACACCCTGGTAGATCGTGCTCTCGTCGCCGACCTCGGCCGTCTCCCCGATCACGATGCCCATACCGTGATCGATGAACACGCGCTGCCCGATGACCGCCCCGGGGTGGATCTCGATGCCGGTCAACCAGCGCGATACCTGCGAAATGAACCGGCCGAGCCAGCGCAACCCATGCGTCCAGCACGCATGGGCCAACCGGTGCAGCACGAGCGCATGAAACCCCGGGTAGCAGGTCACCACCTCCCACGTCGAGCGCGCGGCAGGGTCACGCTCGAGGATGCAGGCGATGTCTTCGCGGATTCGGCTGAGCATGCGGCGGGAAACGGTCGAGTGAGTGCCGATTCTATCGAGCGGACTTTCTGCCGACGCGCGCGCTCTTGCGCTCGATGATCGCGGCGGCGATGCCGCGCAGGATGTCGACTTCCGTCGCGGTCGGCCGTGCGCGCGTCAGCAGGCGCCGCAGGCGCGCCAGCAGCCGCCTGGGCTGCGCCGGGTCGAGGTACCCAAGGGCGACCAGTGCCTGCTCGAGGTGCCGATGCATCGCTTCGATCGATTCGATCGGCGCCGGCGGCTCGGCGCCAAAGCGCGACGCCACCGCGGCCGCGCCGCCGAGCGCGAGCCGGCATTCGTACGCGGCGACCTGAACGGCCTGGGCGAGATTCAGCGAGCCGTAATCCGCGTCGGCCGGAATCGCGCAGCATGCCTGGCAGCGCTCGATGTCCTCGTTGCGCAGCCCATCGCGTTCGGTACCGAATACGAATGCCACGTCGCCCGCCTCGGCGAGCGCGCCGCACGCCTCCGCCGCGGCCGCGCGCAGGTCGATCAGCCGCGGCCCGAACTCGCGCGCGTAGCCTGTCATTGCAAACGCCAGATGCACACCCTGCAGTGCGTCCGACAGCGACACGTGCGCGGTGGCGGACCGCAGCACATCCTGGGCATTGCTGGCAAACGCGACGGCGGCCTCGTGGGTGCGGAACTGCTCGACCTTCGGTGCGACCACGGCCAGGCGCTGCCAGCCCATCGTCTTGAGCGCGCGCGCGGCGGCGCCGATATTGCCCGGATGGCTCGGCGCCACGAGAACGAAGCGAACACGATCAGCGATTGGGAGCGGCACGGGAGACGAAACGCGAGGAGCCTTTAGAATGTCGGCCAGTCTAACGGCGCATCGCAATGATCGACGCGCCGCATCGCCTCCGCGCCAAACGCCCCCGATGCATCCAATGCTGAACACGGCCGTCAAGGCCGCCCGCAAGGCGGGCGCGATCATCAATCGCGCCAGCCTCGATCTTGACCTGGTGCGCGTGTCGAGCAAGGGTCGCAGCGACTTCGTGACCGAAGTCGACCATGCGGCCGAGGCGGCGATCATCGAGACGCTGAAGACGGCGTATCCGCAGCATGCGATCCTCGCCGAGGAATCCGGAGCGAGCGCTTCCGCAACCGGCGCCGACTACACGTGGATCATCGATCCGCTCGACGGCACGACGAACTTCATCCACGGCTTTCCGCAGTACGCGGTTTCGATCGCGCTGCGCCACGGCGGCCAGATCACCCAGGGCGTGGTGTACGACCCGACCCGAAATGAACTTTTCACCGCGACGCGCGGGCGCGGCGCATTCCTCAACGATCGCCGCCTGCGCGTGTCGCGGCGAGACAAGCTGCGCGAAGCGCTGGTCGGCACGGGCTTCCCGTTCCGGCAGCTCGATCACCTGGACGAGTACGTGCGCATGTTCAAGCGCATCACCGAGGCAACCGCCGGCATCCGCCGCGCAGGCGCGGCGGCGCTCGATCTGGCTTATGTCGCCGCCGGCCGCCTCGACGGTTTCTGGGAGTTCGGACTGTCGCCGTGGGACATGGCGGCGGGCAGCCTGCTGATCCTGGAGGCCGGCGGCATGGTCGGCGATTTTCTCGGCGGAAAGAGCTACCTGGATTCGGGCCGCATCGTCTGCGGCGCGCCGAAGGTTTACGAACAGCTGCTGAACATGGTCCAGCAGGTCCATCTGCAGGATGCACAGGCCAGCGGGAGGCAGGGATGAACGCGATCGTCACTCGGTTTTTCGCTTCGCGCCGCCGCGTCTGCGCCGCGGTGTTCCTCGTGATCGTCGGACTGCTTTCGGTTTCGCTGTACCTGCAGCATGTCGTCGGCCTCGAACCGTGCCCGCTCTGCATCCTGCAGCGCTATGCATTCGTGCTGGTCGCCCTGTTCGCTCTGGTGGCGGCGCTGGCCCCGAATCTCCCGAGCCGGATCGCGCAGGGCGCGGCCGCACTTTTCACCGTGCTCGGCGGCGGTGTCGCGACCTGGCAGGTCTACCTGCAGCTGAACCCGCCCAAGGTTTCGTCCTGCGGCCCGGGGCTCGAATACATGCTGAGCGAGCTTCCCCTCGCGCGGGCGCTGCCGCGCATCTTCCAGGGTTCTGGGGACTGCAGCGAAGTCCAGTGGACGTTCCTCCACCTGTCGATCGCCGGCTGGGCGCTGGTGTGGTTCACCATCCTGTTCGTTGCGCTGGTCGCCGCGTCGCGCCGGCGCGGCTGAAACGCCTCCGACACAACTCTGCGCCGACGTGGCTGCAGATCTTTCTCGGCACACGCCGATGATGCAGCAGTACCTTGGCCTCAAGGCCCAGTACCCGCGTGCGCTGCTGTTCTATCGGATGGGCGACTTCTACGAGTTGTTCTACGAGGACGCCGAACGCGGCGCGCGCCTGCTGAACATCACGCTGACCAAGCGCGGGACATCGGCCGGTGCCCCGATTCCGATGGCGGGCGTGCCCGTCGTTTCGGTCGAGCAGTACCTTGCCCGACTGGTGAGGCTGGGCGAGTCGGTCGCAATCTGCGAGCAGATCGGCGACCCGGCGACAGCCAAGGGCCCGGTCGAGCGCAAGGTCGTGCGCGTGGTCACGCCGGGAACGATCACGGATACTGGCCTGCTGAACCGCAAGGCCGACGCAGCGCTGGCCGCGGTGCATTTCAGCGGCCGCGACGTCGGCATCGCCTGGCTCGTGCTCGCCAGCGGCGATCTGCGCGCCACTCTCGCCACGCCTGCATCGCTGGCGTCCGAGCTGGCGCGGATCGCACCATCCGAGATCCTGGTCGCCGACGGCGCGCGTGCGCCGGTTGCACCGAACGGCGCGACCCTGCAGGCCGTCCCCGATTGGCACTTCGATTCGGCGCGCGGCGCGCAGCAACTGCGCGAACTGCTGGGGGTGGCGACGCTGCAGCCGTTCGGCGTCGACGAGCAGCCGGCGCTGCTGGCGGCCTGCGGCGCGCTGCTGACCTATGCGCAGCAGACACAAAGCGAACGGCTCGCCCACGTGACCACCCTGCGCGTCGAGCGCGAGTCCGAGTACATCGTGCTTGACGCGGCGACACGGCGCAATCTCGAGCTCACCGAGCCGCTGCGCGGCGACGATGGCGCGACGCTGTTTTCGACGCTCGATCATTGCGCCACCGGCATGGGCAGCCGGCGCCTGCGCCACTGGCTGCATCATCCGTTGCGGGATGCACGCACCGCCGGCGCGCGCCACGAAGTGATTGAAGCGCTCCTTGCAGCCGGACGCCATGCGCAGGTACATGAAGCACTGCGCAACGTGAACGACCTCGACCGCATCGGATCGCGCATCGCGCTGCGCAGCATCCGCCCGCGCGAGCTGGCCGCATTGCGCGACGCGCTGCCACGCCTCGACGATCTGCGCGACCTGCTGTCGACGCTCGATCGCCCGCTGGCAGCGGACCTCGACCAGGCGCTGGCTCTGCCCGCCGACGTCGGCGAGCTGCTGGGCCGCGTGTTGCTGCTCGAACCGGCCTTTGCGCCGCGCGACGGCGACGTGATCGCCGCCGGCTATGACGCGGAGCTGGACGAGCTGCGCGCACTGCGCGACAACGCCGGCAGCTTCCTGGTGGAACTGGAGGCTCGCGAGCGTGCCCGCACCGGCATCCCGAACCTGCGCGTCGAATACAACCGCGTGCACGGGTTCTACATCGAGGTCACCCACGGGCAAGCCAGCCGCGTGCCGGACGATTACCGCCGGCGCCAGACGATGAAGAACGCCGAGCGTTACATCACGCCGGAACTGAAGAGCTTCGAGGACAAGGCGCTGTCGGCGCAGGAGCGCGCGCGGGCGCGCGAGAAGGAGTTGTTCGATTCCCTGGTGACGCTGCTGGCGCCGCATGTGCCGGCGCTGCTGCGCGCCGCCGACGCGGTCGCGACCGCCGACGCGCTGGCGGCGCTGGCAAGGCACGCGGAGTTCGCGCGCTGGACCCGGCCGTCGCTGTCGCCGGATCCGGGTATCGAGATCGTCGGCGCCCGCCATCCGGTCGTCGAGCGGGAACTGGACGAGTACGTGCCGAACGATTGCCGGTTGCTGCCCGCGCGCCGGCTGCTCGTAGTGACCGGGCCGAACATGGGCGGCAAGTCGACTTACATGCGCTCGATCGCGCTCGCCGTGCTGCTGGGCTGGTGCGGCAGCTACGTGCCCGCTGCGGCGAGCCGCATCGGCCCGATCGATCGGATCCTCACGCGCATCGGCGCCGCCGACGATCTGGCGCGCGGCGCATCCACCTTCATGGTCGAAATGACGGAAGCGGCGGCGATCCTGAATCAGGCAACCGAGCAGTCGCTGGTGCTGATGGACGAGATCGGCCGCGGGACATCGACCTTCGACGGGCTGGCGCTCGCGGCAGCCATCGCGCGCGAACTGGCCGAGAAGAACCGCTGCCTGACGCTCTTCGCGACGCACTACTTCGAGTTGACCCAGCTCGCCGATACGCTGCCGGAGGTCGCCAACGTCCATGTCGCAGCGGCGGAGGTGCGCGGCAAGGTCGTGTTTCTGCACGAAGTCCAGGAAGGACCGGCTAGCCGCAGCTATGGACTTGCCGTCGCGCAGCTCGCCGGTGTCGCATCCCCGGTGGTCCGCCGTGCGCGCGCGATTCTGGCGCAACTGGAGGAACGCGCTGCCGGCTCGCGGCCGCAGCTCGATCTCTTCAGCGTCGCCGCGCCCGAACCGGCGGTGATCGAACACGACGCGCTGCGCGAGCGCCTGCGGGACGTCGAGCCAGATGCGCTGTCGCCGCGCGATGCGCTGCAGCTGCTGTACGAATTGAAGCTGATGGCGCGCGACCAGTGACCGCGTCAATGTCGCGTCGAACCATCGCCGTCGCGCACATCGTGCGGCGCGACGACCTGCAGGAAATCGGGAACCTCGGGCAGCTCCGCCTCGGCAAGTTCGTCCGCGCTGGCGCGTCGTGCGTCGACGACGTCGATATCGAACCTCAAGGTGCGGCCCGCGAGCGGGTGATTGCCGTCGAGCACCGCCATGCCCTCGGCCACGTCGGTGACCGTGTAGGTCCGGCCGTCCGGCGCGCCCGGCAATCCCTCGAAGCGCATTCCCGGAGCCACCTCGACGCCCAGCGAACGAACGTCGACGAGATGAACGCGCTCGGCCTCGAATTCGCCGAATGCATCTTCCGGCTCGAGAGAAACTGAAGTCCTGAAGCCGGGCTCCTGACCGGCGAGCGCAGCTTCGATGCGCGGAAAGATGTCGCCCGCCCCGTGCAGATAGACGATCGGCGCATCGGTCTCTTCGAGCAGATTTCCCTGCGGATCGAACATCCGCACCATCAGGCTGACGAGGCAGCCGTCTTCGATCTTCATCTTGCGCTGGCCGCGAACGAGACCGATCCGATAATCTGCGCCCGATTATGCGCCCGCCGATCGTCGCTCCGCTGGCCCGCCTGGGCCAACTATCGGTCGCCGAATTCATGCGGCGCTACTGGCAACGTCGCCCGGTGCTGCTGCGGCAGGTACTTCCCGGTCTCGCGTCGCCCGTTTCGCGCGAGCGCCTGCTTGCCCTGGCCGGGAGCGGCGAAGTCGAGTCGCGGCTGGTGACGTCATTCAACGGGCGCTGGCGTCTGCGCCACGGACCTTTCGATGCCACCGATCTGCCGGCACGATCGCGCGAGAACTGGACGCTGCTCGTTCAAGGCGTCGACCTGCACGACGAAGCCGCGCGCGCGTTGCTTGACACGTTTCGCTTCCTGCCGGACGCCCGGCTGGACGACCTGATGGCGAGCTACGCGACCGATGGCGGTGGTGTCGGGCCGCACGTGGATTCGTACGACGTCTTCCTGGTACAGGCGCAGGGAAGGCGCCGCTGGCGCATCAGCCGGCAAAGAAACCTGGCACCCCTTCCCGGCCTGCCGCTGAAGATCCTGGCGAAATTCGCCCCGGCTCGCGAGTGGGTGCTGCAGCCGGGAGATGCGCTCTACCTTCCGCCTGGCGTGGCGCACGAAGGCGTGGCGATCGGCGAGTGCATCACGTGCTCGGTTGGTTTTCGAGCGCC
>JBLMYK010000205.1:0-11587 GCA_050258235.1 Gemmatimonadota bacterium | reverse complement strand
CAGGCCGCACTCGAAGCCGGCCTTGACCTCGCGCACGTCGTCCTTGAAGCGCTTCAGCGACGCCAGTTCGCCGGTCCAGATCACCACGTTGTCGCGCAGCAGGCGCGCCTGCGCGGTGCGCTTGACCACGCCGTCGAGCACCATGCAGCCCGCCACCGAGCCGATCTTCGGCACGCGGAAGATCTGCCGGATCTCGACCAGCCCCAGCACCTGCTCGCGCTGTTCCGGTGCCAGCAGGCCGGACAGCGCGGCCTTCACGTCGTCGACCGCATCGTAGATGATGTTGTAGTAGCGGATCTGGATGCCGTTGCCTTCGGCCAGCTTGCGCGCCGACTGATCGGCCCGCACGTTGAAGCCGATGATCACCGCCTTCGAGGCGAGCGCCAGGTTCACGTCGCTCTCGGTGATGCCGCCAACCTGCGCATGCACCACCTGCACCTTGACCTCGTCGGTCGACAGCTTCGTCAGCGCATGCACCAGCGCTTCCTGCGAGCCCTGCACGTCGGCCTTGATGATCAGCGGCAGCGTGCGCGCGGCGCTCTCGCCCATCGACTCGAACATGTTCTCGAGCTTCGCCGCCTGCTGCTTGGCGAGTTTTGTGTCGCGGAACTTGCCCTGGCGGAACAGCGCAATCTCGCGCGCCTTGCGTTCGTCACCGAGCACGATCAGCTCGTCGCCGGCCGACGGCACGTCCGACAGACCCTGGATCTCGACCGGAATCGACGGTCCCGCCTCCGGGATGCTCTTGCCCGCCTCGTCCAGCATCGCGCGCACGCGGCCGAACGCGGACCCGGCAAGCACCACGTCGCCGCGCTTCAGCGTGCCCGCCTGCACCAGCACGGTCGCCACCGGGCCGCGGCCCTTGTCGAGCTTCGATTCGATGATGAGTCCCTTGCCAGGCGCGTCCTTCACCGCGGTCAGCTGCTTGACCTCGGCCTGCAGCAGCACGTTCTCGAGCAGTTCGTCCACACCCTTGCCGGTCTTGGCCGACACCGGTACGAACGGGGAGTCGCCGCCGTATTCCTCCGGGACGACCTCGTTGGCGACGAGCTCCTGCTTCACCCGCTCGGGATTCGCCTCGGGCTTGTCGATCTTGTTCAGCGCCACCACGATCGGAACGCCCGCCGCTTTCGCATGCGCGATCGCCTCCTTGGTCTGCGGCATCACGCCGTCGTCGGCGGCAACCACCAGGATCACGATGTCGGTCGCCTTCGCGCCGCGCGCCCGCATCGCGGTGAACGCCTCGTGACCCGGCGTGTCCAGGAAGGTGATGATGCCCCGCGGCGTCTCGACGTGGTAGGCGCCGATGTGCTGCGTGATCCCGCCCGCTTCGCCCGCAGCAACCTTGGTGCGGCGGATGTAGTCGAGCAGCGAGGTCTTGCCGTGGTCGACGTGGCCCATGATCGTGACCACCGGCGGACGCGGTTCGGCGACGGCTTCGGACACGGCCGACGCTTCCGTCTCGGCCAGCAACGCCTCGGGCGAATCGAGTTTCGCGGCCAGTGCGCGGTGACCCATTTCCTCGACGATGATCATCGCCGTGTCCTGGTCGAGCACCTGGTTGATGGTCACCATCTGGCCCATCTTCATCAGGACCTTGATCACCTCGGAAGCCTTGACCGCCATCTTGTGCGCAAGGTCCGCCACCGTGATCGTTTCCGGCACCGACACGTCGCGCACGATCGGTTCGCTCGGCATCGCCACCGGCGCACGCTCCTCCTCGCCTCGCACGGGACGCCGGCCCTTGGGTCCGCGCCAGCCGCCACCGGCACCGGCGTCGCCGCGCGTCTTCAGCGCACGCTTCTTGGCCGCGTCCTCGGACCACGACGAGGCGAGCTTGCCCGATTTGACTTCCTTGACGCCGGGCTTCTTCTCTTCCTTCTTGGCTTCGGCGGTCTTCGCTTCCGGTTTCGCGACCGGCTTGTGCAGCGTGCCTTCGGCGGTCGGCGCCTTCACGACCTTGCGCGGCGCAGCCATCATGGTCTTGATCGCGGCGACCTCCTCGTCCGCCGCGCGACGCGCGCGGTCCTGCGCAAGCTGCGCCTCCTTGGCCGCCTTGTCGACCGCGGCCTGCTCGGCCTTCACGCGCTCCAGCTCGGCCTGAGCCGCCGCTTCGCGCGTCTGCGCGGCCTCGACTTCCTGCTGCTCCTTCTGCTGCGCCTCGACCACCTCGCGCTGTGCGCGCTCGGCGCGCTCGCGTGCCTCGGCCATCTGCCGCGCCGCCAGTTCGGCCTGGCGCCGCGCTTCCTCTTCGCGCTTGCGCAGTTCGGATTCGTCGATCACCGGCGCCGCCGGTGCGGGTGCCGCTTCGACTTCGCCCTCGGCATCGCGCTTGACGAACACGCGCTTCTTGCGCACCTCGACCTGGATCGTGCGCGCCTTGCCGGTCGCATCGGCCTGCTTGATCTCGGACGTCTGTTTGCGGGTCAGCGTGATCTTGCGCTTTTCGGCGGCCTCGCCGCCGTGCGCACGGCGCAGCGACTCCAGCAGGCGCGCCTTGTCCTCCTCGGAGAGGGTGTCACTCTCGGCGGCCTTGTTCACGCCGGCTGCTCGCAACTGCTCGAGCAGCATCGGCGGCGGAAGCTTCAGTTCCGCGGCAAATTGGGCGACGGTGTTGCTGGCCATGGTGTCCTCTTCAACTTCTGCTGATGCCTTACGCAAACCAGTGGGCGCGCGCCGCCATGATCAGTTTCTTCGCGCGTTCTTCGTCGATTCCGGTCATCTCGGTCAGTTCGTCGACCGCGAGCTCCGCCAGATCGTCGCGCGTGCGCAGGCTGTTGGCCGCCAGTTTCGCGGCGAGCTCGTTGTCCATGTCTTCCAGTTCGAGCAGCGACTTGTCGACCTTCTCCAGGTGCTCCTCGCGCACGATCGCCTCGGTCAGCAGCGCGTTGCGGGCGCGGTTGCGCAGCTCTTCGACGGTTTCCTCGTCGAAGGCCTCGATCTCCAGCAGTTCGTTGACCGGCACGTAGGCGATCTCCTCGAGCGTGGCGAAGCCCTCGCCGATCAGGATGTTGGCGACTTCGTCGTCGACGTCGAGCTTCTCGACGAACATCGCGCGCACGTTCGCCTGCTCCCCTTCCTTCTTCTGCGCGGACTCCTCGGCCGTCATGATGTTGATCTGCCAACCGGTCAGCTCGCTCGCCAGCCGGACGTTCTGCCCGCTGCGTCCGATCGCGATCGCCAGGTTGTCCTCGTCGACGACCACGTCCATCGCGTGCTTGTCCTCATCGACCACGATCGACGACACGTTCGCCGGCGCGAGAGCACCGATCACGAACTGCGCCGGATCGTCCGACCACAGCACGATGTCGACCCGCTCTCCCGCCAGTTCGTTCGTCACCGCCTGCACGCGCGAGCCGCGCATGCCGACGCAGGTGCCGATCGGGTCGATGCGGCGATCGTTGGTCCACACCGCGATCTTGGCGCGCACCCCGGGGTCGCGTGCTGCCGACTTGATCTGCAGCAGCCCCTGCTCGATCTCGGGCACTTCGAGCTCGAACAGCTTCTTCAGGAACTCCGGCGACGTGCGCGACAGGATCACCTGCGGGCCGCGCGCCTGGCGGTCGATCTTCGCCACGAAGGCGCGCACGCGGTCGCCAATCCTGAGGTTCTCCTTCGGGATCATGTCCGAGCGCGGAAGCCGCGCCTCGATCTTGCCCGCCTCGATGATCAGGTCGCCCTTGTCGAGGCGCTTGACGGTGCCGTTGACGATGTCGTCGCCGCGCGCCAGGAACTCGGTCAGCAGCTGCTCGCGCTCGGCGTCGCGGATCTTCTGCAGAATCGCCTGCTTGGTGTCCTGCGCGAAGCGGCGGCCAAGCGTCTCATCGCGCTTGGGCAGCGCCTCCTCGATGTACTCGTCGATCTCGATGTCGGGTATCTGCTCCTTGGCGTCCGACAGGATGATCTGGTGGCCGGGCTCCTGCAGGCCCGCCTCGTCGGGCACGACCAGCCAGCGGCGGAACGCCTCGTAGTCGCCGGTCTCGCGGTCCACGGCGACGCGGATATCGACGTCTTCCTCGTCGAACAGCTTCTTCGTCGCGCCTGCCAGCGCGGCCTCGAGAGCGCCGAACACGACTTCGCGCGGCACGTTCTTCTCACGCGCCAGCACGTCCACCGTCAGCAGAATCTCTCTTCCATTCATTTCCCGCTCCTGAAATCCAAATGCGGCACCAGCCGCGCCCGGTCGACGTCGGCCAATGCGAACTGCACGACCTTCGGCGCGACTTCCGCCCTCGCCGTCGGCTTCCGCTTCGACGGCGAACGCGGCTGCGGCGCCACGGCCTCGCTCAACTCCAGAACAACCTGCTCCTGCCCGGCCGAGCCGTGCACCTCGAGCAGCCTGCCGCGCAGTCTCTTGCGTCCTTCGACCGGCGCGAACAGGTGCACGCTGGCTTCCTCGCCAATGAAGCGCTCGAAACCCTTCGCGCGCCGCAGCGGCCGGTCCAAGCCCGGCGATGACACTTCCAGGCGTTCGTAGTGCACCCCTTCGACCGCAAACAGGTGTGTCAGCTGATGGCTGACCCGCTCGCAATCGTCGATCCGCACGCCGCTCGCCACGTCGATCGTCACGCGCAGCAATCCACCCAGTCGCTCGACATCGACCAGTTCGTAACCCAGCCCTTCGACCGTCCGCTCGACCAACGCATTCAACTCGGTCGAAGCCCTGCCCACCATGACTCTCCCAGCACGCTCCGCGGCGAAGCAACTGCACCCGGGCGCGCCAAAAAAAAATGGGCGTAACGCCCATTCCTCCGTCCCGACGGGCCACGCGTTCGGCAAGAACCGCGTCACCCCGGAACCGTCCGCACCACAACCAGAAAGCCGATCGAACTGCCTTGAAACGGGCCTTCCTGACAGCTTTGAATTATAAGGGCGGCGCGCCCCTGTCTCAAGCGCGCAACTACAAACTGTGCCTAGCCGAAACCGCGCTGCTTGCCCCGCCGCGAGCGCATCGGGCCCTGACCCTGTCCATAACCGTAACCGCTGCCACGCCCAGCTCCGAGACCGTGGCCGGGGCGGCCGCCGGCCGCGATATAGCTGACCGTACTCGTCATCGGATCGGGCTGGCGCGGTGGCCCCTGCCGCGGCGGTTTGTTGCGCCGGCCACCCTGCTTCTGTCCACCCTGACCCGGCGGCCGCGAGCGCAGCTCGTCGGCGTTGATTCCGAGGTCGTGCGTCCACGCCTGCACCCATTCGGGCGCCAGCTCTTGATAACGGCCGCGCGACAGCGTGCGCGGCAGCTGGACCGCGCCGAAGCGCGTTCGAATCAGTCGGGTCACCTCAAGGCCGACGAGCTCGAACATCCGCCTGACTTCGCGATTGCGGCCCTCGGCGATCGTCACGCGGTACCAGTGGTTGGAACCCTGGCCGCCGGCGTCGTCGATGCGCGCGAACCGCGCAACGCCGTCCTCGAGTTCCACTCCGTCGAGCAGGCGCTGGCGCTGCTCGTCGGTCAGCTCGCCGAACACGCGCACCGCGTATTCGCGCTCGACCTCGTAGCGGGGATGCATCAGCCGGTTCGCAAGCTCGCCCGACGTGGTGAAGATCAGCAGCCCCTCGGTGTTGAAGTCGAGGCGCCCGACGGCAACCCAGCGGCCGCCCGAGATCTTGGGCAGGTTGTCGAACACCGTGGGGCGGTGTTCGGGGTCGTCCTGCGACACGATTTCGCCCGCCGGCTTGTGATACAGCAGCACGCGCGGCGGCCGGCCGGCGCCCCGCAGGCGAAGCTGCAACGGCTTGCCGTTCACGCGCACCTGATCGTTCGGCATCACGCGCTGGCCGACGTGTGCCGGCTGGCCGTTGACCGACACCCGCCCGGCAATGATCAGTTCCTCCATGTCGCGCCTCGACCCGATGCCGGCATCGGCCAGCACCTTGTGCAGCTTCTCCGACTGGGCGTTCAGCGCCTGCTTGGCGGCGCGCCGACCGCGCTCGAGCAACTCGCGCGGCAGCGGCGTCACAGCCATTGCATTCATGTTGACTTCGTCGCCTTCGCCGGCAAGCGGCAGCGGCGCTGCTGGCGGCGCGTCCGGGCTGACCGCTTCACTCTGCCCCGGTGCGGCCTCGACGCGCGGACCACGACCGCGGCCGCGGCGGCGGCGCCCGCGCGGACCGCGCTGCGAACGCTCGTCCGCGTCAGCATCGAAATCGTCCGCGGCGCTTTCGCCCGTGTTTTCGTCCCCGGAGTGCTGTGCCGCCGGTGGCACCGGTGCGGCATTGGCGGTCTCGGGAGCGTCGGACGGTGTGTCGACGGGATCTTGCTCTTCGGTGGGCCGAATTGCGTGCGTCATGTCTGGGCTTCGGAAGGGGCGGCCACCGACATGGTGTCCGCATTGGATTCGATGGAAGGACTGGCCGGCTGATCGGCCGCGACGCCGGTGGCGGCCGCAAACTGCAGTTCGAACTCGGCGGGCACCCTGGCTGCCTCTTCGCCGACAGCGAGCGGCGGCAACTCCTCGAGGGAGCGCAGGCCGAGGTCGTCGAGGAAGGCGCGCGTGGTGGCCAGCAGTGCCGGCCGGCCGGGCGTTTCGCGGTGGCCGATCACCTCGACCCAGCCACGTTCCTCCAGCGCCTTGATGACCTGGGCGGACACGGTCACGCCGCGGATCTCCTCGATGTCGCCGCGCGTGACCGGCTGCCGGTAGGCAATGATCGCCAAGGTCTCGAGCACAGCGCGCGAATACCTCGGCGGCTTCTCGGGGTTCAGACGATCCAGAAAAGGGCGCATCGACGGACGACTCTGGAAGCGCCAGCCCGAAGCCAGCGTGACCAGTTCGATGCCACGACCCTGCCAGTCGCGCCGCAGCTCGTCGAGCAGCACGCGCAGCGTGTCGGCGTTCAATTCATCGGCAAACAACTGACGCAGTTCGGAAAGCGGCAGCGGCTGCTGCGCGGTCAGCAGCGCGGTTTCGAGGACGATTTTCGCCTCTTGTGTGTTCATGTTCTCCGATCAGGTCCACGAAGCGATCGCATCGACGGTCCGGCCGCGCGTCCGCGCGGCCAAATTCGCCAATGGTCGCCTTCAAGCACATGGTCCGGACAAACAGTCCGGACGGTCTATTACCCGGTAGTTGAGGTCTGGCCGCGCAGCGGGCTTGGATCAGTTCTTGCCGGCGCCGCGCCGTAGCAGACGATTCGCAACACGGAACCGTCCGGGAGGCGTTTGCCGCCGGCGCTCGACGCGCCTCATTTGCGGCAATCGACAGTCAATCCAGGACGGTCAATTCGATGGCTGGGCAGTTTATCACGCTGCTTTTTGCCGACAAGCGTCTCGCATCGCGCGCCCGGACAAAACCTTGCCGGGCACTTGCATTTCCATTCAGTACTGTATACATTCACAGTAACGCAGACGCCGCACGGAGAGACACGATGGCCGCGATCCCTTCGGACACCCCCACCCCGATCACCGCCCGCCAGAGCGAGATCCTGGAATTCATCCAGCAGGCACTGATCGAACACGGCGCCCCGCCGACGCGCGAGGAGATCGCGCGCGCGTTCGGCTTCCGGTCGCTCAACGCGGCCGAGCAGCACCTGCAGGCGCTCGCGCGCAAGGGGCTGATCGAACTCGTCGCCGGCACCTCGCGCGGCATCCGCGTGAAGGACGCCGTGCACGCGCTGCGCGAGGCGGCCAAGGAATTCGGCCTGCCGCTGATCGGCAAGGTCGCCGCCGGCAGCCCGATCCTGGCGCAGGAAAACGTGCTGAAGCACCCCGCCATCGATCCGCGCCTGTTCAAGCCGCGCGCCGATTACCTGCTTGAGGTGCGCGGCATGAGCATGCGCGACGCCGGCATCCTCGACGGCGACTGGGTCGCCGTGCACAAGCAGGCGCAGGCGCAGTCGGGCCAGGTCGTGGTGGCCCGGCTCGGCGACGACGTCACCGTCAAGCGGCTGAAGCTGCGCGGCGCGCGCGCCGAGCTGATCGCCGAGAACCCCGACTACAAGCCGATCGTCGTCGACCTGAAGCGCGAGCCGCTGACGATCGAAGGCATCGCGGTGGGCGTGATCCGGCCGTCGGTGTAGCGCTCCTCCTTCTTTCTCCCTCTCACCCCAACCTCGATGAGGCGCACGATGCGTGCCGCCACGGCCCTTGCTTCCCTTTTGAAAACAGGCGCTGCCCCCGTGTGGCAGGCCAGTGAAATCGCACCCACTGGCATCGCGACGCCGGGCGTGGCGAGCGGATTCGCTGCGCTCGACGCCGAACTGCCCGACGGCGGCTGGCCGCAGGGACAGCTCGTCGAGCTGCTGCTCGATGCGCCGGGCGTGGGCGAACTTTCGCTGCTTGCGCCGGCGCTGGCGCAGGTCGCGCGCGATCGCCCCTGCGTGTGGGTGCTGCCGTGCGACGATCCCGCAACCCGGGTTGCAACGCTGCCCTACCCGCCGGCACTGGCCGAGGCCGGCATCGCGGTCGAGCGCGGCATCTTCGTGAAGCCCGCCACGCCGCGCGAAAGCCTGTGGTCGCTCGAGCAATCGCTGCGCACCGCGCACCTGGGCGCGCTGATCGGCTGGTTGCCGGCTTCCTCCGCACGCGATGGCGACTTCCGCGCGCTACGGCGACTGCACCTGCTCGCACAGCGCAGCCGGGCGCTGGTGTTCCTGCTGCGCGGGACACACGCAGCGACAGCTGCTTCACCCGCGTCACTGCGACTGCAACTGGCGTGCTCAGACGGGCAACTGCGCGTCACCCTGCTCAAGCGTCGCGGCCGGCCGCTGCTGGAACCGGTGGTGCTGCAGGTGCATCCGGCGCGCTGGAACGATGCGTGCGTCGAAATGCGGCCGCCCGAGGCGCCGGCCAAGGACCGAATCATCGTCTCCGGCACGCCCGCACTGCAGGCGCGCCGCTGGTCATTGCAGTCGATCTTCAGCCATTGAGTTCGGCCAATCGGCAAGAATCCCCTTGGGTACGACAGTCATGAAGGCCGAATCCGACACGCGGTTGATTACGAACTTGAAGTCGCAACTTGCGACTTCAAGTCGGGCGCGGACCCAACTGAAGCAGCTGTTCGATGCGATCCGGGAATTGATGGTTCCGCCCGCACCGGCCAAGCGCCCTATCGGCTTCATCGAACTCGAGGACAAGGGCAAGAAGTAACTCCCATACCTTTTGATCGGCTGCGTCACCCATGACTTTCCTCGCTCACCATTTCCTGACCATGGCCTACAACAACGCGTGGGCCAATCACCGGTTGCTGAAGGCGTGCGCGCAGCTGTCGCAGGCCGACTTCGTCGCCACGCGCACCAGCTTCTTTCCGTCGATCAAGGCGACGCTGAACCACAACGTCACCGTCGACTGGCTGTACGTCGACATGCTCGAACGCAGCACGCGCGGCGAACCGCCCAACCCGAACCCCGGCCGCTTCTTCGAGCCGGAAGAGCCGTTCGACACCTGCACCGCCCTGACGACCGCGCAGCGGGCGGTCGACCAGCGCCTGATCGACCTGTGCGCTCGCCTGTCGGATGCGCAGCTGGACGGCCCGGTACAGGTGCCGCGCCGCGACGGCACGTATACCGATCGCGTGGCGCGCATCCTCGCGCACCTGTTCCAGCATCAGATCCATCACCGCGGCCAGGCGCATGCAATGCTCGCCGGCACGCCCGTGAAACCTCCGCAGCTCGACGAATTCTTCTGCACCAACGAGGCTCATCTGCGCGCGGCCGACTTCGCGGAACTCGGCTTCACGGAACAGATGATCTGGGGCGCATAGCCCGATGCACCGCGACCGACATGGCAACACCGCTGTGGCTCGCCATCGTTCTGCCTGCGCTGCCGCTGCAACTGGCCGCGCGCGCGCTCGAGCAACCGGGGCCGCTGGCGATCGTCGAAGGGCCAGCACAGCGGCCCTGGATCGCTTTCTGCAATGACGACGCACGCGCCGCCGGCATCGCGCCGGGACTGAAGCTCGCCGCCGCGCAGGCGTTGGCAGCCGAGCTGATCGCCGTCGAGCGCAAGCCGGAAGTCGAGCGCGATGCGCTGCACGAGCTGGCATGCTGGGGGTATCAGTTCAGCGCGCAGATTTCGTTGCGGCACAGCGGCTTGCTGCTGGAAACCGGCGCCAGCGAGACGCTCTTCGGCGGCCGCAAGCCGTTGCATCGACATATCGCGCGTGGCCTGCGCGAGCTCGGCTACACGGCCGCGTTCGGCTACGCCGCCACACCACGTGCCGCCTGGCTGATCGGGCGGGCGCGCTCGTTCGGCATCGAAGCACGCGATCCGCTGCAGCCAGCGCACCTGCAGGATGCGCTGGCGCCGCTGCCGCTGTCCACGCTGGACTGGGACGAGAACACCACGGCCACGCTGCACGCGCTGGGGCTGGCGACGATCGGAGATGTGCTGCGACTGCCGCGCGATGCGTTCGCGAAGCGCTTCGGCGCGCCGCTGCTCGACGACCTGGACCGCGCGCTCGGACGGCAGCCCGACCCGCAGCCGCTATTCGCGCCGCCGGAGTTCTTCGACGCGAGGCTCGAACTGCCGGCCGACGTCACCGACGCCGAGCAACTGATGTTCCCCGCGCACCGGCTGCTGCGCGCGCTCGAAGGTTTTCTGCGCGGCCGCAACGCGGGCACGACCGAACTCGTCTTCACCGCGCAGCACAGTGCACGCCAAAGCGCGCGCCGCGCAGCGCCGCTGACGCCCACAAGGATCGCGCTGCCGCTGGCCGCGCCCGAGCGCGATGCGGCGCGGCTGGCGAAGCTGCTCGCCGAGCGCCTGGCGCGCGTCGCGTTGCCGGAGCCCGCGATCACGCTCGCGCTGCGCGTCGAGCATCTCGCGCCGTTCGCAGCGGTCAACGCGTCGTGGCTGCCGCCGGCGCCCGGAAATGGCAGCGGCACCGACTGGTTGCAGCTCGCCGAAACGCTGCACGCGCGGCTCGGCAGCGAGCGCGTGTTCCAGCTGCAGCTCGTCGACGACCATCGACCCGAACACGCGTACCGGATCGTGCCGCTCGCGGTCGACGCGAATGAACGCAGCGTGCCGACACGGGCCACGCCGCAGCGGCCGCTGCTGCTGGTCGAATCACCGCAGCCGCTCGCCTGCCGCGAGGAGACCCCCAACTACGGCGGCCCGCTCGCGCTGGTGGCCGGCCCGGAGCGCATCGAGTCCGGCTGGTGGGATCTCGGCACCCCGCACCGGCGCACCGTGCACCGCGACTACTTCGTTGCCCGCAACCCGCGCGGCCAGACGCTGTGGGTGTACCGCGAACTCGCCGCGCCGCGCGGGTGGTTCCTGCACGGGTTTTTTTCTTGAGAGCCAACGCACGTAAACCCAACCGTTCGGTTATTCTTACAGAAACCTCATGGCCCGCCAGATCTGGACTGACAAACAACTGCGGCCACAACTGCGGAAGGCAGCGCGCGCCGGCCGGCTCACCGAAAAAGTGGAGTCGCGTGCAGCTGCAGCGCGCTACGTGCGCTCGTCACGCAAGCTCGAGATCACGCTGCACTCCGGCATCACCGTTGCCATACCCATTGCACTGCTGCCCTACTTCGACGGCGCGACAGAGCGTCAGCTAGCGGACATCGAGATATCTGCGCTTGGCCGCGGCCTGCATTGGAAAGCGCTCGACCTCGATCTCAGCGTACCGGCGCTGATGGC
>JBLMYK010000204.1:0-41223 GCA_050258235.1 Gemmatimonadota bacterium | reverse complement strand
CGCGAGGGTTGCACGCGAGGGAGCGAGCGCGACTTCGTCGCGCTTCACGGCCAGGATCCTGCGCAGGATATCGCTCATCGAGCAGGCAGAATCAGGCGGCGAGCTTCTGGGTGGCGGCGACGAACTGGTCGAGCTTGCGTCGCGCCGCGCCGCTGGCGATCGCTTCGCGCGCCATGTGGATGCCGTCGTCGATCGAACCCGCGACATCGGCGGCATACAGTCCGACCGCGGCGTTCAGCGTGACGATCTCGCGCGGCGTGCCCTGCACGTCTTCCAGCGCCTCCAGCACCATCGCGCGCGATTCGGTCGCATTGGTCACTTTCAGTCCGCGGTTCGACACCATGCTCATGCCGAAATCCTCGGGATGGATCTCGTACTCGCGCACATCGCCGTTCTTCAGCTCCCCGACCATCGTCGCCGCGCCGAGCGAGACCTCGTCCATGCCGTCCTTGCCGTAGACGACCAGCACGTGCCGCGCGCCGAGCTGCTGCAGCACGCGCACCTGGATGCCGACCAGGTCGGGATGGAACACGCCCATCAGCTGGTTCTGCGCGCCGGCCGGGTTGGTCAACGGGCCGAGGATGTTGAAGATCGTCCGCACGCCGAGCTCCTTGCGCACGGGTGCGGCGTGCTTCATCGCCGCATGGTGGCTCGGCGCGAACATGAAGCCGATGCCGGTCTCGGCCAGGCAGGTCGCCACCTTGTCCGGCGACAGGTTGATATTGGCGCCGAGCGCCTCGAGCACGTCGGCACTGCCCGAACTCGACGACACGCTGCGTCCACCATGCTTTGCCACGCGTCCGCCCGCGGACGCGACCACGAACATCGCGGCAGTCGAGATGTTGAAAGTGTGCGCCGCGTCTCCGCCCGTGCCGACGATGTCGACCAGGCGCGTATGGTCCTCGACATGAACCTTGGTGGCGAACTCGCGCATGATCTTCGCCGCCGCAGCGATCTCTCCGATCGTCTCCTTCTTCACGCGCAGCCCCATCGTGACTGCCGCGATCTGCACCGGCGTGAGCTCCCCGCTCATCAGCTTGCGCCACAGCGACAGCATCTCGTCGTGGAAGATCTCGCGGTGCTCGATGCAGCGGACCAGCGCTTCGGTGGGGGTGATGGCCATTTCGGGTCTCCTCGATCAGTTCGGGCGCAGGAAGTTGCGCAGCAGTTCATGTCCGTGTTCGGTGGCGATCGACTCCGGGTGGAATTGCACCCCCTCCACCGCCAGCGACCGGTGCCGCAGGCCCATGATCTCGCCGTCGGCGGTCCACGCGGTGATCTCCAGGCATTCCGGCAGCGACGCGCGCTCGACCGCCAGCGAGTGGTAGCGCGTCGCGATGAACGGCGACGGCAGGCCGCGGAACACGCCCACACCGGTGTGCTCGACCGGTGCGCACTTGCCGTGCATCAGCGTCTGCGCGCGGATCACCTTGCCGCCGAACGCGTGGCCGATCGCCTGGTGGCCCAGGCACACGCCGAGAATCGGGACGCTGCCCGCGAATCGCTCGAGCACATCGAGCGAGATGCCGGCCTCGGTCGGTGAGCAGGGTCCAGGAGAAATGCAGATGCGGTCCGGCGTAAGCGCCGCGATCTCGTCCAGCGTGATCTCGTCGTTGCGCGCGACACGCACCTCTTCGCCCAGCTCGCCGAAGTACTGCACCAGGTTGTAGGTGAAGGAATCGTAGTTGTCGATCATCAGGAGCATTTTTTCACCACAGAGAACACAGAGAGCACAGAGATCAAAGACTGAGTCTCTTGATCCCGTCGCGCAGCACACGTTCGTTGAAGTTCAGAAGCAGTCCGACGCGCAGCCCGGACAACTTCAAGTAGGTCAGCACTTGTGCGGTGTGAATCGGAAGCAGTTTGTCGACCGTCTTCAATTCGAGCAACAACTCGTCTTCGACGATCAGATCGGCGCGGAATCCCGCGTCGAGCCGAAACCCCTTGTATTCGACGGGGAGTTCCCATTGTTTCTTGAACGCGATTCCCGCGAGCGCCAGTTCATGGCAGAGACAAGCCTCATAAGCGCTCTCCAACAGACCAGGCCCAAGTACCCGATGCACGTCGATCGCGGCACCGAGAACGCGCTCGGAAAGCTCGGCCGAAGCACCTTCTCTGTGCTCTCTGTGCTCTCTGTGGTTCATGGGGTTTGCCGCGACCTGGCGAAGAAATCGCTGAAGGCCCTGACCGCGCGCTCGATACCCGCGCGATCGACGTCGAGGTGCGTGACCAGCCGCATTGGCGAATTCGGCAGCACGATCACCCGGCGCTCGCGCAGGAACGCCGCCAGCGCGGCGGCCCTGTCCTGCGGCATGCGGACGAACACCATGTTGGTGTGCGGCCCGTCGACCGCGAGCGCGTCGATTGCGCGCAGGCCATCGGCCAGCCGCTGGGCGTTGGCGTGATCCTCGGCCAGCCGCGACACGTGGTGCTCGAGCGCGTACAGGCCGGCCGCGGCGAGCACGCCCGCCTGCCGCAGCGCGCCGCCGAGCATCTTGCGCGCACGCTTCGCGCGAACGATTAACTCGCGCGACCCGAGCAGCACCGAACCGACCGGCGCGCCCAGACCCTTGCTCAGGCACACCGACACGCTGTCGAAGCCCGCGGCGAGTTCGCGCTCGCCGCAGCCGAGCGCTGTCACCGCGTTGAAGTAGCGCGCGCCGTCCAGGTGCGTCGCCAGCTCGCGCGAGTGGGCGAGGTCCGTCGCCTGCCGGCAATATGCGAGCGGCACCGCCTTGCCGCCGATCGTGTTCTCCAGCGCCAGCAGCCGCGTGCGCGCGTAGTGCGGATCGTCGGGCTTGATCGCCGCGGCGATCTTCTCGAGCGGCAGCGAGCCGTCGGGCGCGTGCTCCAGCGGCTGCGGCTGGATCGATCCGAGTACCGCGGCACCACCCGCCTCGTAGCGATATGTGTGTGCGTTCTGGCCGACGATCACCTCGTCGCCGCGCTGGCAATGCGCCATAAGCGCGGAGAGGTTGCTCTGCGTGCCGCTCGGCATGAGGAGCCCCGCCTCGAACCCGAGCCGCTCGGCCAGCACCGCCTGCAGCCGATTGACGGTCGGATCGTCGCCGAACACATCGTCGCCGACCTCGGCCTCGAGCATCGCACGGCGCATTCCCGCCGTCGGCCGCGTGACGGTGTCGCTGCGAAGATCGATCGGCTCAGTCGACATCGAAGCCATCCTCCACCGTCTCGGCCGCGCGCAGCACCGCCCTGGCCTTTGCTTCTGTCTCGCGCCACTCCATCTCAGGCACCGAGTCGGCAACGATGCCGGCGGCGGCCTGCGCGTACAGCACGTTGCCCTTGATCACGCCGGTGCGGATCGCGATCGCCAGATCCATGTCGCCGGCGAACGAGAGATAGCCGACCGCGCCGCCATAGATGCCGCGCTTGACGGGCTCGAGTTCGTCGATGATCTCCATCGCGCGCACTTTGGGCGCGCCAGACAGCGTCCCAGCGGGGAACGTCGCCCGCAGCACGTCGAGGTTTGACAGTCCTTTCTTGAGTTTCCCCTCGACGTGGCTGACCAGGTGCATAACGTGCGAGTAGCGCTCGATCACGTACTGCTCCGGCACCTTGACGCTGCCGATCTCGGCGATGCGGCCGATGTCGTTGCGCGCGAGATCAATCAGCATCAGGTGCTCCGCCCGCTCCTTCGGGTCGGCGACGAGTTCGTCCGCGAGCTTCGCGTCGTGTTCCGGCGTGCCGCCGCGCGGTCGCGTGCCGGCGATCGGGCGGATCGCAACGACGCGGTCGCCGTCGCGCTTTTCGCTGCGAACCAGAATCTCGGGCGAGGCGCCCACGATGTGCGCGTCGCCGAGGTCGTAGTAGTACATGTAGGGCGAGGGATTCAGTGTGCGCAGCGCGCGATACAACGACAGCGGCGCGTCGGCGAACTGCTTGCTGATGCGCTGTCCGATCTGCACCTGCATCACGTCGCCGGCGGCGATGTACTCCTTCGCGCGCGCAACCGCGGCCAGATACTCTTCCTTGCCGAACTCGCGCGTCTCCGGCCGCCGCACGCTGGCGCGCGTGTGCGGCGGCTCGATGTGCCGGTGCAGTCGCGCGCGCAGATCGCGCAGCCGCTCGCGCGCGCGCTGGAAGCCCTCGGGATGCGTGGCGTCGGCGTACACGATCAGGTAGGCGCGGCCGCTCAGGTTGTCGATGACCGCGAGTTCCTCGGTCAGCAGCAGGTGGATGTCGGGCAGGCCGAGGTCATCCGGTTTGGGCTGCGCAAGCTTCTTCTCGATCAGCCGCACCGTGTCGTAGCCGAAGTAGCCCGCCAGCCCGCCGCAGAAGCGCGGCAGCCCCGGCCGCACCGCGACCTTGAACTGCGCGAGGAACTTCTCGACGAACGCGAGCGGATCGCCGCGATCGTCGCGCACCACCCGGCCGTCGGTCACGACCTCCGTGCGGTGCCGGCCCGCGACGCCGCCGTCGCCGATATAGCTCTTCAGCACGGTGCGCGCCGGCAGCCCGATGAACGAATAGCGCCCGAAGCGCTCGCCGCCGACCACCGATTCGAGCAGGTAGGAGTTGCGGCTTTCCGCCTGGCTCTTCACCAGCTTCAGGTACAGCGAAAGCGGCGTGTCGAGGTCGGCGAAGCTTTCCGCGATCAGCGGGATGCGGTTGTAGCCCTGTGCGGCAAGCGCCTTGAATTCAAGTTCGGTCATGCGTCACCTGCGGGGTTGCGCGCGGCGGGCGCGCAGGATGGACAACGGGGTGCCGTGCCTGCGCACGGCAATTCGGCTTCAGCTACGCCAGAACCAGACCCCCTGGGCGTGCCAGCCGCGGCACCAGGCCCAGAGATTCAGATCAACCCGTTTGTCGAAGTAACGCATCAATGGATCAGTTTCTGCACTGTCTGCGCTGCGTCGAGCAGCGTGGGCACTATAGCAAAGACCCCGGCCTGGCCCGCAAGCGTGCCGACGTGCTCGCCCTCGTTGTAGCCGGTCTCGACGAGCACCACTCCGCATCCGGCCGCGCGCGCGGCAAGCGCGTCGTTGATCGAGTCGCCGATCATCAGCGCGTCGGCCGGCGTCACGCCGAGCCGGTCGCAGGCGGCAAGCAGCAGCGCCGGGTGAGGTTTCTTTTCCTTCACGTCGTCGCCGGCAACGACCTCGTCGAACCAGCGTGCGAGCGCCACGCGATCGAGCAGCGGCAGCGTGAACTCGCGCGGCTTGTTGGTCACGCACGCAAGCCTGATCCCGCATGCGCGCAACTGCCGCAGCGCTTCCGGAACATGATGGAACACGACCGCGCTTTCGCCGTTGGTCGCGTGATAGTGGCGGTAGAACGACGCTCGGCCGCGCGCGAAATCGCCGGTCGCAGCCTGGCCGTCCAGGTCATCGGTCAGCGACCGATGGACCAGAACGTCGGCGCCCTTGCCGACGAACGCCGCGATGCGGGCCTGGGGCAGAGGCGGCAGATTGAAATCCGCGCGCATGCGGTTCGCCGCCTCGGCGAGGTCAGGCACGGTGTCCATCAGCGTGCCGTCCAGATCGATCAGTACCGCGCGAATCATGGACGGCGCGCCAGCAGATCCACCTCGACGCGCGCGCCCCTGGCGAGCGCCGTGACGCCGATACAGGTGCGCGCCGGCAACCTGCCGGCGGTGAAGTAGCTCGCGTAAATCGCGTTGAAGGGCGCGTAGTCCTCGTCGAAGTGGGTCAGGTATGCACGCGCCGACACGACATGCTCCAGCCCTAGCCCGACGCCCGCCAGCACGATCGCGAGGTTGTCCATCACGCGCCGCGTCTGCGCCTCGATCCCTTCGGGCAGCGGCGCCTCGGGCGCGCCGGGCCGCGTCGGCATCTGGCCGGTCACGAAGACCCAGCCGTCGGCTTCGGTCGCGTGCGAAAAAGGCGCCACCGGCAGCGGCGCGCCTTCGATCATGCGGAACCGGACCGGGCTCACCTGCGCTGAGCGGCGGCGATCTCGCGCTTCATCGCGTCGATCGTCGCCTTGTAGTCCTTCGAACCGAAGATCGCGCTGCCGGCGACAAAGGTGTCCGCGCCCGCTGCGGCGATCGAACGGATGTTGTCGACCTTCACGCCGCCATCGATCTCGAGCAGGATCGACTTGCCGGTCGCGCGCTGCCACGCATCGAGTCGCGCGCGCGCCTGGCCGAGCTTGGCGAGCGCCTCGGGTATGAACGCCTGCCCGCCGAAACCCGGGTTCACCGACATCAGCAGCACGAGATCGAGCTTTTCCATCACGTGGTCCATCCAGCCGAGCGGCGTGGCCGGATTGAAGACGAGTCCGGCCTTGCAGCCCTGGTCCCGGATCAGCGCCAGCGTGCGGTCGACGTGGCGCGACGCCTCCGGATGGAACGTGATCACGTTGGCACCCGCCTTGGCGAACATCGGCACCAGCGCATCGACCGGCTCGACCATCAGGTGCACGTCGATCGGCACCTGAACGTGCGGCCGGATCGCCTCGCATACGAGCGGGCCGATCGTGAGGTTGGGAACGTAATGGTTGTCCATCACGTCGAAGTGAATCCAGTCGGCCCCTGCCGCCACGACATTGCGCACCTCCTCGCCCAGACGCGCGAAGTCGGCGGACAGGATGCTGGGCGCGATGCGAGAATCCATGGAAATGGTCCGGTCGGATTGGAGTCGGCCCGATTCTAAGGAACGAGGCCCGGAATCACAGGACGAGGATCACAGAATCGGAGCAGGTTGCTCGTTGCCAGTTGCTGGTTGCCGGTGACTTCGAGGGCATGGCGCTGACAGCGGACAACCGGCAACGGGCAACGGGCAACGGGCAACGGATAACGAGTAGAGATGGCCAAGTACGAATTCCGCGTCAGCGTGCAGCCGCAATATCTTCCGGACCAGTCGGATCCCGACGATGACCGCTACGTGTTCGCCTATACGGTCACGGTGCGCAACACCGGCGATGTCACCGCAAAACTGCTGTCGCGTCACTGGGTCATCACCGACGCGGACGGACACGTCGAAGAGGTGCGCGGCGAGGGAGTCGTCGGCGAGCAGCCGGTCCTGCGCCCCGGAGAGGCGTTCCAGTACACGAGCGGATGTCCGCTGCAGACGCCCGTGGGTTCGATGCGTGGCACGTATTTCTGCGTTGCCGAGGACGGCACGCGCTTCGACGCGGAGATTCCGGAATTCGTTCTGTCGATGCCGCGCACGCTGCACTGATCAGTCGCGATCCGGCGGCTTGCGACCATGAAACATCGTCCACCAGACGATGAAGACGAACAGTACGAGCGCGAGCAGCGCCTCCAGGATGATCAACCACATAAGCGTGCGCAGTTGCCGGTCGGCCGTGAGTCGCCATTCTAGGCTGGCGGCGATCGTGGCTGCTGCGCTGCTGCTGGCCGCGTGCGTCACGCCGCCGACGCCGGTGACACCGCCGGCGATCAAGACGGTCACCGAGGCGCGCTACGAGCCGGTGGGCTTCGATGCACTGCCTGCTCTTGCCGACTCCGACCTCGTCAGCGCGTGGCCGGCGCTGCTCGCATCGTGCCGGGTGCTCGAGCGCGGCGCACACCGGTCGGTCTGGGCGGTTGCCTGCAGCGCGGCGCGCCAGACCGATGCGAGCCGGGCCGGCGACATCCGCGCGACGCTGATGGCGCAGTTTCAGCCCTGGCGGGTGCTCCGCGTCACGCGCGAGGAAGCGGGTGCGAACGGCGCGGCGGAGCCGCGGGAGATCGAGGTCGCCGATCGCGGCCGCATCACCGGCTATTACGAACCGCAGCTCGCCGGCAGCCGCAGCTACGCGCCGCCTTTTGTTCATCCGCTCTATCGGGTGCCGGACGATCTGCTGACGATCGACCTGGCGTCGCTCTTTCCGGAACTCGCGGGCAAGCGCGTGCGCGGTCGCCTCGACGGCCGCCGCGTGGTGCCGTACTGGTCGCGCGCGGACATCGAAGACCGCGGGCGGCTGCGCGGCGCCGAACTGCTCTGGGTCGACGACGAAATCGACGCGTTCTTCCTGCAGGTGCAGGGATCCGGCCGAGTGCAGTTTCCCGACGGAAGCCTCGTGCGGATCGGGTATGCCGATACCAACGGCCAGCCCTACCACTCGATCGGTCGCATCCTGGTCGAGCGCGGCGAGCTGAAGCTGGAAGAAGCCTCGCTGCAGGGTATCCGCGCGTGGGCGCTCGCGCATCCGGCACGCGTGCCGGAACTGCTGAACCAGAATCCGAGCTACGTGTTCTTCCGCGAACTGCCGCTCGGCGATCCGAATGCCGGCCCGATCGGTGCAATGAATATCGCGTTGACGCCCGGCTACTCGGTCGCCGCCGATCCACGCTTCATTCCGCTCGGCGGCCCCCTGGTGGTGAGCACGGTGCATCCGTCGCTCGGTTCACCGCTGGTGCGGCTGATGCTGGCGCAGGACGTCGGCGGTGCGATCCGCGGGCCGCTGCGCTTCGACTTCTTCTGGGGATTCGGGCGCACAGCCGGAGAGCTGGCGGGCCGCCAGCGTAACGACGTGCAGGCCTGGCTGCTGCTGCCGAACGGCGCGCGGCCCGAGCAACTGCTGGCGCGCTGAATCAGATCGCCGGGATCTCCGCTTTCGCGCGGCTGATCCGCGGCGCGGCCGGCATGCTTCGGGTCACTTCTTGGCGGCGGCGCGCGCCAGGCCCGCTTCGATGCGATCGGCGGGAACGGCGCCCGGCAGACGGCGGCCGTCGACGAAGAAGATGGTCGGCGTGCCCGAGACCTCGAGCTTCTGCCCGAGCGCCAGGTTCTGCTGCAGCGGGTGCTTGCAGTCCGGCGGCGCGACCGGAGGGGCCTTGCCCTCGATCATCAGGGCTTCCCAGACCGTCTTGCGGTCCTTCGCGCACCAGATGTTGCGCGCGCGCTCGTAGGAATCCGCGGGCGAGCTCGGGTCGCGCGACAGGATCGGATAGAGGAACGTGTAGATGGTCACGTTCTTCATGTCGACCAGGTCCTTCTCGAACTTCTTGCAGTACGGGCAGTTCGGATCGGCGAACACCGCAAACTGCCGCGACCCGTCGCCGCGCACGACCTTGAAGGCCTGGTCGAACGGCAGCGACTTGTAATCGATGATCTGCAGTTCGTCGCGGCGCGCCTGGGTCAGGTCTTCCTTCGTCTTGGTGTCGATCACGCGGCCGACGAACAGGTAAGAGGCCTCCTTGTCGACGTACGCGACATCGGTGCCGATCGTCACTTCGTACAGCCCGAACGGCATCAGCTTCACCGCGGTCGGCTTCGCCCCGAAGCGCTGCTCAACGCGCATGCGAATCGTGTCTTCGACCGACGCCGGCTTCGCTGCCGCGGCCTTGTCGACCGGCTTGGCGGGTTGGGCAAAGGCAAACGCCGTAGCCACCATCATCATCAATGCAACTAAAACTCGACTCATGGCAATCCTCGGAAACGGCGCGATTCTACGGGCCCGGCAAGCTGCCCACGCACACGCGCGCCGCGCGGCCGATCGTCTACGTCGGACGGACTAGCGCGTCGCGGCGTGGCGAATCAGCGCGTTCTTCAACGGCGCCAGCCGGTCGACCAGCGACAGGCCCGCGTTGCGCAACTGACGCACCACTTCGTGCTCGGCGCCGAACAGCCGCGCCAGACCGTCCGTCGTGAACCGCATCAGATCGACCGCCTCGGCGCGCTTGCGCGCGTAGCGCCGCAGCAGCACGAGGTCCCCGGGATCGCGGAATTCCTCGCGCGCTGCCAGCACCCGAAGCAACTCCGACACGTCCTGCAGCCCAAGGTTCAACCCCTGGCCGGCCAGCGGGTGGACGACGTGGGCAGCGTCGCCGACCAACGCAATCCGATCAGCGACCAGCCGGTCGACGCGGATCACGCGCAGCGCAAACGCAAGCACCCCGCCAAGCAGCGTCAGTTCGCCGACGACCGATTGCGTGCGCTCGGCGACCCGTTGCGCGAACGCCGCCGCGTCGAGCGCCTGAAGCTCGGCGGCCAGTGCGTCGGGCGCCGACCAGACCAGCGATACGAAGTCGCCGGGCAGAGGCAGCAGCGCGACCACGCCTTCGCGGCAAAACCATTGGAACGCCAGGCCCTGATGCGGTTGTCCACACGCGAAATTCGCCACCAGCGCGGTCTGGCGATACGGACGCTCGTCGGCGTTGATCCCCACCGCCGCACGCACCGCGGAGCGTGCGCCGTCGGCGCCGATGACTACGCGCGCATCGAGGATATTGCCGTCGTCCAGCCTGACCCGCGCCGCATCGGCGTCGCGCTGCAAACCTGCAAACGATGCCCGCAAGCGCGTGATGCCGGGTGCGTAGGCACATGCGGCCGCGAGCACGCGCGCCAGTTCGCCTTCTTCCACGATCGTCGCCAGACGCTCGAGCGCCGCCTGGTAGGCATCGAAGGTCAGTTCGTTGCCGGCATCGCCGAACACGCGCATGCGCGTGACCGGCTGCAGGCGCGTCGCGTTCAACTGCGGCCACACCTTCAGGCGTTCGAGCAGGTCAACCGCCGACGGCGCCAGCGCATAGATGCGGGCATCGAATGGAGCCTCTGCGTCCGGCACAAACGCACGCGCGTCGGGGCCGATCAGCGCCACCCGCAGTCCGAGCTGCGCCGCACCGAACGCGGCGGCAAGCCCGGCAACGCCGGCGCCGACGACCGCGACGTCGAAGCCGGATTGCGTGGCAGGCGATGCGCTCATCACACGACGATTATCGCGGATCGCGCGCCGCCGGGCCGTGGTCTACTTCCGTGCGGCTTCCGCTGCATCCTTCGGCAACACGTCGGCGGCCACGTCGAAATAGAACACCATCTGATGATGATCGCCGGCGTGAATCGTCGTGGGACGGTCGAACGTCTGGCCCCGATACGAGGCCTCGACTTCGTAGCGGCCGACGGGCAGATCGACCAGCAGCCAGGGACCGGCCATCGTGGTCTGGAGCACCGTCGCCTTCTTCTCGTCGGTGATGCGGATGCGCACATCGGCCAGATAGGCACCCGAGGTCTTCGCTGCGGTGATCAGCCACAGGCTGTACTTGCCGCGCTGGGCGTCCAGCGCAGCGATTTCACCCGCGCCGATCCCACCCGAGACAAACGCTCCGCCGCGCGCGGTTTGCCCCGACTCCATCGCCAGTGCGGTCGAGGTCGACAACGCAATGATGATCGCCGACGCGGCACACTTGCGCGCGACACTGCTGAATGTGTGACCCATCGTTCCTCCTGACATGATCGGAAAATATTCTGCGCACATCGTCCGCCGTTTGCATCAGCGTCAATGACGCCGATCCGCGTGGGTCAGGCAAATCCTGCGCGCAATCACGGTATGAGAACTCTCGTTTCCCCTGATCGTTCGCAACTTCCGGTCCATGCGGAAACCTAAAGTTTCTGTGGGTAGCTGATCACGGCTATCCGAAGTTTCGAGGAGACAGCCATGGCACAGCGCGAACATGCCACGACAGCACCCGCTCGCCGGCCGCCGGCCAAACGCGCGACGCGGCGCGCAACCCGACCCGCCGCGACACCTGGAGGGCCGGCATCGCATGAGGCCACTGTCGAGCGCGCGACTCGGGTTTCTCCGCAGGAACGCATGCAGATGATCGCGACGGCGGCGTACTTCCGGGCGGAGAGCCGCGGGTTTCAGGCGGGCGGCGAACTGCAGGACTGGCTCGAAGCGGAACTGCAGATCGATCAGCTGATCAGCGACTGACCGCAAAGCGCGCGCAGCCACATAGGGCGAACGTGGCGCGATCCTGCGCGCCACTTCGCGCTCCACGGCGAGCGGAAAGTTCGCGCTATTCTCAATCGATCGCGCCGATCCCTTGCGTCCAAAGGCTGGGGCAGCCGCGAATCGAGCTTCGCTACCCGGCAACGATCCGGCTGGCGACCAATCGGAAGCCACCGCTGTCGACGAACAGCAGGCCGCGCACCTGCACTGTATTTGCATTGGCCACCGCTGCCAGACCGCGCAACTGCGTGTTTCCCTGCTGATATACGGTCACCGCCGAGGCGCCGGTCAGCCTGGCGAATGCGGAATCGGATGGCAGGGTCAGAGTAAAGCTTGCCTGTGTTCCGTTGGTCGAGTATCCGGACACGGTGCCGCGCAGCGCCTGCTCTTCGAGCTGGATCGATGCGGCCGTGAGCGTGCCGCCGCCCATCATGCCTCCCATGCCACCGCCCTGCATCATCTGCCCGCTGCTCCAGGCGTCGACGCTCTGGCCCTTGGCAAGATTTGCGCGATCAAACTGAGGCGTGAACGGAAGCCCGCTCAGATCCACGTTGCGCGCGTCGATCGCAAACTGCGTGCCGCTGCCGACGTTGACCGTCGTCGCCCCGGCCAGGTTCGACCCCATCATCCCGCCGCCCGCGCCGTCGCGCATCACGATCGTCAACTGAGTCGGCGGATTGCCGACGATGTCCGTGACCAGGCCGGCGCCCATCGCACCGCCCGCACTCATCCGCTGCTGCACGGCGCTGGCCATCCAGGTTCCGTCGGCCTGCGGCGTGGCATCGACGGCGACGAGCATGTTGGCTCCCATCATGCCCATGCCGGCCATGCCGGAGAACTGCGTTCCCGAATTCGTCATCAGCGACATGCCGGTGAGACCCTGCGCCGTCGACAGGGTGAACGTCGCTCCATTCACGCCGCCGACCATGCCGACCAGACCATGCATGCCGCCGTCTTCGGGATCGCGACCACCGGCAACGACGGGGTTCATCCGCACGGCCAGCTTCGGCGCCATGGACACGTTGCCGCTGGCGTCGATGTTCACGGACGCTGCCATGTCCATGTCGAAGTTGATCACCATGGGCGTGGCACCGACGACGAGCGCCGGATCGAACGTGACGTTCGCCGTCATCGGGCCAGGTGCGTTGCGCTGGATGATCTGCCCGCTCGCCGCGTCGATGAAGGTCATCGTCGCGCCGCCGAAGGTCACGGTCGCACCGCTGTAGGTTCCTTGCGGCACGTTGGCAAGCGCCAAAGGCGCGACGGTACCCATCAGCTGCATCATTTCCATC
Organism: Gemmatimonadota bacterium; assembly: GCA_050258235.1. Lineage (GTDB taxonomy): Bacteria > Pseudomonadota > Gammaproteobacteria > Burkholderiales > Burkholderiaceae_F > JAKOQB01. The sequence continues at coordinate 28,273 of JBLMYK010000204.1, read as the reverse complement.
GGCCGCGGCGTCGTCATGACGGACACGGACCCTCCGCTGGCGCTCGTGAGGGTCAAGGTGTTCACCGTGACCCCGGCGGCCAGCAGGCTGTCCGCCGGCGCATCGCCGAGATTGACCTGCAACGCCGTATTCGATGCCTGCGGGGTCGACACCGCAGTCCCCGATCCCCCGCCGCCACAGGCGGACAACAACGCGGCGGAAACCGCCGCGAGCAAAAGAACCCTCTTCATGATCTGCTCCATATCGGGCGCGCACGGTCGCCCGCCTTGTCAGCGTTAGTTGCCCAGTTCGGCCCGCATTCGTTGATATTCATCGCGATCGATTTCACCGCGTGCGTAGCGCTTCTTCAGCACCTCGAGCGCCGATTCATTCGCGGGAGGCGTCGAACCTCCGGCAAACACGCGCCACAGCAGCAGCCCGGCGATCACGATCAGGACAATCCACCACAGTCCCATTCCGAGCCAGCCGCCCGCTCCATAGCCGTACATCATGGTTTCCTCCTTGGCACGCCGCCTCTTTCGAAGACAGCGGCGCGCCGGTAAGTCAATCAGGGGTTGGATGCGCGACTGCGACGCACATCAATCGTCGTCATCGTCGAAGCGTGACGCGGCCAGGCGCCTGTATTGCTCCCGCTGCTGCGGCGTAAGCAGCGCCTCGGCCTGCTTGGTGGCCTGGATCGTGTTATCGAACATCTGCTGGCGCAAGTCGGTCGCGCGCTTGTTGGCAGCCTGGATCGCATCCCAGTCCGTCTTGTCGGAGCCCCGGTTCGCCGAGTGCAACTTCCACATTTCGTCACGCAGCTTGCCCATCAGGTCCCAGTTCTTCTTGCGCAGGGTGTCCTCGATGTCGCCAAGCTGCTTGCGCTGCGCATCGGTCAGATCGAGCCGCTCGATCGCTCCCAGCGCATACCCGCCCATCACGCCGGGCCCCATGCCATAGCCGCCGTAGCCGCCCATCATGCCGGGGCCCATGCCGTAGCCACCGTAGCCGCCCATCATGCCGGGGCCCATGCCATAGCCGCCGTAGCCGCCCATCATTCCGGGGCCCATGCCATAGCCACCATACCCACCGTAGCCGTGCATCATTCCGTAGCCGCCGTAGCCGCCATAGCCGCCCATCATCCAAGGGCCCATGCCATAGCCACCGTAGCCTCCGAAACCTCCATGCGCATAGGCAGCCACGCCAACCACACTCAGTGCAATCGCAGCAGCGATCGCGGTTTTCTTCAGGTTCATCGTCTTTCCTTCGTAAACGGGGTCGCCGGCGTCGGCGACGAAATCAACGGGAGTCTTCCTGGTTGCGTCAACGCGCATCAATCGTCGTCATCATCGAAACGACTGGAGGCCAGACGCTTGTATTGCTCACGCTGCTGAGGAGTGAGCAGCTTCTCGGCCTGCTTGGTCGCCGCAATCGAGTTGTCGAACATCTGCTGGCGCAGGTCAGTCGCGCGCTTGTTGGCGGCCTGGATCGCATCCCAGTCGGGCTTGTCGGAGTTGCTGTACGTTGAGTGCAGCTTCCACATCTCGTCACGCAGCTTGCCCATCAGCTCCCAGTTCTTCGTGCGCAGCGTGTCCTCGATGTCGCCGAGCTGCTTGCGCTGAGCGCCAGTCAGATCGAGCTGCTCGATTGCGCCGAGCGCATTGCCGCCGATGTAGCCGGGGCCCATGCCGTTGCCGCCGTAGCCGCCACCGTAGCCTCCACCGTAGCCGCCCATCATTCCTGGGCCCATGCCGTAACCGCCGCCATAGCCGCCCATCATTCCTGGGCCCATGCCATAGCTCCCATAGCCGCCGCCATAGCCGCCCATCATTCCGGGACCCATGCCGTAGCCACCGAAGCCACCATGTGCGTAGGCAGCGACACCAACCACACTCAGTGCAATCGCAGCAGCGATCGCGGTTTTCTTCAGGTTCATCGTCGTTCCTTTCCAAAGGGGTCTTGGCGACGGATCCATCGTCATCCGTAACGCCTGCGACCGAAGTGAATTCACCGATTCAGTCTTGAGCACCGGTCGCGGCGACGCGTCACGCGTCACCCGCAAGCAATTTGACCGGCGCCGCTGCCAGATAGCCGCGGCGAGATTTCAGGCGAGGAAAGTCGGAGGCGGCGAGGGAACGCCGAGCACGATTGAATCGAACGAGGCGTGCTCAGTCCGCACTGGCGAATTCAGCGCAAAGATCGCCGGCAACGCCGCGCAAGGCATCGCGATCGTCGCGATGCCAAGGTGGGGGCAGGAATGGTGCATCGAACCGTGGTTGGCACTCGGGGCGCCGGTGTGATCGCCGCAACCGCAGTCCGACGTCGCGACGACCTCATGCGCGGCAATTGCACTTTGCGCCGAAAACGTCTGCTCGCAATTTGCCGTGGCCATGCCCGGCATGCCCGCTATCGAAACGATCGCGGCCGCCGCGGACTGCAGCGGAATGAGGATCGCGAACAGAATGAGAAACAGACGGCGCATGTAAAAATTCTTCTACTTACGCTGATCCGATCGCTTGATCGGAGACAAGTTCCGCCGGATTCCGGCCCGCGCGTGACCCATGTCACACAGATCGGTGATCATTTCCTGCTCATCCTGCGCGGTCGGCATGGATCGCTTGTTTCACCTTTACAGATTAGCGGCCGCGTGCCGGGGCGAGGTACCCTCTACTGCCTCCCCGGCTTACGTGTCGCCCGGTCGCGCTGCAGAGATCCTGCCCCGGTGTTTGGTTACACGCCGCCCTCACAGGCGATCTCAGCGCAGTCACCGCTTTCCGCCCGAGATGCGCTCGTCGCCACGCAGTAAGGCGCATCGGTGAAGACTCGCCATTCGTCCAGGAATGCGCTGCCGGTAGCCCGTTGATCTGGCGCAAGCGGTACAAGCTCATGCCGACTAGCATGTTTGCGTCCATTGGCGGCTGCAACCCCGCGTCCAAGATGAGAATTCAGCGGCTCCGATATCTGCTGATTTTGGTCCTTGCGCTGTTCACGTTGAATGGCGTGGCGGGCGTGGCGCGGGCCTGCGCGCTGAATCAGGCCGCGCAGCCGCATACGGTGAATCACTCATCGGCGGCAGGCGGGGACTCTCATCCGTGCCCTGACAACCTGGGTAGCCAGTCGTGCTTCGCCCACGGCGTGCAGGACACGAAGAGCGCCGACCAGAAGGCGACGTCGGACCTGCCGCCGCTGGTGACCGCGCCACCGTTTCGGATCATCCGCATCTCCGTCCCACCCGAGCGGGCCGTTCGCCGTGTGATTCTGGCGCGGCCCGACTTCGGACCATCGCTGACGATTCTGTTCGGCAATCTTCGAATTTGATCCGGTGGTGCGTCGCTGCGCCGCCTTCGCGGCGGCGTTGGCGATGAGCGCGTCGACTCTCTGACGCGCGCTCGACCTCTCCTTTGAATCGGCAAGTGCGTGCGGCCGCGGCGTCGCTCCGACGCACACGATGCTTTCGAGGAGGCTCGCTCGACCACCCAAGTTCGAAAGGAAAGCAGATGTCCAAGCATGTAGCAGTCGCCCCCGAATCGACCATCAACATCAAACTCATCGTTGTCCTGGTGCTCGGCGCCCTGTTCGTCGCCGGTCTCATCATCCTGGCGAAGCCCGGCAACACCGCGCACGCACCGGCGGTTCAAGCCCAGCCTCAGATCGGCCGGATGCTGACTGCCAGACAGTCCAGTTTCGACTTCGGCTCGCTGTCAATGGCAGCCGGCAAGGTCACACACCAGTACTGGATCCGGAACACGGGCAGCGCACCGATCGTGATCAACAAGATGTACACGTCATGCATGTGCACGACCGCGGCGCTCGTCAAGGCCGGCCGCAAGTCCGACACGTTCGGCATGCCCGGCCATGGCTTCATGCCGGCGATCAACGCCTCGATCGCCCCTGACGAGGCGGCAATGGTCGAAGTCGTCTTCGATCCTGCGGCCCACGGTCCCGCAGGGATTGGGCGCGTCGAAAGAGTCGTGACCCTCGAGACCAATCGCGAGCCGCCGCTCGAACTGACCTTCGTCGCCAACGTGACGCCGTGATCGCCATGACACGCAAACTCACCCTGCTACTGACCGTCGGCCTGCTGGTGACCGGGCTGGTGTTCATCGTGCGCAACGAGAACATCGGCACGACCGCGCTGTGGAACATCAGCAATCACGGAACCTGGCTCCTGCCGCTGATCGGGACGGCGGCGCTGATCGACAGCATCAACCCCTGCGCATTCTCGATCCTGCTGCTGACCATCGCCTTCCTGCTGAGCATCGGCAAGCTGCGATCGAGCGTGCTGAGCATCGGCGCCTCGTACATCTTCGGCATCTTCGTCGTGTACCTCTTGATCGGACTCGGGCTGCTGCAGACGCTGCACATCTTCGACACGCCGCACTTCATGGCGAAGGTGGGCGCGTACCTGCTGATCACGCTCGGGCTCATCAACATCGTCAACGAGGTCTTTCCGGCGTTTCCGATCAAGCTTGCCATTCCGCACGCGTCGCATCACAGGATCGCGGTCCTGATGCAGCGCGCATCGGTGCCGACCGCGTTCTTCCTCGGCGGTCTCGTGGGGCTGTGCGAGTTTCCCTGCACCGGCGGGCCGTATCTGCTCGTGCTCGGATTGCTGCACGACCAGGTCACCTATTACACGGGCGCGTCGTATCTGGTCCTCTACAACCTGATCTTCGTCCTGCCGCTGGTCCTGATCCTTCTTGTCGCGAGCGATGGCACGGTGCTTGGCAAGGTGCAGGAGTGGCAACGAAGCCGGAAGCAGTCGATGCGCTGGGGAGGCGGCGCCGCGATGATGGCGCTTGGCGCGCTGATCCTGCTCGTGTGACGCCATGTCGACCGTCATTGCTGCTTTGACATCGATCTGGGCGATCGCCGCCCTGGCATGGGCAGTGCGCAGGGCGCTGCGCCTGCCCATCTGCCCGATCTGCACCGGCGTCGCCGGCACCTGGGCGTGGATGCTGATTGCCCGGTACATGGGCGTGTCGTTCGATCCATCGATGCTGCCGATCCTGCTGGGCGGATCCGTCGTGGGGCTGATCTTCTGGTCCGAACCACACCTGCCCGCGCAGCGTTCACCGGCGCTGTGGAAGAGCCTGGCGATTCCGCTCGGCTTTGCCGCGGCGTACGCGCTGCACGATGAGCACTGGGGTTTGCTCGCGGCGGCCCTGGTGGCAATGGCCGCCGCAACGATCGTCTTCTTCTTCAAGTCGGAATCAGTTCGAGCAACCGACCCGGAGTCGATCGAGCGGCTGAAGAAGCAAATGGAGCACTGTTGCTGAGCATCGCGACGCCGACGGGCCCGACGCCGCTACGCGAGTCGGGCCGATCGGCATGCGGCCGGCGCGAACAAGAAAGGAAGACATTCCATGACTGACGATGTGCTGACGGAGCGACCGCCTGCGCGGAGCGGCTCTCGCTGGTTGAGATACGTCCCGATACTGATCTTCCTGGTGCTGGCGGTGTTTTTCGCCATCGGCCTGACGATGAATCCGCGCGAGATTCCATCACCACTCATCGGCAAGGCCGTTCCGGATTTCGCGCTGCCACCGGTGAAAGGACGCGAACTCGGGCTGTCGACCGCCGATCTGCGCGGCCAGGTGTCGCTCGTCAACGTGTTCGCATCCTGGTGCGCGGCCTGCCGCGAAGAGCATCCGGTGCTGCTGCAGCTGAGCAAAACGGGCATCGTGCCGATCCACGGTCTCAACTACAAGGACAAGCCGGACGACGCCAAGAAGTGGCTGGACGACCTGGGCGACCCGTACACGCGGACCGGCGCCGACATTTCGGGGCGCGTCGGGATCGACTGGGGCGTGTACGGCGTGCCGGAGACGTTCGTAATCGACCGCGACGGCCGCATTGCGCACAAACACATCGGACCGATCACGCCGAAGGCGCTCGAGGAAACGCTTCTGCCGTTGATCAGAAGGCTGCAGGGGGCGTCGTGATGAGTGGCGCCACACGGCCACCGAGGCAATCGGAGACGCTGCCGGAGCGCGCATGATCGACGTCTCGACCATCACCCTGCTCACCGCATTCGGGGCCGGCGTGATTTCCTTCCTCTCGCCCTGCGTGCTGCCGCTGGTGCCCGGCTACATTTCCTACGTCGCTGGCGACGCGCTTGTGCTCGGGCAATCCGTTCGGCGGCCCGCGCGGCGCCTGGCCACATTCGGCCTGAGCGCGAGCTTCGTCGCTGGATTCTCGACCGTCTTCGTGGCGCTGGGCGCCGGAGCGACCATGGTCGGGCAGCTTCTGCTGCAATTCAAGAACGAGGCCGGGATCGCCGGCGGCATCGTCGTGCTGATCTTCGGTCTGTTCACGGTCGGGATGGTCAAGCTGCCCTGGCTGCAACGCGATCTGCGCGTGCACGCGACGATCGCCGGATCCCGCCCTCTGGGCGCGTACCTGATCGGACTCGCGTTCGCATTCGGCTGGACCCCCTGCATCGGACCTGTGCTGGGCACGATCCTGACCGTGACCGCGGTCGCCACCACCGTGACCAACGGGGTCGTTCTGCTGGGCGCCTATTCGCTGGGGCTCGGTGTGCCGTTCCTGGTCACGGCCGCATTCACCGGCGCATTGCTCGCGCGTTTGCACCTGGCCAGGAAGGCCGGACGCTGGATGCAGCTAGCCGCGGGCATCGGCATGATCCTGATGGGCGTCGCCATGATCACCGGAATGATCACCAAGATGGCACTGTGGCTACTCGACACATTTCCGGCCTTCGCCAGCATGGGCTGAGCCAGAGCATCGGCCCGCCGTTACTCGCGCGCCAGAAAGAAGTTGTACAGCGGCGCCCAGACCAGCGCGAAGTACCAGCCGTACAGATAGCTCTCGGCGAGTCCGACCACGAAACCGCGCCACGAAATCCATACGAATCCCGGCAGCAGCTTGCGCCATGCATCGAACATCGCATTCTGCGGAAATACGAGATCGAACAGCACGCAGACAGTGAACGTGATGGCGAGGAAGAGGCTTGCCGCGTTGCCCAGCGCAAGAACCGGAATCCCACGTCTCATGCAGACCTCGCAGAAAGCCGACGTCGCCGGTGCGACTACGAAATGGTGAACTGCTCCGGCGCCGTCTCGAACCGATCCAGACACGCACGCGAGCAAAAGCGCACCATCTGGCCGTTCCAGGCCATCGCGTAGCCGTGACCGGCCGCCACGTTCATGCCGCAGACCGGGTCGCGAGCGCCGTTCCGCCCGACATCGTCGCGGCGGTCGCCGCCGTGTCCGTGATTCGCACCGCCGCCGTGCGAGACGTGCGCGCCGCAGCCAAAGCGCATCATCAGGTAGAAGATGATGCCGAAGCCGAGCAGCCAGAGCAGTCCGTTCATGTCCTCGATCCGAATCCCGATTCCCCGCCCGAACGCGGACCGGCTAGCACGACAACCCGCCTGAGGAGCGGGGACCCCCGCGCGGTGTCGCCCATGCGGCGACCCTGCGATAGCCGCTCCCTGAAAACAACTCCGCGCCGTTCGCCTCGCGCCCGTCGAGATCCGCGTATTCGATTCCGCGCGTTGCCTTGACGTACGCCGCCACCGTGCTCGCGGCGTCCGGGAACCAGAAGCGATTCGCTGTCTTGGCCGCTGCAAACAACGCGTTCGCCTCGTCGGCCTGCGCTGCCACCAGCGTCAGCAATCCCAGCATCGCCATGCCGTGATTGCAGTCCGGGAAGCTCGTCGGGTTGTCACAGCAGGGGCGAAAGACACCCGAGGCCACGTGGTCGAGCCGAGCCTGCTGTGCCTCGTTGACGGTGACGAGCGGAAGACTCGCATACATGCCGAGGACCGGCCGAGCGCCCAAGGTCCAGCCCCCGGTGGACGCATATCCGGAAATGCGCGACAGGCCGCCCTGCATCATCGGACCTCGAGTAAGCAGACGGTTGCGGTTCGCCAGTCCGACCGCCCAGAAGAAATTGAGGAGAAACAACGCGTCAGAAGAGTCGAATGCGACCCTGCTGCCGGTTCCGCTCCAAAGGACCCGCCTTTGCGTCTCGCTCAGCGGTGCGCCGGCCCGCGCGCTCGCGGCCGCGAATCGCACGGGATCGATGACCTTGGCAGCGATCAGTTGCGGCCCGATGTGGCCGGGCGACAACATCAAAACGTCCGCCTCCGGGCGGGAGCCCGGTGCCGCGGCCAACTCGCGAGCCACCGTCAACGGCGCCACCGACGAAACACAGCCGGCGCCAATCGCACCGATCAGTTGCCGGCGGCGGTTCAGCGTGCAAGATCTTCTCGTACCCATGGCATCTGCTCCCAACGGTTCATGCCCTGTGCCCGGGACAGCTTGTCATGACTCGTTCGCCACCCGACACCGGCAAGGCAGGCGAAACCGCTCGCGCGCCGGCCTTTCTCACCTTCAGGACGATTCCATTCGCACCGACGACTTCGACCTCATCGCCGACGCGCAAGTTCTCCCCTTCCGGTTCGGCCGACCACAGTTCGCTGCGGGCCCAGATCGTGGCTTTTCGTCCTTCGATGTAACGCACCACGCCGACCGCGTGCTGCATCGTCTCGATTCCCATGACCACGGGTCGCCGCATGGCCTTCATCATCAGCCAGTACACAGCGAGGCTGATGGCGACCACGGCCGCGTAAATGGTCCCCGCGGCTCCGATCGGCAGCAGCCAGAACACGGGCAGCGCCAGGACCGGCATGAGAAGGAACAGGTGGCACATGACAGAACCGCGCTTCGCAACGGCAAGGTCAGTCGTCGGGCTGCGCCCTCACCTCAACTGCCACTTGAAGCTTCGCGGCGTCGGCTCTCCGGTCCGTTGAATGCGCAGTTCGATTGCCGCCGGCATTGGTGATACCGGCAAAAATCTCAGGACACCCTGTCGGTGATGTCCGCCGGGAGGGCTGCCCTCCCACGCAACCGGCGCATGGTGCCGGCCGGCCTCATCGACCAGGACCGCCTCGCGCGTGAGGTCGTCGTCGAGTTGGCCGCTGTGTGTGTCAAGCCGGACTTCAAACGCCCACGATTTGGCGCCAGCGGCAATTTCGACTGGCGTCGCGCGAATGCCGACCCCACGATCCATCGACGCGATCCCGTTCAGTTCCTTCCCGACTGCCAGCGTGGACAGCGTCGCAAGCAGCGCAGCCGCAAGTACATGGATCGGCTTCAGGTGGTTATCAGACATCTTTCATGCTCCTTCGATGCAGCGGCGACCCGGACACCGATGAATGCGATGCCGGCCAGATTGAAGACGATCCCGACCCAGAACAGTTCGACCTGGTATTGCGCTGCGAAAGCGGCCAACCCGGTAGCGCCGATGATCGGCAGCAGGTTGGCCAGATAGTGCGTGCAGCAGGAAACCATTGCTGTCGTCGAAGCAGTGCCGGACGCCGCCACGATCCTGCCGTGCGCGTGACGGCCGCTCACGAGGCTGCGCAGGTAGACGTAGAGCGCGATCTGCGTGCCGAAACCGCCCGCCAGCGCGATGATGTAACGCCAGAATTGTTCGAATTGATCGAGCGTGAATTCCCAGCCCGACACGAGCGAGAGCAGACCGAAGTAGACCGCGAGCAGGGCGAGCGCGGCCGCGAATCCAGCGCAACCCGCCTTGGTAGCCGGGCGCATGAACCAACCCTTCGGCTCAGGTTGCGGAATCGCCGCACCGCGATCAACCACTTGCGAAGGGGCGGATGTGTCCTCGTGTGGCATGCGATCGGCCTAGTCGCGTGCCCAGTTCATGCGCAGGGCATTGCCGACCACCGAAACCGAACTCAGGCTCATCGCCACAGCAGCGATCAGCGGCGACAGCAGCAGGCCGAACACCGGATAAAGCACTCCTGCCGCGATCGGCACGCCGAGCGAGTTGTAGACGAAGGCGAAGCCGAGGTTCTGCCACATGTTGCGCACGGTCTGGCGCGAGATGGCGCGTGCCCGCGCGATGCCGGTCAGGTCGCCCTTGACCAGCGTCACGTGCGCTGCGTTCATCGCCACATCGGTGCCGGTCCCCATCGCGATGCCGACGTCTGCCGCCGCCAGGGCCGGCGCGTCGTTGATGCCGTCGCCGGCCATCGCAACGCGGTGTCCCTCTGCCTGCAGACGCGAGACGAGCGCGACCTTGTCCTGTGGTTTGACTTCGCCAACGACGTCGTCGATGCCCAGCTTCGCCGCCACCGCGCGCGCCGTCGTCCAGCCATCGCCGGTGGCCATCACGATCCGGATGCCCGAGGCGCGCAAAGCAGCCACCGCCTGCGGTGTGCTCGCCTTCACGGGGTCGCTGACGGCGATCAGACCGGCCAAGGACTTGTCGACGGCGACGAACATCACGCTGGCTCCCTGGCCACGCAGTTCTTCGGCCGTGGTCGACATGGGTCGCCAGTCGACACTCAGGTCGTCCATCAACGCGGTATTGCCGATTGCGACCTGTCGACCGTCCACCTTGGCGCGCACGCCGATGCCGGCGACGCTCTCGAACGCCGTGGACGATTCGAGCTTCAGCGAGCGCCGGCGCGCTTCGTTGACGATCGCCTGCGCCAGTGGATGCTCGGCGGCCTGGTCTGCGCTGGCTGCGACACGCAACACGTCGTCCTCGCTCCAGCCCGCAGCGGCAATGACACGGTCGAACGCGGGCTTGCCCTCGGTCAGCGTCCCGGTCTTGTCGACGACGAGCGTGTCCACCCGCCGCAGCGCCTCGATCGCCGCGGCATCGCGGAACAACGCGCCCTGCGTCGCGGCCCGTCCGGTGGCGACCATGATCGACATCGGGGTCGCCAGCCCCAGTGCGCACGGGCAGGCGATGATCAGCACTGCAAGCGCGTTGATGGTCGCGTACACCCAGCTCGGCTCGGGGCCGAAGACTCCCCAGGCGACGAACGTCACCGCCGCCACACCGATCACCGCCAGCACGAACCAGCCGGCCACCACGTCCGCAAGCCGCTGCATCGGCGCACGCGACCGCTGCGCGGTGGCAACCATCTGGACGATCTGAGCCAGCACGGTCTCGGCCCCAATCTTCTCCGCACGCATGATCAGGCTGCCGTTGCTGTTGATCGTCGCGCCGATCACGCGGTCGCCAGCACGCTTGCCCACCGGAATCGGCTCTCCGGTCAGCATCGATTCGTCGACGCTGCTGGCGCCTTCGAGCACCAGGCCGTCGACCGGCACCTTTTCGCCCGGTCGAACACGCAGCCGGTCGCCGACGTGGACGTGCGACAGGGGAATGTCTTCCTCAGTCCCGTCGTCGCGCAGGCGGCGTGCTGTTTTCGGCGCCAGCCCGAGCAGAGACTTGATCGCGGCGGACGTCTTGGAACGCGCGCGCATTTCCAGCATCTGCCCGAGCAAAGTCAACGACACGATGACGGCTGCAGCTTCGTAATAGACGCCGACGCGTCCGTTCACGAAGAAACTGGCGGGAAACCATTGCGGCGCGGCCGTGGCGACCACGCTATAGACGAACGCGGCAGCGACGCCAAGGCCGATCAGCGTCCACATGTTCGGGCTGCGGTTGACGACCGACTGCACGCCGCGCTGGAGAAACGGCCACCCGCCCCACAGGATCACGGGCGCCGCCAATGCAAGCTCGATCCACGGTGCTATCGCCGTCGGCGGCCACTGCAGACGGTGGCCCAGCATCGCCAGCGCGACGACGACGACAGTCAGCGGTAGCGTGGTCCAGAAACGACGCGTGAAATCCTTCAGTTCGGGGTTCTCTTCTTCCTCGAGCGAAGGCATCACCGGCTCGAGCGCCATGCCGCACTTCGGGCAACTGCCGGGGTGCGGCTGCCGGATCTCCGGATGCATCGGGCAGGTGTAGATCGTGCCCGCGGGCGAGTTGACCGCGCCGGATTCCGAAACACCCTTCGCACCGTGCACGTTCTCCTCGCCGCGGCCAGGCGCAACCTTTTCGGCATGCGGCGCAGCATGATGATGGCCGTGGCCGTGTCCGGCGTCGTGCCGGTGGGCGAGTTCAGTCGTCATTGCGGCATCCTCCACGGGCGAGGTACAGACAGTCTCCGCATCGCGCAGCAGAAACGCCGACACGCCGCCCGGGTCATCGCGCGCCGAGCCGGTTTACGCATCTGCCTCAGGCGGCACGCGCGGCGACCGGGGTATAGCCGGCGCCGGAAATGGCGCGTTCGGCCGACGATGCATCGAACGCGCCAGCCAGCCGTACGCGATGCGCGGCAAGGTCGATCTCGACGTTGGCGGCCGGATCGATCGCCTGCAGCGCCTTGGTGATTCGCGCAACACAGTGGGCGCAGGTCATGTCCTTCACTTCGAACTCGAGCATTTGTGCCTCCCTTGTGGGAACTGCGGTCGCGGAAAAGGTTGCCCGCGTCACGGCCGCGGCCGATGCCACATGCGCGGGATGTTCATGCGTGCTCAGACTGGCGGTTGCGCCATTGTCTGCGGCAGCGCCAGCGCTCGACGCGTTCGTGGACGACTCGTGATGCGAACCGTGCCCGCCATGCCCTCGATGCATGAACAGATGCATCAATGGGCACGCCAGGATGGCAAGGTAAATCCAGTTGTTCGCGAGATCGCCCCAGTACTGAGAGGCAAGATAGACGCCGCCAACCGCGATGACCGTCAGCGCAAGAATCATCGCCGCCCGGCCACGCTGGCGCGCCGTCGCGCGCAGAGACGAAGGCCCGCCATGGGCGGCCCGATCGAAACGCGGCTGCCGCGCCGCGCCGTCGACTCGATGTGTACTCATGCCGACTCCAGAATTGATCGCGGATCGATCAATGCAGCGTTATCATCAACCCTGTTGTTGACCCCAGAGTCAAGCCCTCGACCGGATCCACGAAGATGGTTGCTGCCGCCGATTCCCGCTCCTTGACGATCGGGCGCCTCGCGCGCAGCGCCGACGTCGGCATCGAGACCGTGCGCCACTACACGCGGCTGAAGCTGCTCGCACCACCGAAGGGCGGCTCCGGCGCCTATCGCGTCTATCCGGAACAGGCGATCGCGCGCATCCGCTTCATCAAGCGCGCGCAGCAGCTCGGCTTCTCACTGCAGGAAATCGCCGGGCTGCTGGCGCTCGAGGATGGTCGCGACCGCGCCGCCGTGCGTCGGATCGCCGGCGCGCGCCTGGCACAGATCGAGGGACGACTCGCCGACCTGCAAACCATGGCGACACACTTGCGTCATCTGTTGCATGAATGCGAGCACGCGCGCGGCCGGATGCGTTGCCCGATCATCGCCGCACTGGCGGATGCGCCCGTTCCCGATCCCGGCTCACACTGCGCGTGAGCGATCCCGGCGGCGTACACGCGGCCAGGCGAAACGGCGCCGACAAGCGGAACCCGCCACGCCGGAGACAGCCGGGACGGTCCGGCGTCATGATCCGAGTCGAACCTGTCGGAGGACAACATGGAACTTGCTTTGGTGGTTGCGATCATCCGCAGCGACAAGCTGGTGCCGGTCGAGAGGGCGCTGCACGAGATGGGCGTGCGCGGCATCACGGTGATCAAGGCGAAAGGCTTCGGCCAGCAGGCCTTGCCCCACGACATCCTGGGTCGCCCGTTGATGCAGGATCAGGTCAAACTCGAAATCTACGTCGCGGCGGAACAGGCGGACCAGATCGCGTCGACCGTCATCGACTCGGCGTACACGGGATCATCGGGGGACGGCATCGTCGCCATCCTGCCGGTGCAGCGGGTGATCAGCATCCGCACGCGGTCCGACACGATGCCGAACCGCGCGCGCGACTGACCCGCAGCGCGCGCCGGCCGTAAGTCCGGCCGCAACGGCGCGCCGGCTACACCGGGCCGCGGCGCTACTGGAACTTGTAGAACTGATCGTTCAGGTACTTGACGAGGTTCTGCGTCTCGGCCGCCGAAAAGTTCTTGTTCATCATGTGGCCGCAGTTCTGCAGCTGGCCCTTGAGTTCCTCGAGGGAATGAACGGACCGGCTCTTGCGCGTGTAGACGCTGGTGTCGTGGCACCCGGTGCAGTTCGCGTCGTGCAGGCGCTTGCCTGCGGCACTATCGCCCGGCAGCGCCGCGTGGGCGCTCGGCAGCAGTGCGAGGAGCAGCAAGGTCTGGCCAATTCGTTTCACGGCGTGTCTCCATTCGTTCGATGGCGGCGATTCGACATTTCACTGCGGGCTCGTGTCGAAGTGAAAGCGGAGCCTACCCCGCGGCGCGCCCGTCTCCAGCCGGCAACCGTACCGTGTGCAGGGTCGCTGGTCACGCAACGGCGCGAGCCGCAAGACCTCTAGGACGCCGCGGCCTTCTTCGAGCCGGATTCGTTCGACTTCTGTGCCGCCCGGCGCTTCTGCCACGCCTTCTTGAGCGCAGCGCTGAGCTTGTGCTTTTCGGCGTCGGTCATCGGGCGCCGGCGGCCGCGATGCGCTGCGTCCGCGGGGCCCGCCTTGAGCCCTTTCAGCGTCGCCAGCGCGCGCTTCAGGATCGCAAGTTCGGCTTCGCGGCGCCGGATCTCGCGTTCGAGCTCGTCGACCGCTTTCATCGCCTGCCTCCGGTATCGATCTGGTCCGGCCGGCATCTTACTCAACCCGATTGCAGCTGCGACATGGATGATGAAACACGCGCACAATGCGGACGCATGTCGCGCGCCGAGCGCGTTTGGGAGAGATCAATGACCCTTTGTCCTGTTGCCATCGCAGTCGGATGCAGGAAGTGTCCAATCGTCGGCGTCTGTCCCGTCAAGGGCATCATCGGCGACTACCGGGCCGAGCCACCGGCCAAGGACGACAAGCCGGCCGACAAGCCGAAGGCGAGCAAGCGGAAATCGAGCTGAGCCGCAGCGCCTACCGCGGCGGGGGCGGGACACGCACCCGCGTTTCGAGCCGCAACGCGGCCCTGACCAGCAGATGCGCAGAAATCGGCGCGGTCAGGAACAGGAACAGCGTGATCAGCAGTTCGTGCAGGCTCGCATGGCCGGTGCCGAAGCCGAACGCCGCCATCGACGCGATCAGTATGCAGCCGACGCCAAGCGTGACTGCCTTGGTCGGTCCGTGCAGGCGCCGGTAGAAATCCCCCAGCCGCACCAGTCCGATCGAGCCGATCAGCGCGAACGCGGACCCGAAGACCAGCAGCAGCGCCACCAGCGCATCGATCCAGACCGGCAGCGCGAGGCTCATCGCAGTATGTCTCCGGTCAGCGCGAACCGCGACAACGCCACCGTGCCGACGAAGCCGAGCGCCGCGATCACGAGTGCCGCCTCGAAGTAGAGCATGGTGCCGAACTGCAGGCCCAGCAGCACCAGCAGCGCGAGCGCGTTCACATACAGCGTATCGAGCGCGAGGATGCGGTCGGGAAGTCCCGGTCCGCGCAGCAGGCGCGCGGCGGCGAGGATGGCGGCAGCGACGAACGCGCCGATCGCGAACGGAAGCACGGCAGCAGTCACTCGAAGATCTCCCGCAAAGGTTGCTCGTAGCGCGCCTTGATCTGCGCGACCAAGGCCGCCGCGTCGTCGACGTGCAGCGCATGCACGAGCAGAAAGCGGCGGTCGTCGGTCAGGTCGGCGGTCAGCGTGCCGGGCGTCATCGTGATGATGCCGGCCAGCGCAAGGATGCCATGCGCGTCGCGCAGATCGAGCGGCACCCAGACGAACCCCGGCTGCAGCGCGGCCTGCGGGCCGAGAATGCGGCGCGCCACCTCGACGTTCGACAGCACGATGTCCCACAGCACGACGAGCCCGAGGCGCGCGATGGCGAGCGGCCTCCTCAGCCGCGGCCGTTCCGGCCGCAGCCGCTCGGTGAAATGCGGCACGACGAGCGCGAGCACGGCAGCGAGCGCGATGTGCGCCGGGTCGAGCGAATTGGACAGCAGCAGCCACACGGCGAACAGCGTGGCCGACAGCCCGGGGGCGGGCAGCCAGGACTTCACGGTTTGCCTCCGGCGATGTCGCGAATCGGAATCAGCGGCGGGACCGGTTCGGCCTGCAGTACGGCGTCGATGTAGGCGCGGCGGTCGAAGAGCTGGTTCGCGGTCGCCGTCGCATACGAAGCGACCGGCTGCGCCAGCACCGCGATCGACGCCAGCGCCGCAAGCAGCAGGCCGATCGCCGCGGCCTGAACGCGGGCGGTCGTTGCGACCGGCGCTGCTGCGCTCGACTCCGACGGCGCAGGTCGCCAGAAGACGAGGCTGCCGGCGCGCGCAAGCGCGACGATCACGCCGAAGCTCGACAGCAGCACGATGACCCACACCCAGCGCCCGTACGGCGTCGACCAGGCCGCCTCCAGCAGCATCGCCTTGCCGAGGAATCCACCCAGCGGCGGCAAGCCCGCCACGGCGACCGAACCGAACAGGAACGCGGCACCGAGCAGCGGGCGCTCCGCGGCGAAGTGCGCTGCAACCAGGCGGTCGTCGTGATCACCGCGCATCGCGCCGATGCGGTCGATCAGCAGGAAAAGCGCGGCGGCGACGAGCGTGCTGTTGACCAGATAGAACAGCGCCGCCGCCGTGGTCGTCGTGCGCCCGAGGCCGACGCCGAGCAGCAGCGTGCCGGCCGACGCGACCACGAGGTAAGCGACCAGCGTGCGCAGGCGTGGTGCGGCCAGCGCGCCGAGCGCGCCCAGCAGCACGGTCGTCAGCGCCAGCGCGGGCAGCCAAGGCTGCGCGACGTTTGCGGCGATGCCGCCCGCGTCTCCGAATACGAGCGTGTACATGCGCGCGACCGCATAGACGCCCACCTTGGTCATGATCGCGAACAGCGCGGCCACCGGCGCGGTTGCGGCGCCGTAGGTGTCGGGCAGCCAGAAGTACAGCGGCAGCAGCGCCGCCTTCACGCAGAACACCACCAGCAGCAGCAGGGCTGCCGCGCGCACCAGTTGCGCGCTGTCCGCGCCGAGCTGCGGCACCCGATGCGCGAGATCGGCCATGTTCAGCGTGCCGGTCAGCCCATACAGCGACGCCACTGCCACCAGGAACAACGCCGAGCCGGTCAGGTTGAAGGCAACGTAGTGGATCGCCGCCCTCAGCCGTGCCGCGCCGGCGCCGTGCAGCAGCAGGCCGTACGAGGCGATCAGCAGCACCTCGAAGAAGACGAACAGGTTGAACAGGTCCGCGGTCAGGAAGGCGCCGTTCAGCCCCATCAGCTGGAACTGCAGCAGAGAATGGAAGTGCGCGCCGCGCGCATCGTCGCCGCCGCGTGCGTAAAGCACGCTCGCGAGCGCGACCACGGCGGTCAGCGTCAGCATCAGCGCGGTCAGCCGGTCGAGCGCGAGCGCAATGCCGAACGGCGCGCGCCAGTTGCCGACGAGGTAGGCGTCGATCTCGCCGGTCCAGGCACGCGCCAGCAGCGTGCACGCGATCAGCAGCAGCGCGACGGTCGCCCCGAGCGAGATCGGCGCCACCTGCTTCGGCGCACGTCGCTCGACGAGCAGCAGCGCCGCACCGGTGACGAACGGCAGCACGACCGGCGCGATCAGCCAGTGCGAGATCGGCATCGCGTTCATCCGGACTTGCCGTCGTCCGCGGACGGCTCCGCTCCGTCGACGTGGTCGGATCCGGTTTCCGCGCGCGCGCGCAGCGCGATCGCGAGAATCAACGCCGTCATCGCGAAGCTGATCACGATCGCCGTAAGCACAAGCGCCTGCGGCAACGGATCGGCGTAGCTGGCCAGCGTCGGCGCGGCATCAGCGCGGATGATCGGCGCGGCGTCGATGCGGACCCGTCCCGTCGCGAAGATGAAGACGTTGACCGCGTATGACAGCAGGGTCAGTCCCAGCACCACATCGAACGTGCGCGCGCGCAGCAGCAGCCAGACGCCGGATGCCGTCAGCACCCCGATCGCGCTGGCGAGAAGCGCCTCGACGGTCATCGCACCCCCGCGCGCGCCGGCGTCCCCAGCGTGCCGATCGACACCAGCGCCACCAGCGTGGCGCCGACCACGGTCAGGAACACGCCGAGGTCGAACAACACCGCGCTCGCCAGCGGCACGCTGCCGACGACCGGCAAGGACAGGTACACGTAGGTGCTGGTCAGAAACGGCGCGCCGAACACCGCGCTGGCGCCGCCGGTTGCGCCCGCAATCAGCAGTCCCCAGCCGATCAGCCCGCGATAGTCGGTCGACACGCGCGTCGCGACCCAGCCGGGCCCGTGCGCGATGAACTGCAGGATCAGGGCGATCGACAGCACCAGGCCGGCGATGAACCCGCCGCCGGGCGCGCCGTGGCCGCGCAGGAAAAGGTGGATCGACACCACCGCCGCCAGCGGCAGCAGCAGCTGCGCAACGAGCGCGAGGAAGGGCGAGCGCGATCCGGCGCGGGCTTCGTCGCTGCGTCCGACTGGCACATATCCGGCAAGCAACGCGAAGATCACGACGCCGGCGATGCCGAGCACGGTGATTTCGCCGAACGTGTCATAGCCGCGGAAGTCGACCAGGATCACGTTGACGACGTTCGCACCGCCGCCTTCGCCGACGGCGTTCGCGAGGAAATAGGGCGAGATCGGATCGGACGGGCGTGCGATCAACGCATACGACAGCGCAGCGATGCCGATGCCCGCCGCGATCGCGAGCGCGGCGTCGCGCAGCCTGCGCAGCCGGCGAGGCTCGGGCGGGCTTTCGGCGGGCAGCCATTTCAGCGCCAGCATCATCAGGATGATCGTCACCATCTCGACCAGCAACTGCGTCAGCGCCAGATCGGGCGCGGACAGGTAGACGAATGCGAGGCTGACCACCAGGCCGACCGCCCCCAGCAGCACGAGGGCAACGAGGCGCTGGCGGAATGCGACGACGGCACCGAGGGTCGCGGCAACGCCGATCGCCCACAACGCGACGGCAGCGGCGTTGGCCGGCGTCGCCGCGCCCTTCACCGCGCCGCCAATCCCGGTCCGCAGATACGGCGCCGAGCCGGCGAGAATCGCCAGCAGCACCAGCAGCATCAGGTAGCGCTGCAGACTGCCGTTCTGGATCGTGGCGGTGACGGTCCGCGCGATCCTCACCTTGACGTCGGTGAAGCGAAGAAACGCCTCGCGGCCGCCGCTGGCGATCCACAGCGGCAGTTGCACCAGTCGGTGCAGGTTGACCGTGCGCTGCAGGCCGAAATAGAGCAGCAGCCCGCCCGCAAGGGCGATCACGCTCATCAGCAGCGCCGGGCTGAAGCCGTGCCAGATTGCCAGCGTGTAGGACGGCAGAGGTGCGAACGGGCCGCCGAAGAGCGCGCCCTGCGCGCCGACCGCAAGCAGCGGCGCGACGGTCAGTGTCGGCGCCAGACCGACCGCAATGCAGAGCACGACCAGGATCTCCACCGGCAAGCGCATGAAGTGCGGCGGCTCGTGCGGTGTCTTCGGCAACCCGACCGGCTCGCCGTTGAAGAACACATCGTGAATGAATCGCGTCGAATACGCGACGCTGAGGATGCCGGCGACCGTGGCGCCGAGCGGCAGCAGCCAGTCCATCACACCGGTCACGTCCTTGGCCGCCGCCTCGGCAAAGAACATCTCCTTCGACAGGAACCCGTTGAGCAACGGCACGCCCGCCATTGCCCCGGCAGCGACCGTTCCAAGTGCGCCGGTCACCGGCATGTACTTCCACAGCCCGTTGAGCTTGCGCATATCGCGCGAACCGGACTCGTGGTCGATGATGCCGGCCGCCATGAACAGCGAAGCCTTGAAGGTCGCGTGATTGAGGATGTGGAACACGCCGGCGACGACCGCCAGCCGCGTGTTGATGCCGAACAGCAGGGTGATCAGGCCGAGGTGACTGATGGTCGAATACGCGAGCAGACCCTTCAGGTCATGCTGGAAGATCGCGATGTAGGCGCCGAGCACCAGCGTGGCCAGCCCGACCGGCGCGACCATCCAGAACCACGCCTCCGAGCCGCCAAGGGCCGGGTACAGCCGCGCGAGCAGGAATACACCCGCCTTGACCATCGTTGCCGAATGCAGGTACGCGGACACCGGCGTAGGCGCCGCCATCGCCTGCGGCAGCCAGAAGTGGAACGGAAACTGCGCGCTCTTGGTGAATGCTCCCAGCAGGATCAGCCCCAGCGCAGGCAGGTACAGCGGATCCCGCTGGATCACGCTGCGCGACGCGAGCACCAGATCGAGGTCGTAGCTGCCGACGATCCGTCCCAGCAGAAGGACGCCGGCCAGCAGGGCCAGGCCCCCCGCGCCGGTGATCGCAAGCGCCATGCGCGCCCCGTTGCGCGCATCGCTGCGTCCGCTCCAGTAGCCGATCAGCAGGAAACTTGCGAGGCTGGTCAGCTCCCAGAACACGACCAGCAGCAACAGGTTGTCGGCCAGCACGATCCCGAGCATCGCCCCCATGAAGAACAACAGGAAGGCGAAGAAGCGCGCGGCCGGGTCCTCGCGATCCAGGTAGTAGGCCGCATACAGCACGACCAATGCGCCGATGCCGCAGATCAGCAAAGCGAACAGCCACGCGAGGCCGTCGAGGCGGAAGCCGAAGGCCAGTCCCGCCTGCGGCAGCCAGTCCACGCGCCAGCGGGCGATGTCGTCGCTGAAAACCACCGGGGACAGGGCCAGCACGATCGCGCTACCCGCCAGCGCGACTACCCCGGCAATCGCCGCCGCGCGCCGGCGCTGCGTGTTTGCGGTCAGCAGGAGCAGTACGCCGCCCGCGAACGGCAGCGCGACCAGCAGCGGCAGCAGTGGGGAGAAGTCCATCGTTGGTGCGCCACGCGGTGCCCGCGCCGCAGCTACGAGCCGCGAGCGCATCGTCGACATGTCCGAATCGGTTGCGCGAGGGCGAGCCGGCGGTGCGCTCGCGAAGCGAGCCGGCAGTATAGAAGCCGGAGCCCGCGATCACCCCGTCCGCGCCGTGCAGCGTCATGGGGGTTTCCCGTACGGTGCGGCGGCGATCCCGGGCTGTTGAGGGATAATTTCAGCTCGGAAGACCGGTGACCGCGTCGGACGCGGATACCTGTTCCAACATCAAGGTCATCGCCCGCGCATGCAGCTGCCGCCTTTTGTCTACATCATCGAAGATGATCGCGCCGTGCGCGAATCGCTTGCGCTGTGGCTGGGAATGCGCAGCCGGCAGTGCCGGACATTCGACTCGTGCGAAGCATTTCTCGGAGAGGCTCGCCCCGAAATGCGCGGCTGCGCGATCGTCGACATCCGGATGGAGGGCATGAGCGGGCTGGACCTGCAGCGCGAACTGGGCCAGCGCGGCGTAATGCTGCCACTGATCTTCATCACCGGACACGGCGACGCCGCAACGGCGCGCGAGGCGCTGAAGGGCGGCGCATTCGATTTCGTCGAGAAGCCGATCGACAACGACATGCTGGCCGGCCTGGTCACCGCGGCACTCGAGGAGGACGAACGCCGCGCCGCGGGAGTGGCAAAGGCGCTACAGCTGAAGGAGCGGATGGCGCGCCTGACGCAGCGCGAGCGCGAAGTGATGGAGCGGGTCGTGGCCGGCAAGCACAATCGCGAGATCGCGGCCGAGCTGGGCATCAGCGCCCGCACCGTCGAGGTCTACAAGGCGCGCCTGATGGACAAGCTCGATGTGCGCCGCGTGCCTGACCTGGTGCGCCTGGTGCTGGCCGACGAGCCGCCATCGACGCCGTAGCGCCAGCCCGGCGAAGGGCAAAAAAAAGTCCGCGAACCGTGGAGTTTCGCGGACTTAAGGTAAAGGGCGCATGGGGGTGCGCCCGCTTGCTGCGCTTGCTGAGCCAATCAACCGTAAGGCACATGCCCTGCTGCAGCGGGACTCAAGCGTTGTGCCTGAATTCCGCGCCGTCGTGCATGCAGGACGGAGCTTGACAGGCCGGGGTGCGCAATGAAATCCGCGCGACACCTACGCATGTCTACTTATCGGCACGCGGCCCCAAGGCGCCACCGGGCGGGGTCATGGATCAGCCCGGCTTCCTGGAGCGACCGTTGAGTTCAAAACGGAGCCGGAACAGGTCGGCGACGCGGCGCGCGCCCAGCTTCTCCATCAGCCGGGCACGGTGGACCTCGACCGTGCGCGGGCTGATGCCGAGTTCCTCGGCGATCTCGCGGTTGTGGGCGCCATCGGTGATCCGCTCGAACACGCCCATCTCGCGCTCCGTCAGACGCTGCAGGCGCTCGACGACGCCTTCGAACTGCTGGGCGCGCTCGACGTGCTCCGAATCCGTGCGCAGCGCCAGGTCGACCGCTTCGAGCAGATCTCCTTCTTCGAGCGGCTTTTCGAGGAAGTCGACCGCACCGTCGCGCAAAGCGGTGCGCGCGGTCGCGACGTCTCCGTGCGCGGTCATCACGATCACCGGCATGGTCGAGTTCTCGGCCTTCAGCTTCCGCTGCAGATCGAGTCCCGACATGCCCGGCAGTCGCACGTCGAGCAGCGCGCACGCCGGACGCGCAACCGCCTCGTGAGGCGGGAACGCTTCGGCGCGTTCGATCGCGACTGGTTCGTATCCGCGCAGGTGAAGCAGCAGAACGAGCGACTCGCGCACGGCGGCGTCGTCTTCGACGATATACACATATTTCGGTTGGGAGCCGGCAGGCGCGGTTTCACTCATCGATGGGCAGATCCAGGCAGAAGGTGGTACGGCGGCGGCCGGCATCGAACCAGAGGCGGCCGCCCAGGCGTTCCGCGATGGAACGCGACAGCGACAATCCCAGTCCCATGCCGTGGGGCTTGCTGGTGGAAAGCGGCTTGAACAGCTGCTCGCGCACCTCGTCCGGTACGCCGTTTCCCGTATCTTCAACCGAGACGCGTACGGTCGGGTGTTCCGTACCACGCTCACGTTGCGCGGTCACCTCGACGATGCGCGGCACGCTTGTCCCGTGCATTGCATCGCACGCATTTACGAGCAGGTTGTCCAGAATCATGCCGATCTGCACCGGGTCGCCACGCACGGCCGGCAGGCCGGGCTCGATCACGGCGCGCCACACGATGCCTTCCCGGTCCAGGCGGTCGCGCAGGTGCGCGTGCGCCGCCTCGACGAGCCGCGCGAGGTCGACCCGCTCGCTGCGCATTGCGCCGAAGCGGAAGAACTCGCGCATGCGCCGCACGTACTGGCCGGCGCGCGCGCTCTCTGCCGCCAGCTGATCGAGCGTCTTGAGCAGCGCCGCGCGATCCGCCTCGCCGCGCTCGACCATCAGGTGGCATGCCCTCGCATAGGTGCCGATCGCCGACAGCGGCTGGTTCAGGTCGTGGGCGACGGCGACGGTCAGCTCGCCTATCTGCGCCGTACGCTGGGCCTCGCTCAGCGCCTCGCGCTCCTCGCGCAGCTCGCGCTCGGTCTGCGCCCAGCGCTCGGTCGCGCGCTCCCGTTCGCTGACCGCCGCACCGAGGTACAGCGACGTCACGCTGAGCGCCACCATCAGCAGCTGGAACTGCAGCGCGCTGAGTTCGTTGACGGTAAAGGCGGACACGGCCGCGATCAGCGCGATCTGCACGATCGGCAACGCGAGCGCCGTCCCCGTCAGGCCGTACCGCATCGCGGCCAAAATCATCGGCAGGAACATCAGGTAGAACATGCGGTTCTCATTGAACGGCCTGACGACGAAGACGACCGCCAGCACCCCAATGACCGCCAGAACGAACAGCACGAGGTCGCGCATGAACGCGCGCAATGTTTCGGGTGACGCCGTCCACGCCCGCCATGCGCCGGCGGGCCACTGCAGCAGGATCGGCAGCAGCACGATCAGTCCGAGCACGTGACCGATGGCCACCTCGCGGAACAGGTCGAAGGTCCTGACCAGCGGCTGGGTGCTGCTGACCAGCAGCGCGGATTCCAGCACCGCCGGCACGACGATGCCTACTCCCAGCGCAACCGCGATCAGCAGCGTCAGGTCCCTCAGACTCGCGTCGGGCGACCCCCAGCGCGTTAGGCGGCCGATCAGCCAGCCGGCGGAGCAGTAGACCGCCGCGATCCCGAGGCACGCAACGCCGTACCCGATCGGGCCGAAGGCTGCCGCGGCGCCGAGCGCCTCGGCGACAAAGACGGCGACGAAAAGCGCCGGCGCATACGCGATGCCGCCGCGCGCGATCAGCGCTACCGCCAGCGCTGCCTGCGGACGCCAGGGCGCGGAGGGAAACGACGCCGCGTCGTACAGCCCGACCGCGACGTCCGTCAGCACATAGACGACACAGAACAGTGCGCTCGCCAGCAGAAAGCGGCGAGAGCTCGCGAGACGCCAAGGTGCGGCCAGCCGATGCGAAACCATCAAGGCCCCGATACGCGGGATCGTCGCGCGTCGCACCGTGACCCCGGAAACGACAGGGCGATCCACACCGGCGCCGGACGGCGGCGCGGCAAACGTATCACACGAGGAAGCGGACAACGAGTGTCTCCCGAACGCGCCTATGTACCAAGCGCGCCGCCGGGCGGCAGCCGGGAGTTACCTAGAACGTCATCGTACGCGCAATCACGTATCCGATACCGCACCAGGCGCCGGCTGGTGGACGCTTGCTGTCAGCGCAGCGCCGCCGGGATCGCGATGCCGATCGCCAGAATCGCCGCGAGCTGGATAGTGAAGAACGCGAAGCGGAACGACACGACGAGATTGGTCTGCTCGAAAACAACGTGGGTGGTCGACTGTGCCACGCGCGCAACGAGGACCGCCAGCGCAAATGCATCGATCGCCGCGTCGCGGATGCCCAGGAACGCCGCGACGAGGATCACGGCGCCGAAGACCGGCAGATTCTCGACGCAGTTCGCGTGCGCACGCATTGCGCGCCGATACCAGCCGGGCCCCTCTGCGGCGGTGGCCGAAAAGGACGCGATCTGCGCGCGCCCCGTGATGATGCTGATCCATCGGTGCCCTCCGACGGCAACGATCAGCAGCAGAAACGTCCAGCCCGCGAAGCCCAGCAGCGCGAGCAGCGACAAGGGCAACGGCGCTGCCGTGTGCGGGGCATCCATGGACCAGCAGTCAAGCCGCCACCGCCGATTGCTCGGACGTGCGTGAGAGCAAAGGACGGGCCTCCAGAAACCGGGCAATGCGGGCATTGACGGCGGTTGCGTGGGTGATCGGCCCCAGATGCCCGGCGTCGGGCAGCGTGTTGTGGCGGGAGCATGGCAACGCGTGGCGCAGCAACTCTCCGATGCACCGTGTCGCGGGAATCGTGCGCGCCCCGGTCAGGACGAGCCCCGGCATCGTCAGCGTCGCCAGGTGCGACAGCCGCATCGAATCGAAGAACAGCGCGTCGAAGTGCAGCATCACGGCCGGCATGCGTGCTGCCACGGCCTGCTGGCGCGCCGGTGGCATCGCGTCCCAGGCGCCGGCGCCGGACCAGAAGTCGACGAATTGACGCGCCGCCTCCTCGCGCTCGCCGCGCGCGAGGCACGTTCGCATCGAAGCCGCGGTCGTCAGGACGCTTTGCGAGGCTGCGTGGCTCAGACTGAAGTCGAACAGCATGCGAAACACGACCGGTTCGTACACGGTCAAGCTGCGGACCCGCGCCGGATGTGTCAGCGCCAGCTTCAGTGCGACGGCGCCGCCGTAAGAGTGACCGACCAGATGCACGCCCGCCTGTGCCGAATCGATCAGCGGCTCCACCAGCGCGGCCTCATCGGCCAGCGTCAGCGGACGATCGGAATGCCACGGCGGCGTGGCGCCGTGGCCGTGAAAGTCGACCGCATGCACGCGGAAGCGAGGTTGCAGGAGGTCGACGAGTCGATCCCACTGTTTCGACGAACTTCCGCTCGAATGCAGAAGAATGACGCTCGGTCCGGCGCCGGCGCTGCGGATGCCGGGTTCGATCGTGATCATTTGGGCAGCTCCGTGTGGATGGCGGCAGTCGCCGCCGCCGCAGTCGGGTCAACGATGCTTGCGGCGGCGGGCGATGATTAATGACCGACCGCAGCGATGATCGGCGTCAGCGCCGCACCGATGCGTTCGAACTGCGCCGGGGTGATCTTCGCGTGCAGCGCCTCCTGGAACCGCTCGTCCTGCACGCCGCTCGCGATGTACTGCCAGCGATAGGCGGCCAGCAACGTCGCCTCGACCTGCTTCGTCTGCTCCGCGGACAGCGAACGGCCGCAGGTTGCCGCGAAGTACTGCGCGTCGGCCGCCGCCTGAGCGACCAGGATGCCGTCGACTGCCGCGACCAGTTCGATCAGTTCGCCGACCGCGCGGTCGCGCTGCTCGGCGGTGATCTTCGCGTCCTCGCGCTCCCACTCCAGCTCGTCCAGGATCGCATGCTGCGATTCTTCCTTCGCGTGATAGAGGAACACGTCCTTCCACAGCACCGACAAGTCCTGATCGGGATCGATGCTCTGGTGGTAGTGCGACAGCACGAAGATCTCGATGTGGCAGGTCAGTCCGAGCACGGCCCAGGTCGACTTGCCGAGCACGAAGCCGGCCACGTCGTTCGGTTGCGGCACGTAGTTGTAGCCGGCCGGCATCCCGGCGGCCGCCATCGCATCGAGGCGACGGAACAGTTCCTGGTGCTTCAATTCCTCGTCGGTGAAGCGCACCAGCGCCTTGAACGCCTTCTGGTCGCCGAGCCAGTGGTCACGGCTCACCTCGGCGATCTTCGGCCCGATGAAGCGCTCCACCAGCCCGAACGTGTTGGCATAGGTGCGGCCCTGGATCTGGCTGAGGAACCGATGCTCGTCCGGCGACAGGAAGGTCAGCGCGCCCTGGCGCGATAGCGCATCGGGCAGGAACTTCTTGCTGAAATCGAACTGGCGGCCGCGAATCACGTCGCGGTCGATGTCCCAGCGCACGCGCTTGGAAACTTCGATGCATTTCGCGTAGCGACTGGCGGCCTGTTGCGCGGCCTGCGGATTGACGATATTGGCGACTGCTTCCATGGTGTGATCTCCTTCAGGAGTGGTGGGGGAAAAATCAAAGGTCAGAGCGCAACGCTGCGCAGCGTGTTCAGGACGCGCGTGCGGCTCGCCTCGGCCGCGCCGACGAGTTCAGCGGCCGTCGACCACGTCTCGCTCCCGGTCAGTCCGATGTCTTGCAGCGTGCGTGCATCGAGCCCGCGCAGTGCGTGCACTGCGGCGCGCAGATCACGCTGCCGGCGCCAGCGCGCCGCCATGCCGCGCAGCGCGGAGGCGAGCGCTGCCCCGAACGTCACGAAGATCTCGGCAAGGCCGTACGCGCGGTCCGTGCGCGCGGGGGATTGCGGCACATCACGGGAATGCGGCAGGCGCGTGACGTCGGCGCCCCCGAAACCGTTTGCGCCCTGCGCGCGGCGTGCCCAGGCGTCCAGCTCCGGCGCGCCGTCGCGCTCGTGGCGCGGCTCGCTGGTTGCCGGCGTCGATGCGTGGCTGTGCCTGATCGGGCCAAAGGTGGCGCTGGTCCGCGCTGCATCGCTGTCGCGTGCGACTCGGGCGAATGCCTTTCCGGCGGTACTCATCGGTGCTCTCCTCGGATCCGGCAGCGCCGGCGTGTTCGATGGAGGGCACTTTAGGAAGCGCGGGTATCGCGCCGCTTTCAGTTGCGCAACGCCGTGTAACGGTTTGTACCGATCGCAATCACGCGCGGCATTCCTATACTTCCGGCCAACCTGGCCGGGCGGAGAGGGCTGACGTGGCGAGCGTGCGGGTGCTGGTGGTCGATGACGATGCCGACGTGCGCCGCATGCTGCTCGAATACCTGCGCGCGCACGATTACGAGGTCGATGGCGCCGCCAACGGCGCCGAAATGCGCGCCGCCCTCGCGCGCAACGTTCCCGACGTGGTGCTGCTGGACGTCGGCCTGCCCGGTGAAGACGGGCTGACGCTCGCGCGCCATCTGCGCGAACGCTACGACGTCGGCATCATCATGGTCACCGCCGCCGACGGCGTGGTCGACCGGGTGGTCGGACTCGAGGTCGGCGCCGACGACTACATTGCCAAACCGTTCGATCCGCGCGAACTGCGGGCGCGGCTGAAGAGCGTGCTGCGCCGGCTGCGGCCGGCCGGCGCGCCGGCGCCGACTGCGGCGCGGGCACGCCCGCGCATCGGCAAGTGCACGCTCGATCTGGATGCGCGCAGGCTGCTCGACGAAGGCGGCGCCGACATTGCGATCACCGCGATGGAGTTCGACCTGCTGAAGACCTTCGTCGAGCATCCGAACAAGGTGCTGACCCGCGATCGCCTGCTGACGTTGACGCGCAACCGCGAGTGGGAGCCGTTCGACCGCTCGATCGATATCCGGATCGCGCGCCTGCGCCGCAAGGTCGAGGTCGACCCCGACCGTCCGCTCGCGATCCAGACCGTGCGCGGCGCCGGCTACATGTTCGTGCCGCCGATCGACGCCTGACTGCCGGGCGGCCCGGCCGCGGTCCGTCCTCTGCCGTCCAGAAGCAGTGCTGGAAGGGCTCCGGTTTCCGCCTAGTATCGCTTTGTTTCTGTCGTGTAACCGGCTGCGCCTCAGGCGCAGCCGCCTTCTACACTCGCCACGCGAGGCGCCATGAAGCGAGACTCCGACCCCGTTGCCGACGATGCCAAGCTGCGCGACATCCTGTCGCGC
>JBLMYK010000203.1:0-6256 GCA_050258235.1 Gemmatimonadota bacterium | reverse complement strand
TTGAACTCGTACTGGTGCGGCAGCATGAACGGGTTCGGCCGGCGCTCATCGAGCGCGCTTTGCAGCAGCGGCGTGAAGCACTCGGTGTGCTCGCGCAGCAGCTTGAAGAACTCGTCGGCGTCGTTCACCGCCAGGTCGGGATTGCCGGTCCACGACAGGAACATCGTTTCGACCCGACGCTCCCACCGGCTCGCGCCGAGCTTGTCGGCGAAGTTCCGGCAATGCAGCGCGAACTCGCGGCGCGCCTCGGTGCCTTCGTCGTGGATCTTCGCCAGAAGTTCCTGCGCCGCAAGGAACTGGGGCCGGCGCAGCACCGGCACGATGCGCTCGAGCGTCCACTCGTAGAACGGGCGCTGGTCCTCGAATTCGAGCGTGCAGATCGAGTGCGTGACGTTCTCCAGCGCGTCCTCGATTGGGTGCGCGTACGAATACATCGGATACACGCACCACGCGCTGCCGGTCATGTGATGCTCGGCAAAGCGGATGCGGTAGATCGCCGGGTCGCGCATGTTGATGTTGGGCGACCGCATGTCGATCCTCGCGCGCAGGATCATGCTGCCTTCTGCGTGCCTGCCGGCCCGCATCTCGCGGAACAGGCGCAGGTTCTCGTCGATCGGCCGGTCGCGCCACGGCGAGTCGCGGCCGGGTTCGGTCAGCGTGCCGCGCGTCTCGCGCATCTGGTCGGCGGTCTGCTGGTCGACGTAGGCGTAGCCGGTCGTGATCAGGTGCTCTGCGAACCGGTACATGTCCTCGAAGTAGTCGGACGCGTGGTAAAGATTCTTCTCCGCGCCGTGCTCTCCGATGTGCTCCCAGGTGAACCCGAGCCAGCGAACCGTGTCGAGGATCGCGTCGACGTACTCCTGGTCTTCCTTGACCGGGTTGGTGTCGTCGAAGCGCATGTGGCAGCGGCCGCCGTAGTCGCGCGCCAGCCCGAAGTTCAGGCAGATCGATTTCGCGTGGCCGATGTGCAGGTAGCCGTTCGGCTCGGGCGGGAAGCGCGTACGGATCTTCGCGGGGTCGCGCGGCGCCTTTTCGTGAATGTCGTAGACGCCGGGGCGGCCCGCCCAGTTGCGTGCTTCGTACGTGCCGCGCAGCAGGTCGGCGGCGATGATGTTGCGCAGGAAATTCGGCGCCGGGCCGGTCGCCTTGTCACGATCGGGGCGGCCACGCTTGTCCGGTTTGCCGGCGTCGGAGCTCATCTCTTTGCAGTCGGCATAGCTTCGTGTGATTGTAGCCATCGGTGCTGCGGTGCCGCAGCCGCCCAGGGTGGCGGACGGCGCCGGATCTCCCGGTTGTGGTGGACGCGCGACGCCATTCGTTCGAAATGCGCGGCCGGCCGGCGATTTCCCGTTGCATCGTCCTTGCGGACGAGTTCAATTCGCTCGGCGCGCAACGTAATCTAGGTCGTGCGGTCACCTTGCTTCGGCAACGTGGCCGTGGCCTCCGACGAAAAGGAATTGGAACGCGGCCGAAGCGTGATCCTCACCCGATACGAGGACACGCCTCGCGCCGCTGACCAACCGGCCGGATTCGAAGCCGCCGGCCCCCGGCGATTCAAGACACCTCTCCCGGTTCGATCTGCGACCGCCCTGAGCGTGACCGCACGACGCTGCGCATGATCGGCCGCGTCGGCGAGCGTCGCGCGACTTCGCTGAAGCCGGCGGCGGTGAAGGTGCTGGCGAGCCCCATGAATGCCGACGTGGTGCCCGGGAATTGTCCGCGCGGATCCTTCGGATAGCCCTCGACGATGCGCCCGCCGCGCGCGGCGACGAACCGCCTCGCTTCCTTCAGCAGCGCCAGCCCCACGCCGGTGCGACGTTGTCCCGCCCTGACGAAGAAGCAGGTCACCGACCACACCGCCTTGTCATCGACCGGCGCCAGCGAGCGCGAACGCGCCAGCGCCTCATAGCGTTCACGCGGTTCGACCGCGCACCAGCCGATCGGCACGCCGTCGCGATAGGCGATCAGGCCGGGTTCGGCGCCGGCCATGACGATGCGCTTGAACGATCGCCGGTTGTCCGCGCCCTTGCGGCGCGCGAACTCTGCGCGCGACAGCTTCCACCACATGCACCAGCACCCGCCGCAGGCGCCGTTGGGGCCGAACAACTGCTCGAGGTCGGGCCAGCGCTCGGGCGTCAGCGGCGCGAACGTCAGCCGCGCGGACGTATTGCGGATCGATGGCATCGGGCTACGCGGACCTGATGATTCACGCTAGCGTACGCGCGCGATCGTGCGCAGCCAAGGCGGGCCGTTGCCTCGGGTCAACGCGAGCAGCGCGCGATGCGCGCAGCATGCAGTCGATGAAGATCACCATCAATCGTGCGCCGGTGCTGACGCTGTGGGCCGCGGTGGTCGCGCAGCGGCTCGGCTTCGACTGGAACGAGTCGCTGACGCTGGGCCGCGTCGTTGCCGGGCTGAATGCGTACGCGAAGGGCAAGGCGCTCGGCATCTTCCAACCGCGGCCGAAGGAACTGAAGGAGAAGCGTGAAGAACTCGCGCACGGCGAGGAATTGCACGTCGACCTGCTGCACCGGGCGGTGCCGGTCGTGCAGGCGCCGGAAGGCCTGCGCGCGGTCAGCAAGGGCAAGCCGGTCGATCCGGCCAGCGTGGAGCGGTACCTGCGTGGCAAGTTCGGTGCCGGATACGACGATGCGCGCGCCGCGATGACCAAGCTGGCGCGATCGCGGCCGGCGGACGACCTGGCGCGCGAGGCATTCCATCTCTACGAGCAGTTCCGACCGGCAGTGCCCGCGGGTACGCGCGGCTGGGGCGCGGCAGGCGAACTCGATCTCGCGCGCATCACCGCGCTCGGATGAGCCGAGTCTTCGTCGGCACCAGCGGCTGGACCTACGATTTCTGGCGCAACGACTTCTACGCCGGAGTGCCGCGCCGCGCATGGCTGGCGCATTACGCGACGCAATTCGACGCGGTCGAAGTCAACGCAACCTTCTATCACGCGCTGCGGCCCGCGGTCATGCAGGGCTGGTACGGACAGACTCCGGCGCGGTTCCGCTTCTGCCTGAAGGGGCATCGCTGGATCACGCATGTGGAGCGTCTGCGCGTGGACGCCGCGGCGATAGCGCGCGAGCGCGATCGCGCGGCGCCGCTGCGGAACAAGCTGGCCGTCGTGCTGTGGCAGCTGCCGCACACGCTCGGCCGCGACGATGCGCGGCTGCGCAACTTCGCGCGCCGGCTGCGAGCCTGGCCCGGACCGCGGCATGCGATCGAGTTCCGCGATCCGTCCTGGTTCGACGACGAGGTGGCCGAGTATCTGCGCGAGCACGACATCGCCGCCGTGCAGTCGGATGCGGCCGACTGGCCGTGCTGGAACGCCGTGACGGCGAAATTCGTCTACGTCCGGTTGCATGGCCACGCGGTCACCTACGTGTCGGGCTATGGGCCGCGCGCGCTGGCGCGCTGGGCCGATCGCATCGCCGCATGGCGCGCCGGAGGGCGCGACGTCTTCGTGTTCTTCGACAACACCGACGCCGGCCGCGCACCGCGCGACGCGCGCTCGCTGGCGCAGCGCTGCGCGGCTTGAGAATCCGCGCGTTGGCCTCACCTGCTGAGGTCTGACAACGTCGGAAGGAATTCCATGACCACGCGTGAGGTCAATCGCATCGTCCGTTCCATCCGCCAGCGTGAGGGCGGGGGCTTCATCGTGCGGCGGCCGTTTCCCACGGCTGGGCTCGACCACCTTGATCCCTTTCTGCTGCTCGACGAAATGGGCCCGGCGGAGTACGCGCCGGGCGAGGCGGTCGGCGCACCGGACCATCCCCACCGCGGCTTCGAGACGGTGACCTACATGCTCGACGGCGAATTCGTCCACGAGGACAGTGTCGGCAACCGCGCCACGATCGCGGCGGGCGACGTGCAGTGGATGACGGCCGGCGACGGCGTGATCCACTCAGAAATGCCGGCCGACTGGATCCGGCAGAAAGGCGGGCGCGTGCACGGCTTCCAGCTGTGGGTGAACCTGCCGGCGCACGACAAGCGCATCGCGCCGCGCTATCAGGACGTGCGGGCGGCCGGGATGCCGACCTGGACCAGCGCCGACGGCCGCGCCCGCGTCAAGGTGATCGCCGGCTCCGCGCTGGGCGTGCAGGCGCGCGCCGAGACGCGCACGCCGATCACGTACCTCGACGTTCTGCTCGAGCGCGATGCCGAGGTCACGCTCGATGTGCCGGCCGAGCAGAACGCGTTCGTGTTCGTCTACGCCGGCGCGCTCGCGATCGGAACGCTGGCGCGCGCGGCGCGCGATGGCGACATGGCGCTGCTGACCAACGCCGATTCGCTGACGCTGCGCGCGACCGAAGCCGGCACGCGCGCGCTCGTCGTCGCGGGCGCTCCGCTGCGCGAGCCGGTGGCGCGCTACGGCCCGTTCGTGATGAACACGCAGGACGAAATCATCCAGGCGATCAACGACTACCAGGCCGGACGCTTCGGCGACATCGCGCGCCGCTGAATCGGGCCCGCCGCCTGCATGCGGCGGGCGGTGCCGCGCCGGTCAGGTGGTGCGCACCTTCGGAAGGTCAGGGTTGTAGCGCGCGATGAATTGGCGATCGATGCGATCCTTCCATCGCCACACGCGTTCGCCTTCGAAGCTGAACGGGCCCCAGGTGCCGATTGCGTTCTTTGCGCCTACCGACAGCAGGTACAGCGCGGTCAGCGGCGGGACATGGCGTCGCAGCGACTTGCCGGCCAGCGCGCGCCTCAGGTTGGTCGCGAGCGGCGCCGCCGCGCGTACCGCATAGACACCGCTCTTCGGGCGCGGATGGTTGACCATCGATGCGCAGTCGCCGGCCGCGAACACGAACGGATGCGAACGCGACTGCAGATGGGAATTGACCGCGATGAAGCCGCGCTCATCGCACTTGAGCCCGCAGTCGCGCGGCCAGCTCGCGGCGGACGCGCCAATGGCGGCAATCGTGACGTCGGAGCGCAGATCTCCCGCACGCGCCAGTTGCACGAAGTCCGGCCCGACGGACGTCACCTCGTCCTCGATCGTCCGCACGCCGACCGTGGGCAGCAGGCGTGCCGCGCGCTTGCGCATGCTGGCGGGCAGCGCCGGCAGCAGCCCCGGCCTGCCGGTGATCAGTTGCACGTTCAGGCGCAGCGACGACTTCGCGGCATAGTGCCCGATGGCGAGCGCGATCTCGACGCCGGCCGCGCCGCCGCCGACCACGGTGACGGTGCCCGGCTCCAGCGCACCGCTGATGCGCGTCATGTGCCGCTGCCAGATCTCGACGAACTTCTCGATCGGACGGATGCCGAGCGCATACTGGCCGACCCCGCGGATCGCGTC
Source organism: Gemmatimonadota bacterium (assembly GCA_050258235.1). Lineage (GTDB taxonomy): Bacteria > Pseudomonadota > Gammaproteobacteria > Burkholderiales > Burkholderiaceae_F > JAKOQB01. Next base: position 951 of record JBLMYK010000203.1, on the reverse strand, counting down.
CGGATCGATTTCGGACCCGGTGTCGATCGAAACGATGTCGAACGGCAGCGGCGCGCCGGCCTGCGTATAGGCGACGCGCTCGACCAGATCGATCGCGATCACGCGATCGCGGAAGAATTCAGCGCCGGCGCGTTCGGCGACCGCGGGCAGCGGGATCGCGCATTCCTCCAGCTGATAGTGGCCCGCGATCCAGCCCGGCAGCATGCCGGAGTAGATCGAGTTGTCGAACCGCGACACCAGCGTGACCTCGGCGCCCCGCAGCGGCGCGCGCGCGAACGCATCCAGTACGCCCAGGTGAGTCTGGCCACCGCCGATGAGCAGCAGTTGCTGGCTCATCGCGATTCTGGATCGGATCGAAATGGGAAATTCAACGGACCGGCCCCGCTTTGTTGCGGCGGCAGGATACGACGACCGTTGCGATGATGGGAAATGCCCTGTGGCGGCGCTTGCGCTTTGCGCGCCGATGTGCCGTCTTCAGCGGATGATCGACTCGGACAGGAGTCCTTCGCGCAGCGCGCGACCCAGGTCAGTGGGCGTATCGATGTCCCAGGCCGCCGTCAGTTCGGCGACACGCAGGCCTTCCTGCGAGATCCGCTCGCGGGTGAGACGCATCACGTCCGGCGTGCCCCAGGCAATCCCCTTGAACAACCCCGCGCGCGGGCGCGACAGCCCGATCAGCGTGTAGCCGCCGTCTGCCGCGGGCTGCACCACGACGTCGTACTTCTGCAGCGCTTCGTCCGCCTCGAGCAGCAGGTTGCCGGTCAGCGTCAGGTTGTCGACCCCGACGATGAGCGCCCGCGGATAGGTCGCGAGCAGGTGAACGAACGCCGCATGCATGCGTGCGCCCAGGTTGTGGCCGATCTGCTCGCGCGTCGGGATGTTGAAGCGGTGCGCGCAGGCGACGATGTACGGATGCATGGTGTCGCCGCGCACGAACAGCGTGGTGCGCGC
>JBLMYK010000202.1:0-6952 GCA_050258235.1 Gemmatimonadota bacterium | reverse complement strand
TTTCGCAAGAATTGCCTGATCAACGGGCTGGACGACATCGGCCTGACGCTGCAGCACAAGGACGAGATTGCCGAGTTCGAGAAGCGGCGGCTGGCGCAGTTTCCGTGGCTGGTCAAGACGACCTGATGTCGCACTTCGCTTCGTCGCGGGCGGAAGCGGAGTGAAACGAGGCCCGCGGGGAAGAGCCAGATGAAGATTGCAGTGCTGCCCGGCGACGGTATCGGAACCGAGATCGTGGCCGAGGCGGTGAAGGTGCTGAAAGCGCTCGGCGAACCGTTCGAACTGGAGTTCGCCGACGTCGGTGGCGCCGCCTACGAAAAGCACGGCCATCCGCTGCCGGCGGCGACCTTGAAGCTCGCCCAGGCGGCCGATGCGGTGCTGTTCGGCGCCGTCGGCGACTGGAAGTACGACAAGCTGGAGCGCGCGCTGCGGCCGGAGCAGGCGATCCTCGGCTTGCGCAAGGGCCTCGGACTGTTCGCGAACTTCCGCCCTGCGATCCTGTATCCCGAGCTTGCCGCCGCGTCGTCGCTGAAGCCCGAGGTCGTATCGGGCCTCGACATCCTGATCGTGCGCGAACTGACCGGCGACATCTATTTCGGCCAACCGCGTGGCCGCCGCACGGCACCCGACGGGCCGTTCGCCGGCGCGCCCGAGGCGTTCGACACGATGCGCTATGCGCGGCCGGAAATCGAGCGCATCGCGCACGTCGCCTTCTTGGCGGCGCGCAAGCGGCGGGGCAAAGTCACCAGCGTCGACAAGGCGAACGTGCTGGAAACGTTCCAGTTCTGGAAGGACGTCGTCACGGAGGTGCACGCGCAGTATCGTGACGTCGAGCTGGAGCACATGTACGTCGACAACGCGGCGATGCAACTCGTGCGGGCGCCGAAGAACTTCGACGTGATCGTGACCGGCAACATGTTCGGCGACATCCTGAGCGACGAGGCCGCGATGCTGACGGGATCGATCGGCATGCTGCCGTCGGCGTCGCTGAACGAACGCAACCAGGGCCTGTACGAGCCGAGCCACGGCAGCGCGCCGGACATCGCCGGCAAGGGAGTCGCCAATCCGCTGGCGACGATTCTCTCGGCCGCGATGCTGCTGCGCTACTCGCTGGGGCGCGCCGAACAGGCGGACCGCATCGAAGGCGCGGTCAAGCGCGCGCTGGCGCAGGGACTGCGCACCGCGGATATCTGGAGCGAGGGCACGCGCAAGGTAGGAACGAAAGAGATGGGCGATGCCGTAGTGGCGGCGCTTGGATGATTTGAAGCGAAAGAGGTGCAGTGATGAAAGTCGGAATCGTGGGTTGGCGCGGCATGGTCGGATCCGTGCTGATGGACCGGATGGCGGCGGAACAGGACTTCGATCTGTTTGACTCGGTGTTTTTCAGCACGTCGAACGCGGGCGGCTCGGCGCCAAAGGTGAAACGCGCCGACCCGCTGCTGCGGGACGCGAGCGATCTGGCGGCGCTGCAGGCGTGCGACACGATCATCACCTGCCAGGGCGGCGACTACACGAACGACATTCATCCGAAGCTGCGTGCGGCCGGCTGGAACGGCTACTGGATCGATGCCGCCTCGGCGCTGCGGATGAAGGAAGACGCAGTGATCATCCTCGATCCGGTCAATCTGCCGGTGATCAAGAGCGCGCTTGCCAAGGGCGTGAAGGACTACATCGGGGGCAACTGCACGGTCAGCCTGATGATGCTGGCGATCGACGGGTTGCTGAAGGCAGACCTGGTCGAATGGGTCACAGCGATGACCTACCAGGCCGCTTCGGGCGCCGGGGCACCGAACATGCGCGAGCTGCTCGAGCAGATGGGTTACGCACACGCGGCGGTGAAGGACCTGCTGTCCGATCCGAAGTCGGCGATCCTCGAAATCGACCGCAAGGCCTCGGCGGCGTTGCGTTCGGAGGGCCTGCCGAAGGCCAGCTTCGGCGTGCCGCTGGCCGGCAGCCTGATCGCCTGGATCGACAAGGATCTGGGCAACGGGGTGAGCCGCGAGGAGTGGAAAGGCGGCGCCGAGTGCAACAAGATCCTCGGCCGGCCGGCGATGGGTCAGCCGGGATCGATCATCGTCGAAGGCATCTGCGTCCGCATCGGTGCGATGCGCTGCCACAGCCAGGCGCTGACGATCAAGCTGAAGCGCGACCTGCCGCTGGCCGAGATCGAGAAGTTGCTGGCGGAGGCAAACCGCTGGGTACGTGTCATTCCGAACCGTCGCGACGACAGCATCCGCGAACTCTCACCGGCGCGGGTCAGCGGGAGCATGGAGGTGCCGATCGGGCGCCTGCGCAAGCTGGCGATGGGCGGCGAGTACCTGAGCGCGTTCACGATTGGGGATCAGTTGCTCTGGGGGGCGGCCGAGCCGCTGCGGCGAATGCTGCGGATTCTGTTGAATCGGCTCGACTGACGGCGTTGCCGGAGGAATAGTCGATCCCGTCCATCAGCCGTCAGGACGAGGAGTTACGGCGGTTTATAAGCTTGCTCACCTAAGTCACTGATGTTAAGTTTGAAATCGATTTAGACCGCCCCTAAGAGGCACCCGTGGCAACGAAAAATTCGACCCCATCAGTGGCGCGGTCCGCGCTTGCATTAGCGATCAGCCTGGCTTTCGCGGCGCCCGTTGTCGATGCCGCAAGTCTCGGCCGATTGACGATCCACTCCGCCCTCGGCCAGCCGCTGCGGGCAGACGTCGAGGTCACCGCCGTCACGCCACAGGAGGCCTCGTCGCTTGGGGTGCGTCTTGCTTCGGCGACCGCGTTCCGGCAGGCCAATCTGGAATTCAATCCGGCGCTGTCGTCGCTTCGCTTCACTCTGGACAAGCGCGGTGACAGCCAGTACATCGTGCGCGTGTCGTCGGCGATGCCGGTGAACGAGCCGTATCTCGATCTCTTGATCGAACTGACCTCGTCAACCGGCCGCGTGCTGCGCGAGTACACGGTACTGCTCGATCCGCCTGCGCTGAAGGCGGGTGCCGATGTGGTGGCGCCGGTCGCGCGCAGTACTGCGCCCGCCGCTGCGACGACTGCGCCGGCTCCCGCGCCTGCCGCAGCGCCAGCGCCCGCACCGGCAGCGTCCGCTGCACCGGCAACGCGTGCGCCGGCTTCGACGGCGTCGACCTATTCGGTCAAGCGCGGCGACACGCTTGGCAAGATCGCCCAGCAGACCAAGCCGGCGGCGGCTTCGCTCGACCAGATGCTGGTGTCGCTATTCCGCGCCAATCCGGAGGCGTTCGCCGCGAAGAACATGAACAATCTTCTCGCCGGCAGCACGCTGCGCATTCCGGCGGAAAGCGAGACGCTGGCGATCGGCGCCACGGATGCGCGCCGGGAGGTTGCCGCGCAGAGCGCGGACTTTGCCCAATACCGCAGCCGCCTTGCGCAGGCGGCCACCGCGACCGGGCCATCGACGGCTGCCGCGGCGGGACAGGGACGGGTGACGACCAAGGTTGAAGACAAAGGCGCTGCGCCCCGCACCGGCGATCAGCTGAAGATTGCCAAAACCGACACTGGCGGAGCGGGGCAGGCGACTGCGACCAAGGCGGGCGACGAAGCGGTGGCCCGCGAGCGGCAGGTCAAGGAACTTCAGCAACGTATCGCGGAACTCGAGCAAACGAACCAGAAGCTGCAGCAGGCGCTCGAGCTGCAGAGCAAGGCGGGCGCACAGGCGCAGAAGGCAGCGGAAGAGAAGGCGCCGCCGGCTGCTCCCGCTCCGGCGCCCGCGCCAGCGCCGGCAGCAGCGCCCGCACCCGCGCCCGAGCCGGCTGCCAAGGCGGCCGCGCCGGCCGAAGCGCCGAAGGTCGAACCCGCGAAACCCGAAGCGCCCAAGGCCGAAGCTCCGAAGCCCGCGCCGGCGCCTGCCGAACAGCCCGGCTTCCTGCAGGATCTGATCAGCGGCACGAGCGGTTATGCGATCGGCGGCCTCGCTGCCGCGGTGGTCGCGTTGCTCGGCTTCGTTGCCTACCGGCGGCGCAAGTCCGCGGATCAGAAGGGCGACTTCGAGATGGCCGAGGGGCTGCGCGGAAACTCGCTGTTCGGCCAGACCGGGGGCCAGAGCGTCGATACGGCCGCCACCAGCACGTTCAACTCGAGCTTCATCCCGTCGTCGTCTCAGCTCGATTCCAATGAAGTCGACCCGGTGGCGGAAGCCGACGTGTATATCGCTTACGGGCGCGAGGAGCAGGCGGAAGAGATCCTCAAGGAAGCGCTGCGCATGCAGCCCGACCGCCATTCCGCGCGCGCCAAGCTGCTCGAAATCTATTCCCGCCGCAGCGACAAGGCGTCCTTCAACGCCGTTGCACAGGAACTGAAGGACAGAACCGGCGGCGAGGGCGAGGAGTGGGATCGCACCGTCAAGCTCGGCCGCGCGCTGGATCCAAGCAACGCGTTGTATGGCGGCTCGGCGGCTGCCGCTGAGAAATCCGAAAAAGGCCCGACGACCGAACTGCGCCTGGGCCCGAGCACCACGATGCGGGGGCCGACGACAGCAGCCATGCCGACCGGCATGCCGATGGCCGACCTCGAGCAGACGTCCACGATGCCCGGAACGGAGATGCCGGCAACGGTGGGGCTCACGCGCCCGACCGCGGGCGCGCGCACGACCATGCTTTCGCCGGGCGCGGCCACCGAGCAGATTCTGCCGGAGGGCGATTCACGGCTCGGCATCGAAACGAAGCTGCCGGTCGAATCCGCGGAGGCGCCGGCCACGCGGATTTCGCCGCGCGACGACGAACCGACGCAGCTGGCCGGGCTTGACTTCGAACTCGATGCGTTGCCCCCGACGAAGGTGGACTCCGCTCCCAAGGTCGAGGCGCCCGCTGCCCCGGCGTTCGAGATGAAATTCGAGCCGACCAAGGCACCGCCGGTCGAACAGTTGCCGCCGTTGCCGGATCTGAATCTGGATCTGCCGCCGCGCAAGCCGGAACCCGCGGCTTCGGCCCCGTTGCCACCGATCCAGCCGGACGCGTCGCCGGCGACTCGGCCGCCCGCGCGTATTCCGGGTTTTGATGACACGCTGTCGCGTCCGTCGCTGATCGGCGAAGTCGGAGCGCTGCCCGAGGAGCGCGCGCCGAGGCTGCTGTCGAACACCGACCAGGCGACGGTGCCGCTGATCGACTTCGATCTGAGCGGGGCCGACGTCGAACTGGGCGGGCGGAAGACCGAAACTCCGACCGGCAGCCCGCTGGCCGCGCAGATGGCCACGAAGCTCGACCTCGCGCGCGGATACATCGACCTCGGCGTGAAGGATGGCGCGCGCGAACTGCTGGAGGAAGTGATGCGCGACGGCACGCGTGAACAGCGCCAGTCCGCGGTCGAGCTGATGAAACAGGTCGAGAACTGATCGGAAGCGCCAAGAGGCCGGCGCGGTCCCAGGTCCGCGCCGGCTTTTTCATTTTCTGATCACGCTGCGGCGATGCGTCTTGCGCTCGGGCTTCAATACGATGGGGCGGCGTTCTGCGGCTGGCAGACGCAGCCGAACCGCGGTGCGGTCCAGGACGTGCTCGAAGCTGCTCTCGCGCAATTCGCCGGCGGCCCCGTCGCGACGATCTGCGCCGGCCGCACGGATGCCGGCGTGCATGCGACCTACCAGGTCGTTCATATCGATACCGAGGTGCTGCGTCCGGTCGACGCCTGGATACGCGGCGTGAATCGCTGGCTGCCTGAGGCACTCGCGGTGCGCTGGTCGCGCACGGTCAGCGACGAGTTTCACGCGCGGTTTTCTGCGCGCGCAAGACGCTACGACTACTGGCTGCTGAACGACCCGGTGCGCGCGCCGCTGCGGGAGCGGCGCGCCGGCTGGGTGTTCCGTCCGCTCGAAGTCGATGCGATGCGTACTGCCGCTGCGATGCTGACGGGCAAGCACGATTTCAGCGCATTTCGATCGGCCGAGTGCCAGGCGGCGTCGCCGGTGCGCGAATTGCGCCGCCTGGAGATCGAATCGCGCGGCAGGCTGCTGCGATTTCGATTCGTCGCCAATGCATTCCTGCATCACATGGTGCGGAATCTGATGGGTACGCTGATCCAGGTGGGACTCGGGCGCCAGCCTCCCGACTGGGCAGGTGAACTGCTCGCGGGTCGAGACCGCCGGCTCGCGGCGCCAACCGCATCCGCGGCGGGCCTTTATCTGACCGGGGTCGACTACGATGCGAGTTTCGGCCTGCCGCCGGCAGAGGATTTTGCGCTGCTTGCATGACTCGCACACGCATCAAGATCTGCGGATTGACCCGTATCGAGGACGTGAACGCCGCGGTCGCGGCCGGGGCCGATGCGGTCGGGTTCGTCTGCTACGAGGGCAGCCGGCGCTACGTTCCGCCCGACTCGCTCGAGCCCCTGTCCGCTGCGCTGCCCGCATTGGTGACGCCGGTCCTGCTGTTCGTGAACGCGACTGCGGCCGCGGTGGAGGCTGCGCTGCTGCGCGTACCGAACGCGCTGCTGCAGTTTCACGGCGACGAGCGTCCGTCGGACTGCGAGCGTTTTCGCCGCCCTTACATTCGCGCCATCGGCATGACGCGTGAGATGGATTTGTTAGACTGCGAGCGCTCTTTTGGCTCCGCCCGCGCGCTGCTTGTCGATGCGCCGAGCGCCGGATTCGGCGGAGCCGGCGCAACGTTCGACTGGGAATTGCTGCCGTCGGCGGCAAGCCGCACCAAGGCGCTCATCCTGGCCGGCGGATTGAACGAAACGAACGTCACGAAAGCGATCCACCTGGTGCATCCGTTCGCCGTCGACGTGAGCAGCGGTGTCGAGGACGCGCCGGGCGTCAAGAGCGCCGAACGGATTCGCCGCTTCGTCGATGCGGTGCGCACCGCCGACGCAAGCGCTGGACAAGCATGAAGCCTTACGACCTTCCTGACGAACGCGGCCACTTCGGGCCGTACGGGGGCATCTTCGTCGCCGAGACGTTGATGCACGCGCTGGCCGAACTGAACGACGCCTACGCGAAGTACCGGGC
>JBLMYK010000201.1:0-34620 GCA_050258235.1 Gemmatimonadota bacterium | reverse complement strand
CGTCCTTCGGCATCACGACCGCGGTCAGCGACGAACTGTATTCGGCAGGGTTGGCGCACAGCACCTCCATGCCCCAGGCGCGCACTGCGCGCCGCGTGGCCTCGGCGTGCCGGTCGTGGCGCGCGAACACGTTGGGCAGGCCCTCCTCCTGCAGCATGTCGATCGCCTCCGCCAGCCCGTACAACAGGTTCGTCGCCGGCGTGGTCGGCCAGAAACCGTTGGCGTTCGCGGCCAGGATCTCGTCCCAGCCCCAGTACGCGCGCGGCAGGCGTGCGCGCTTCGACGCGTCGAGCGACTTCCGGCTCACGGCATTGAACGACAGGCCCGGCGGCAGCATCAGGCCCTTCTGCGATCCGGCCACCGTGACGTCGACGCCCCAGGCGTCGTGCCGGTAGTCGATCGACGCGAGCGACGAGATCGTATCGACCATCAGCAGCGCCGGGTGGCGCACGGCATCGATCGCCTGCCGCACCGCCGCGATTTCGGACGTCACGCCGGTCGAGGTCTCGTTGTGCACCACGCACACCGCCTTGATCTCGTGCGCGGCATCGCGCTCGAGTCGCTCGCGGATCAGCGCCGCATCCACGCCGTGGCGCCAGTCGCCGCCGAGGAATTCCGGCTGCAGGCCGAGCTTTTCCGCCAGCTTCTTCCACAGCGTCGCAAAGTGTCCGGTCTCGTACATCAGCACGCGGTCGCCTGGCGACAGCGTGTTGACCAGCGCGGCCTCCCAAGCGCCGGAGCCGGATGCGGGATAGATGATCACCGGCTGTTCGGTCTGGAAGATCTGCTTGATCTCGTGCAGCACCTTGAGCGCGAGTTCGCGGAACTCGGGGCCGCGGTGATCGATGGTCGGGTGGTCGATCGCACGCAGCACGCGATCGGGGACGTTGGTCGGACCGGGAATCTGCAGGAAATGCCGGCCGGTCGGATGCGCGTTGAGCTTGAGCATGGAGGGTCTGCGAAGCGGAGCGAACTTGCCGATGGGTGCCGAACAGCGTAGCCTTTTGGTATACAAAAGGCAAGCAGAAGCAACGATTCGCAATTCTCCCAAGTGGCCTCGCACCCGGTCGACTGATCTTTGGTATACAAATGCCCAGAAGCGCCAAGGTAGTGCCGCTCGACGGCGAAGTGCTGCATACCGCGGTCGCACAGCGGTTGCGCGCGCTGATCGTCGAAGGCGAGCTGGCGCCCGGCGCGAAGCTCAATGAGCGCGAACTCGCGCAGCGGCTGCAGGTGTCGCGCACGCCGCTGCGCGAAGCGCTGAAGATGCTGACCGCGGACGGCCTGGTCGAGCATCTGCCCAACCGCGGCGCGCAGGTCGCACAGATGTCGGAAGAGGACGTGGTGCACGCGTTCGACGTGCTGGCCGCGCTCGAGGGGCTGTCGGGAGAACTCGCGTGCGCGCGCATCACCGACGCGGAAATCGCCGAGATCCGCGCGCTGAATTACGAGATGCGCGCGCAGCACGCACGCCGCGACCTGCCGGCCTACTACCGGCTGAATGCGCAGATCCATCGCGCCATCAACCGCGCGGCGCGCAACCCCGTGCTGACCGAAACCTACGATCGCCTCAACGCGCGCCTGCAGGCGTTCCGCTTCCGCTCCAATTTCGACGAAGACAAGTGGGAGGCGGCGGTGCGCGAGCACGAGGCGATGGTCGACGCACTGGCGCGGCGCGACGGTGCCCGCATGCGCGCGCTGCTGGTCGAGCACCTGCACCACAAGCGCTTCGTCGTGGTGGCGCAGATGCGCAACGAGCGGGAGCGTCGCGCGTGAACTCGGCGGTCCGCCTCGACGCCCGCATCGAAGCCGCCGAGCTCGCACGCCAGCTGCGCGCGCACACGCAGGGCGAGGTGCTATTCGACGCCGCCTCGCGCGGGCGCTACGCGACCGACGCTTCGATCTACCAGGTCGAGCCGGTCGGGGTGTTCGTGCCGCAGACCGAGGACGACGCGCGCACGGCGCTCGCGATCGCGATCGCGCGCAACGTGCCCGTGCTGCCGCGTGGCGGCGGCACGTCGCAATGCGGGCAGACCGTCGGCGCCGCGCTGGTGATCGACCACTCGAAGCACCTGCGCCACGTCACCGCGCTCGACCTCGACGCCGGCGAGGTCGAGGTGCAGCCCGGCATCGCGCTCGACGCGCTGAATGCGCAGCTGAAGAAGCACGGGGTGTGGCATCCGGTCGACGTGTCGACCTCGGCGCAGGCCACGCTCGGCGGCATGGCAGGCAACAACTCCTGCGGCAGCCGCTCGATCGCCTACGGCAACATGGTGCACAACGTCGCCGGCATCACTGGGCTGCTGGCCGACGGCAGCGAGTGCGACTTCGGCCCGTTCGAGCGGGCCGCCGGCCGCGCGCGCGAACTCGGCGAGGCGGTGCGGGCGATCGCGCTGCGCGAACGCGACGAGATCGAGCGGCTGTGGCCGAAGGTGATGCGGCGTGTCGGCGGCTACAACCTCGACGTTTTCCGTCCGCAGTCGGAGCGGCCCTACACGCGCGACGGAGCCGTGAATCTCGCCCAGCTGCTGGTCGGCTCCGAGGGCACGCTGGCGTACTTCAAGCGCCTGCGGCTGAAGCTGGTGCCGCTGCCGGCGCAGCGCGTGCTTGGAGTCGTCAACTTCCCGACCTTCTTTGCTGCGATGGACTCTGCGCAGCACATCGTCAAGCTCGGGCCGACTGCGGTGGAGCTGGTCGACCGCACGATGATCGACCTGGCGCGCGCGAACCCGGCGTTTGCGCCGGTGATCGAGGCCGCGCTGATAGGCGCTCCCGACGCGATCCTGCTGGTTGAGTTCTCCGGCAGCGACAAGAGCGCGCTCGTCGCGCAGCTCGCGCGGCTGGTCGAGCTGATGGGCGAACTGAAGTTGCCGGACAGCGTGGTGCGGATGACCGACGATGTCGCGCAGAAGGCGCTGTGGGAAGTGCGCAAGGCGGGCCTGAACATCATGATGTCGCTGCGCGGCGACGGCAAGCCGGTGAGCTTCATCGAGGACTGCGCGGTGCCGCTCGAGCACCTGGCTGAATACACCGCGCGGCTCACCGAGGTGTTCCGCAAGCACGGCACGCGCGGCACCTGGTACGCGCACGCGTCGGTCGGCACGCTGCACGTGCGGCCGATCCTCGACATGCGCAGCGACGGGCCGCAGAAGATGCGCGCGATCGCCGAGGAAGCCAGCGCCATGGTGCGCCAGTACAAGGGCGCGTACTCGGGCGAGCACGGCGACGGTCTGTCGCGCAGCGAGTGGGTCGCGTGGCAGTTCGGCCCGAAACTCGCCGCCGCGTTCGAGGAGATCAAGCGGCTGTTCGACCCGCGCGGGCTGATGAACCCGGGCAAGATCGTGCGGCCATCGAGGATGGACGACCGCACTTTGTTTCGCTACCAGCCCGGATACGCGATCCAGCCGCTGCAACCCGTGCTCGACTGGTCCGCGTGGGACGTGCACAACGATCCGGCGACCGAGGAACTGACCGCGCCCGGAACCGGCGGCGATCCGGCGCAGGGGCTCGGCAAGGCGGTCGAGATGTGCAACAACAACGGCCACTGCCGCAAGTTCGACGCCGGCGCCATGTGCCCGAGCTATCGCGCCACGCGCGACGAGCAGCACGTCACGCGCGGGCGCGCCAATACGCTGCGGCTGGCGCTGTCGGGCCAGCTCGGACCCGACGCGCTCGCGTCCGACGCGGTGTTCGAGGCGATGGACCTGTGCGTCAGCTGCAAGGGCTGCCGGCGCGAGTGCCCGACCGGCGTCGACATGGCGCGCATGAAGATCGAGTTCATGCATCACTACAAGCGGCGCCACGGCCACACGCTGAAGGACCGCCTGGTCGCGCATCTGCCGCGCTATGCGGGCTGGGCGTCGCGCTTCGCCGGCCTGGCGAATCTGCGCAACCGCTCGCCGTTGCTCGCCGCGCTCGGCGAGCGGTGGCTCGGCATCGCCGCGCAGCGCTCGCTGCCCGGGTTCCGGCGCGACGTCTTCACGCGCGACGCGCCGCATCCGCCTGCGCCCGCGCCGGATCGCCGGCAGGTCGTGCTGTTCGCGGACACGTTCAACAACTACTACGAGCCCGACAACCTGCGCGCCGCGCGGCGCGTGCTCGAGGCGGGCGGCTGCGAAGTCGTGGTCGCGCGCGGCGCGGACGGCCGTCCCTTGTGCTGCGGTCGAACGTACCTCGGCAGCGGCATGGTCGACCGCGCGAAGGACGAGGCGCGCCGCTCGCTCGCCGCGCTGCTGCCGTACGTGCGCGCCGGTGCGAGCGTGGTGGGGCTGGAGCCGTCGTGTCTGCTCGGCTTCCGGGACGAATACCTGGTGCTGGGACTCGGCGCGGAAGCGCAGGAACTTGCGGCCGCCAGCCTGCTGTTCGAGGAGTTCGTCGTGCGCGAGCAGCGCGCCGGCCGCTTTCATGCCGCCTTCCGGCCGCTGCCGAGGCAGGCGCTGCTGCATGGACATTGCCACCAGAAGGCATTCGGTGCGATGGGCGCCGTCGTCGACGCGCTCAGGCTCGTGCCGCAGTTGCGTGTGCAGACAATCGAATCGAGCTGCTGCGGCATGGCCGGCAGCTTTGGCTACGAAGCCGCGCATTACGACGTGTCGATCGCGATGGCCGAGGCCGCGCTGCTGCCGGCGGTGAGGGCCGCCGACGCCGACGCGCTGATCGTCGCCGACGGCACCAGCTGTCGGCACCAGGTCCACGACGGCGCGCAGCGCGAAGCGGTGCATGTCGCGCGCGTGATGGAGATGGCGCTGGCCTGACCGCCCGCGGCCAGCCGCGGCGCATCAGTACTTCAGCCGAGCGTAGTAGGTCTTCTTCGCGGCCTCGCGTGCCTCGCCGAGGGTATGGATGCCGCGGTCGGCGAGCAGCGGGACCAGCTTCAGGAACACCTCGGCGGTCACGATCGCGTCGCCCAGCGCCGTATGACGTCCGATCACCGTGATCCGGAATCGCTCCGCGATCGCCTCCAGCGCGTGTGACTCCTGGCTGGGCTGCACCAGGGCCGACAGAAGCAGCGTATCGAGCACCGGCTGATCGAAGCGCACGCCGGCGACTCCTTCCTTCATCTGCAGAAAGCGCATGTCGAACGCGGCGTTGTGGGCGACGAGGACCGTATCCTGCGCATAGGCGTGAAACGCGGGCAGGACCGCGTCGATCGTCGGCTGCCCGACGACCATCGCCGGTTCGATGCCGTGGATCGGCACCGTCGCGGCGGGTATCGTCCGTTGCGGATCGACCAGCTGTTCGAACGACTCGGACCGCAACAGCTTGCCGTTCACTACGCGCACCGCGCCGATCTGGATGATCTCGTCGCCCGCGGAGGGCTCGAGCCCCGTCGTCTCGGTGTCGAACACCGTGTACGACAGATCGACGAGGCGACGCTCGTCCATTGCGCGGGTCGATTCGGTGACGCGGAACAGGTCGAAGTCGTAGTACTCGGGGCGGCTTCCGCTGCGCACGAACGCGGTCTGCTCGAGCGCGGCTGCCGCGCGCGAAAGCGGCAGCAGAAAGCGGAAGAACGCCTGGTGGCGCACGCGCTCGCGCTCGAACCAGAACTCCCCGCCGTGGCGCTGCATCACCTCGCGCAGCGTCAGGCTGCTCGCCTCGCTGCCGATCCGCATCGGATCCATCTCCCAGCTCATCACGGTCTCTGTGCTCATCGCCCGCCCGATCCAGATCAGGTCGAGGTGCGCATGATCGACGTTGGCGGCCTTAAGCCGCAGCTGCATCTCCCGCACGTCATGCTCGTCGGCGAGCCGGTCGGCGAGGTAGACGACGGCCTGCAGCAGCGTGTAGCTGTCCAGCCGCAGCCAGAGCGACGCGTCGACCTCGTCGGCACGAACGCGCAGGCCGAGCTGGGACTCGATGCGGCGCTGCGCGGCGGCGACGAAGTCGGCGCCGAGCATGTCCTCCAGCGGCCAGCCGGTGGCAAGGCTGCGCGCCGACCGCGCTGCCAGTTCCTGGAAACGGCGTGCCATCGCGCCGGACTCTTCGCGCACCACGCCGAGGAAGCGTTCGCGCGCGGACCCGTCGAGCGCCGGATCGTCGAGGATCTCGACCGCCGCCTGCAGGTTGGCGAGCGAACCGCGGCTGCCCTCGGTGAGATCGTGCAGCAGGCGGTCGCGCTCGGAGACCTGCTCGAAGTCGCGCGTGATGTCTTCCAGCATCAGCACGAAACCGGCGAGCTGCAGGCTCTGCTCGGCCGCCTCCGGCTCATCGGCCACCCCGCGCACCGGCGCCATCTGCACGCGCAGCAGCTGCCCGCTCCGCGTCACCGTGACGAACTGCGCGGTCGGGCTGGCCACGCCGCGCTGCTGGCGCTGCTGCACGCTCTCCAGCGCGTGCGCGACCAGCTTGCGATCGAAGACGCTGTAGATCGAGCGGCCCAGCCCGATCAGCTCCGCGCCCTGGGCGAGCGCCGGCGTCGCCGACAGCGCCCGGAACTGCGCGCGTGCCCGCTGGTTGTACATCAGGATGCGTCCGTCGAGATTGCACACGATGACACTCTGCGTGAGCTCGCTCATCAGCGCGGCGAGCCGGTTGCGTTCCTGGGCAATGCCGCGGCTGGCCTCGGCCACCTTGTCCTCGATGTCGTGCTTCAGGTGGCTGCGCTGCCGGACCAGCTCGTTGATCGCCTGCGCCAGGCCGCGCACCTCGGCGGCACCGTCGATCGCCAGCTCGCGATCGACGTCCGCCACCAGCAGCGCGCGCGTCTCCTCGAGCAGGCGCGCGGCCGGTGCGACCCAGCGCCGATACAGCGCGAGCACGACGAATACGACCGCGGCGATCAGCATCAGCGTCGTCAGCACCAGCTCCGCCGCGCGCGGCGCGAGGATCGCCTGCACAGCGGCGCTCTCGGCGTCACGCAGCGAGGAGGCGACGAGCGCGATGCTGCCGCCGATCCACGCTGCCGCGACCAGGGCCGTGCCGCCGACCGCGATCGCGACGGCGGCCAGCAGCCGCCGATCGCGTCTCACTGCTCGCCTCCGAGCAATTCCCGCACCTTCCGCACCAGCTCCTTGGTGGAGAACGGCTTGGTCACGTACGCGTTCGCGCCCACACCCAGGCCCTTGGCGACATCGGTGTCGCGCCCCTTGGCAGTCAGCATCAGCACCAGGGTGTCCTTGATCGAGTCATCGGCGCGCAGCTCCTGGCAGACGTCGAAGCCGCTCTTGCCCGGCATCATCACGTCGAGCAGCACGAGCCGCGGATGCTCGCGCCGCAGCGTCGCCAGCGCCTCCACCCCGTCGCGCGCCACGAGCACTTCGTAGCCCTCCCGCTTCATCAGGTACTCGAGAGAAAGCAGGATGTTCGGCTCGTCGTCGGCAATCAGGATCTTGCTGGTCATCCTTCCTCTCCACGTTCGACATCCGGACCGCCGGCGCGCGCCGTAGCCGCTGTCGGCCGTCGCCACGGAATTGTGAAGGCAAAGCACGCACCCGGCCCTGCGTCGGTGCGCAGCGCCAGCCGGCCGCCGAAGTGCTCGACGATCTGACGGCTGATCGGCAGGCCGAGTCCCGTTCCCGCGCGCGGATCGGCTGCATCACCGCCCTGGCGAAACTTCTCGAAGATCAGCTCGCGCTGCTCCGGCGGCACGCCGGGCCCGTTGTCCTGCACCTCCACCGTGACGCCGCGGTCGTCGGCGCGCAGGCGCAGTTCGACCCGGCCCCCCTGCGCGGGAACGAACTTGGCCGCGTTGCCGAGCAGATTGTGCAGGACCTGCAGCAGCCGGTCGGGGTCGGCGCGCAGCGGCGGCAGGTCGTGATCGGGCAAGGCGAGGACGAGCGTGGCGCCCCGCTCGCGCAGCATCTCCCGCGTGGTCTGCGCGACCCGGGAAAGCAGCGCGCGCATGTCGACGTCGGCATCGTGCCAGTCGGCGTTACCGGACTCGATCTTGGCGAGGTCGAGCACCTGGCCGACCAGGCGCGACAGCCGCTCCGTTTCGCTCACGATGATGCCGAGAAAGCGCTGGCGCTCGTCCGCCGGCATCGCGGGGTCATCGACCATGAGTTCCGACAGCGCGCGGATCGACGTCAGGGGCGTGCGCAATTCGTGCGTGACGGACGACATGAAATCATCCTTGAGCCGGTCCAGGCTCTTCAACTGCTCGTTGGCCGCGCGCAGCTCGGCCGTCGCGCGCTGCAGCGATTGCGACTTCTCCTCGAGTTCGCGCGAGTAGGCGCGCAGCTGCGACGCTTCGTCGAGGATTCGCATCACGTCGTCCAGGTCGAGCGCCTCCTCCTCGGCGACGGAGGCGACCATGACCCGCGCCGATGCGCTGCCGATCGCCCCGGCGAGCTGGGTTTCGACGAACTGGACCAGCCGCGCATCCGGCTCGATCTGCTCGATGCCCGCCTTTCCGGTCCGCCGCGCATAGCTCTCGAACAGGGAGCGGGCGCGTCCCGCGCCGAGGAAGCGTGCCACCAGCGCGAGCAGGTCGGTGAGCTTGGCCCGGCCGCGCCAGAACACCGGGCCCTCATGGCGGCCGCCGTCGCCGCTTCCGCCCTTGAAGACATCGACGAACAGCAGCGCCTGGCTCGTCTCGGCCGCCGACGGCCGATGCGCGAGCGACACTCCCACGTACAAGGCGACGTTCGCCAGCAGGCTCCAGAACAGCGAATGCGTGAGGTTGTCCAGTCCGGGCAGCCCGAACAGCTGCTCCGGCCTGAGCATGGCGATGCCAAAGGGGCCGTTGCGCACGAACTCGGTGCTCCACCAGCCCGACTTGGCGATCGACGGAAGCATCAGCGTGTAGACCCACAGCGCGAAGCCGGCCAGCAGACCTGCCAGCGCGCCCCCGCGCGTGCCGCCTTTCCAGTACATCCCGCCGAGCATCGACGGCGCGAACTGCGCGACGGCGGCGAAGCTGATCAGGCCGATGCTGACCAGCGCATACGCCTCGCCGGCGAGGTGGTAATAGAGGTAACCGAGCAGCAGGATCGCGACGATCGCGACACGGCGGATGCCGAGCAGCATGCCGGTCAGGTTCCGCGGCGCGCGGGCGTCCACCGGTGCGGCGCGCCGCGTGCCGATTGCGCCGGTTCGCAGCAGCAGCGGCATCACCAGGTCGTTGCAGACCATCGTCGACACCGCGATCGCCTCGACGATCACCATGCCGGTGGCCGCCGACAGCCCGCCGATGAATGCGACCAGCGCAAGCAGGTTCTGCTTCTCGGCGAGCGGCAGCGACAGCACGAAGGTATCGGCATTGGCGGTGCCGGGGGCGAAATACAGCAAGCCGCCGAATGCGATCGGCAGCACGAACACGTTGATGGCCAGCAGGTACGCCGGAAATGCCCACGCCGCGCGCCGCAGATGTGCCTCGTCCACGTTCTCCACCACCATCACCTGGAACTGGCGCGGCAGGAAGATCACCGACAGCATCGACAGCAGCGTCAATGCGAACCACTGCGCGTACGGGAAGTCGAGGCCCTGCGCGACCGTGAGCAGGCGCCTGAGTTCCGGCGTCGCCATCGCCCGCCCGAACAGGTCGGCTGGCCCGCTGAACAGCCCCCAGGTCACGAACACGCCGACCGCGACGAATGCCACCAGCTTGACGATCGACTCGAACGCGATCGCCGCCACCATTCCCTCGTGCCGCTCCGTCGAATCAAGGTGGCGCGTGCCAAAGATCATCGTGAACCCTGCCAGCGCGAGCGCTACGTACAGCGTTCCACTGCGCCACCAGCCCGCGCCGGCGGGAAGCGCTTCGCCGACCGGCGTTGTCAGCAACGCGTAGCCGCTCGCGATCGCCTTCAGCTGCAGCGCAATGTAGGGAACGATGCCGACGACCGTGATCAGGGTGACGAGTCCGGCCAGCAGCGGGCTCTTGCCATAGCGGCTGGCGACGAAATCGGCGATCGACGTGATCCGGTAGGTGCGCGCGATGCGGATCATCTTGCGCACGACCATCCACGCCACCACCATCGCCAGCGTCGGGCCGAGATAGATCGGCAGGAACCAGACGCCGCTGGACGCGGCGCGGCCGACGCTGCCGAAATACGTCCACGCGGTGCAGTACACCGCCATCGACAGCGCGTATACCCAGGCGTTGCCGATTACCGAACGGCCGGCAAACGCGCGCCGATCGGCCCACCAGGCGACCAGAAACAGCAGCAGAAGGTAGGCAAACGATGCCGCGAGAACCAGAGGTGGCGACAGCATCGCCGCTCACTCCCGGATGTTTTCGACCACCCAGGCAACGAGCGCGATCAGCACGCCCCACACGATGAACAGCGCGCCCGGAAACAGCGGCACGCCGAACAGCATCAGATCGTGATCCCACAGGGCCAGCAGCGGGAAGCTGAACAGCAGCCAGCCGGCGATGAACAGAGCGATCAGACGTTGAACCGCCAGGGTATCCGACACGATTTAGTCCCCCACGAGCGGGCGCGCTCGATTCGCGCTCTCGCACGGCGCATTCTGACCGCAGATCGGACGCGTGTGTGTGACCGCAGCACGGTGGCGGTAACCGTCTGCCGGCCCGTTTACGCCTGGGCCGCCCCAGGGCTCAGGAACGGGGGCGCGATGCGGCCATGTGCGCCCGGCGGCTCAAGGCAAAGCTGGCGAAGAACTTGCACCAGATCGTCGTGCCGGCGATCGTGGTCCAGACGTCGTATTCCAGCGCGCCGATGGCGACGCCGACGATCAGGAACACCGCGATCGCGCCGGCCAGGCCATTGATCACCATCTCGTAGGGCGCCCAGCGTTCGGCATCCGGGGGCGGCGCACCGTGCTTGAGCGCGACCTCCGAAAAGTCGCGTCGGGCGAAGATGCGCCACGCACGGCGCAACCAGACGAACGCGAGCGGAAACAGCGCCAGGAACATGATCCACGCCAGCGCAACGCTCATATCGAAGGCCATCCGACGCTCCGCAAGAAAATGGGCCCCACCGGCACCGCCGGTGAGGCCCGATTGTCGCGACCCGGATGCCCGGGTCAAGCGCCCTTAGTGCGCGCCGTCGACCGCCTTGGCGCCGCGCGGGATGCGCACCGCCTCGACCATGTGCTGGATGTGCTCCGGCGGCTCCTGGGTCACCTTGTCGACCAGGAAGGCGACCACGAAGTTCACCACCGCGCCGACGGCGCCGAATGCCTCCGGCGTGATGCCGAAGAAGCTGTTCGCGCCACCGATCAGCCCGAGGTACTCGGTGCCCTTGATGAAGAAGATGCCCTTGTGCGCGAACACGTAGAACAGCGTGATCGCCAGTCCGGCGAGCATCCCCGCCATCGCGCCTTCCTTGTTCATCTTCTTGCTGAAGATGCCCATCATGATCGCCGGGAACAGCGAGCTGGCGGCGATCCCGAACGCAAGGGCGACGGTCCCCGCGGCGAAGCCCGGCGGGTTCAGCCCCAGATAACCGGACACCACGATCGCAACGGCCATCGAGACCTTGCCGGCGAGAAGCTCACCGCGCTCGCTGATGTCGGGCTTGAACACGCCCTTGATCAGGTCGTGCGAGACGGCCGCGGAGATGGCCATCAGCAGGCCCGCTGCGGTCGACAGCGCGGCGGCCAGACCGCCGGCGGCGACCAGCGCGATCACCCAGTTCGGCAGCAGCGCGATCTCGGGATTGGCCAGCACGATGATGTCTGCATTGACGGAGAGCTCGTTGCCCTTCCATCCGGCCTCGGCGGCCTTCTTCTTCACTTCCTCGTTCTTGGTGGCATCGTTGTAGTACTGGATGCGGCCGTCACCGTTCTTGTCCTGGAACTTCAGCAGACCGGTTTTCTCCCAGCGCTTCATCCAGTCCGGGCGCTTTTCATACTCGAGCGCCGTCTCCTTGGCGTAGATGTTCGCGTCCTTCAGCACGACCCCGGGGGCAACGGTGCGGATCAGGTTCATCTTGGCCATCGCCGCCACTGCCGGCGCCGTCGTGTAGAGGATCGCGATGAAGATCAGCGCCCAGCCGGCCGACGTGCGCGCGTCCTTGACCTTCGGCACGGTGAAGAAGCGCATGATCACGTGCGGCAGCCCCGCGGTGCCGATCATCAGCGACATCGTGTAGACGAACATGTTCAGCTCGCTGCCGGGCAACGCGGTCGTGTACTTGCCGAAGCCGAGCTCGGTCACCACCTGGTCGAGCTTGGTGAGCAGCGACACGTCGTGGCCGGAGAGATCGGCACCGAGGCCGAGCTGCGGGATCGGATTGCCGGTCAACTGCAGCGAAATGAAGATCGCCGGGATCGTGTAGGCGAAGATCAGCACGACGTACTGCGCGACCTGGGTGTAGGTGATCCCCTTCATGCCGCCGAACACCGCGTAAACGAAGACGATGCCCATGCCGACATAGATTCCGACGTCGCTCGACACGCCGAGAAAGCGCGCAAACGCGACGCCGACGCCGGTCATCTGTCCGATGATGTAGGTGATCGACGCCGTCAGCAGGCAGAGCACCGCCACCGTGCTGGCGGATTTTGAATAGAAGCGGTCGCCGATGAACTGCGGCACCGTGAACTTGCCGAACTTGCGCAGGTACGGCGCCAGCAGCATGGCGAGCAGAACATAGCCGCCGGTCCAGCCCATCAGGAACAGGCCGCCCCCGTAGCCCATGTTGGAGATCAGTCCGGCCATGGAAATGAACGACGCCGCCGACATCCAGTCGGCCGCCGTCGCCATGCCGTTCATCACGGGATTCACGCCGCTGCCGGCCACATAGAACTCGCTCGTCGAACTGGCGCGCGACCAGATGGCGATGCCGATGTACAGCGCGAAGCTCGCGCCGACGATCACATAGATGGTGGTTTGCAGGTCCATGTTCGCCTCAGTCCTCGTGAACGTCGAAATCGCGGTCGATATCACCCATCTTCTTCGCGTAATAGAAGATCAATACGATGAAGACATAGATCGAACCCTGCTGGGCGAACCAGAAGCCGAGCGGATAGCCGCCCAGATGGATCCCGTTCAGCCACTTGGCGAACAGGATGCCGGCGCCGAACGAGACCAGGAACCAGATGACCAGGACCCGGATCAGCAACGCGAGCGTTGCCTTCCAGTAGCCTGCTGCGTCGTGTTTCATCATGTCTTCTCCTCCTGTAAACGCGGATTGGCAGTGCGATGCGATCTAACCGCTTGGCATGCGGGCGGCAGTCTGTCGGCCGATCCTTACTTTCCGCTGACGCCGCACTTAAGGCGTTCACGTACGGAATTCCCCTATCGGACTGCAGTGCGGGTGAGTGCGCGCCGCGTCTGCATCGACCAGAGAGGCGCGCGGCACTGGGCCAGAGCGCACTGCATGTCATCATCACCCGCACGATGAAAAACTCGCACGCGACCGCCGGTCCCGACGCCGGCAGGATCGGCGCATCAGCGGCGCAGGCGGAGCGCCCGCCGCAAGACGTCGATCCCCATGTCGGCCTGATCACGATGCCTGTGCGCGCGCTCGTTCGTCGCGCGCCGGTGACGCTGCCGCCGACAGCGTCGATCCGCGCTGCGGCCGAGGTGATGCGCGACCAGCGCGTCTCTTCAGTGCTGGTCGTCGAGGACGGCCACCTGTTCGGCATCGTGACCGACCGCGACCTGCGAAACCGGGCGATCGCCGCTGGCCTCGACACGCAACAGCAGATCGTCGATATCGCGACCCTGGCGCCATTCACGACCGACGTGCGCGCGACCGCGTTCGACACGCTGCTTCTGATGGCGCGCCAGAACGTCCATCACGTACCGGTGATGGATGGCCAGCGCGTTGCCGGAATCGTCACCGCCACGGATCTTCTCGAGCAGCAAAGCACGTCCGCCGTCCATCTGGCGGGTGAAATCTACAGGCAGGATTCAATCGAGGGACTGCAGCTCGCCGCCGCGCGCATCGGGCAGCTCCAGCGCAGACTGGCGCTTGCCGACGCCACCGCCTATGCGACGGGGCACGTGATCACGGCGATGACCGATGCGATCACGACGCGGCTGCTGCAGCTCGCCGAGAAACAGCTCGGTCGCGCGCCGGTCGACTTCGCCTGGGTGGCAGCGGGCTCGCAGGCGCGCTGCGAACAGACCGCCAAGAGCGACCAGGACAACTGCCTGATCCTCGATGACTCCTACGATGAGGCGCAGCACGGCGACTACTTCACCGCGCTGGCAGGCTTCGTCTGCGGCGGACTCGACGCTTGCGGGTATGTCTACTGTCCTGGCGAGATGATGGCGAAGACCGACACATGGCGGCAGCCGCAGCACCGCTGGCAGCAATACTTCCGCACCTGGGTCGGCCAGCCGGAGCCGCGCGCGCTGATGCTGACCTGTGTCTTCTTCGACATGCGGACCGTGTACGGTCGGGCTCAACTGCTCGATGACCTGCGGCGCGACGTGCTCGCACGCACGCGTGGCAACGGCATCTTTCTCGCGCACATGGTCAACAATGCGTTGGATCACCGGCCGCCGCTGAGCCTGTTCGGCAGGATTGCAACGGCGAGTCGCGGTGCGCAGCGCGGCACGATCGACCTCAAGCACAGCGGCATCGTACCGATCGTCGACCTCGCACGCGTGTATGCGCTGGCGAGCGGCGATCCTTCCGTCAACACGCAGGATCGGCTCGAAGCGGCAACGCGGAGCGCGGAAGTCAGCGAGCAGAGCGCGCGTGACCTGATCGATGCACTGGAATATCTCGCGGTAACCCGCATCCGCCACCAGGCGCGCCAGATCGAGACGGGACAGCCCCCAGACAATTTCCTGGCACCGAAGGAGCTGTCCAACTTCCAGCGCACGCAGCTGAAGGACGCGTTCGCGGTGGTGCAGACGCTGCAAAGCGTGCTCAGCCAGAGATACCTGGCCGGACGGTTCTGAATCAGCCGGCCGGCTGCCCGCCCACCGCCCGGACCGCCCTTATTCCCCCGCGGCCGCGCTCGCGCCGCCCGCGGCCCGGCGACGGCCGAATGCCCGCATCACGACCACGAAGAACAGCGGCACGAACAGCACGCCGAGGAAGGTGGCCGCCACCATGCCGCCGAAGACGCCGGTGCCGATCGCGTTCTGGCTGCCCGAGCCCGCGCCGGTGGCGAGCGCCATCGGCAGCACGCCGAACCCGAACGCGAGCGAGGTCATCAGGATCGGCCGCAGCCGCAGCCGCACCGCTTCGATCGTCGCCGGCACGAGATCGACGCCGTGCTCCATCTGCTGCAGCGCGAACTGGATGATCAGCACCGCGTTCTTCGCCGACAGCCCGATCGTCACCAGCAGCCCGACCTGGAAGTACACGTCGTCCGACAGCCCGCGCGCGGTGGCGGCGAGCAGTGCGCCGAGCACGCCGAGCGGCACGACCAGCATCACCGCGAACGGGATCGACCAGCTCTCGTAAAGCGCCGCCAGGCACAGGAATACGACCAGCATCGACAGCGCGTAGAGCAGCGGCGCCTGCGCGCCCGACAGCCGCTCCTCGTACGACAGGCCGGCCCAGGAAACGCCGAAGCCCTGCGGCAACTTTGCCGCGAGGTTTTGCATCGTTTCCATCGCCTGTCCGGAGCTGAAGCCGGGTGCGGCCTGTCCCTGGATCTCGACCGACGAAGCGCCATTGAAGCGTTCCAGCCTTGGAGAACCGTAGGTCCACTTCCCGCGCGCGAACATCGAAAAGGGCACCATGTCGCCCTGCGCATTGCGCACGTACCACTTGTCGAGGTCCTCCGGCAGCATGCGGTATGGCGCATCAGCCTGCATGTAGACCTTCTTCACGCGGCCGCGATCGACGAAGTCGTTGATGAACGCGCTGCCCCAGGCCGCCGACAGCACCTGGTTGATGTCCCCCACCGACAACCCGAGCGCGCCGGCGCGCACCGTGTCGACATTGACCTGGTATTGCGGCGTGTCCTCCTGCCCGTTCGGTCGCACCGCCGCAAGCGTCGGCTCCTTCGCCGCCATGCCGAGCAGTTCATTGCGCGCTGCCATCAGCGCGGCGTGCCCGGCGCCGGCGCGGTCCTGCAGGTACATGTCGAAGCCGTTGGCGGTGCCCAGTTCGAGCACCGCCGGCGGCACGATTGCAAAGGCAATCGCATCGCGCAGCCTGGAGAACGCGATGTTCGCGCGCCGTGCGACCGCCTGCACCGAAAGCTGCGCTCCCGGCCGCTCCGACCAGTCCTTCATGCGCACGAACGCGATGCCGGCGTTCTGCCCGCTGCCGGAGAACGAGAAGCCGGCGACGGTGAAGAGCGACTGCACGGCGTCCTTCTCGTCCTGCAGGTAGTGGCGCTCGATCTCGCGCAGCACCGCGAGAGTGCGCTCCTGCGTGGCTCCCGGCGGCAGCACGACCTGCGTGAACAGGATGCCCTGGTCCTCGTCCGGCAGGAACGACGTTGGCATCCGGTGCAGCAGCACCACAACGACTGCCACCATGGCCGCGAACACGGCGAGCCAGCGCCCGCTGTGCGCCACCATCCGCTGCACCGTGCTGAGCAGCGTGTTGCGGCCGCGATCGAAACCGCGGTTGAAACGGCCGAAGAAGCCGGTCGTCTTGAAATGCTCGCCCTTGTGCACCGGCTTCAGCAGAGTGGCGCACAGCGCCGGCGAAAGGATCAGCGCCACGCCGATCGACAGCAGCATCGACGCGGCGAGCGTCAGAGAAAACTGCCGGTAGATCACTCCGACCGAACCGCCGAAGAACGCCATCGGAATGAACACGGACGCCAGCACCAGCGCCACTCCGATCAGCGCACCGGTGATCTGCTGCATCGATTTCCTGGTGGCCTCCTTCGGCGACAGGCCCTCCTCGCTCATCACGCGCTCGACGTTCTCGACCACGACGATCGCGTCGTCGACCAGCAGGCCGATCGCCAGCACGAGGCCGAACATCGTCAGCACGTTGATCGAGAAGCCGAAAATGGCCATCGCGGCGAAGGCACCCAGCAGCACGATCGGCACGGCGATGGCCGGGATCAGCGTCGCGCGCAGGTTCTGCAGGAACAGGAACATCACGAGGAACACCAGCGCGAACGCCTCGAGCAGGGTCTTCACCACCTCGTGGATCGACAGGCGGATGAACGGCGTGGTGTCGTACGGGATGATCGCCTTCAGCCCGCGCGGGAAAAAAGGCGAGAGCTCGTCGACCTTGGCACGCACCGCGTCGGCCGTCTCCAGCGCGTTGGCGCCGGCCGCCAGCCGGATCGCCACGCCCGAAGACGGCTGGCCGTTGTAGAACGACACGACGTTGTAGTTCTCGCCGCCCAGCTCCACGCGCGCCACGTCGCGGATGCGCACGGTCGCGCCGCTTTCTGTCGTGCGCAGCACGATGTTCTCGAACTGCTCGGGCCGCTGCAGCAGGCTCTGCGCGTTGATCGTGGCATTCAGCTGCTGGCCGCGAACAGCGGGCAACCCGCCGAGCTGGCCGGCGGCGACCTGCGCGTTCTGCGCGCGCACCGCGCTGGCGACATCGGCCGGCGTCAGCTTGTAGCTGATCAGCTTGTTCGGATCGAGCCAGATCCGCATCGCGTACTGCGTGCCGAACAGCGTCACTTCGCCCACGCCCGGCACGCGTGACAGCGGATCCTGCACGTTGGCGGCCACGTAGTCGGCGATGTCGTTGCGGTTCATCGAGCCGTCGTCCGAGTAGAAGCCGACGACCATGATGAAGTTGCGCACCGACTTGGTGACCTTCACGCCCTGCTGCTCCACTTCCGGCGGCAGCAGCGGCTCGGCGAGCTTCAGCTTGTTCTGCACCTGCACCTGCGCGATGTCCGGATCGACGCCGGAATTGAAGGTCAGCGTGATCTGCGCGGTGCCGGTGTTGTCGCTGGTCGACGAGATGTAGCGCAGCCCATCGAGCCCGGTCATGTTCTGCTCGATGATCTGCGTGACCGTGTCCTCGAGCGTCTTGGCCGACGCGCCCGGATAGGTCGCGGAGACCGTGATCGTCGGCGGCGCGATGTTCGGATACTGCGCGATCGGCAGACGTGTGATCGACAGCAGGCCGGCCAGCATCACGACCAGCGCGATCACCCAGGCGAAGATCGGCCGATCGATGAAGAAACGCGACAGCATCGTGGGCTTCCGGTGTTTACGTCAGGAGCGCGGGGCGGCTTCGGATTTCTTCGGCGCGGGTTCGGCTCCGCCCGGCGGCACGGCGGGCGCGGCGGCCGGAGCGGGCGCGTTCGGGTCGCCGCGCTCGACCGGCTGCACGACCGCACCAGGCCGTACGCGCTGCAGTCCGTCGACGATCACCCGCTCGCCGGGCTTCAGACCCCCGTCGATCAGCCACTCGGCTCCGACCGCCCGCGCGACCTGCAGCGTGCGCAGCTCGGCCTTGCCGTCGGATCCGACCACCCACGCGATCGCCGCGCCGGATGGATCGCGCGTGACCGCCTGCTGCGGCACCACGATCGCGTTGTCGCGCACGCCCTCCTCGAGCACGGCGCGCACGTACATGCCGGGCAGCAGTTCCCGGTTCGGATTCGGAAACAGCGCGCGCAGCGTGATAGCGCCGGTGCCGGGATCGACGGTGACGTCGGTGAACTGCAGCGAGCCTTCCAGCGGGTAGCGCGTGCCGTCCTCCAGCACCAGCGCCACGCTGGCGCCGTTGCTCGCCGCGCGCTTCAGCGTTCCTTTCTCCATTTCGCGCTTCAGCCGCAGCAGGTCGGCGCTCGATTGCGCGACGTCGACATAGATCGGGTCGAGCTTCTGGATCGTGACCAGCGCAGCCTGCTGGTTCGCGGTCACGAGCGCGCCGGGCGTGACGGTGGACCTGCCGGTGCGGCCGGAGATCGGCGCAACGATCCGCGTGTAGCCGAGATTGATGCGCGCGGTGTCGACCGCGGCCTTCGCGGCGGCGACATCGGCCTCGGACTGGCGCGCGGCGGCCGCGGCATCGTCGTATTCCTGCTGGCTGAGAAACTTGATCGCGACCAGTTCCTGGTAACGCCTGGCCTTGTCGCGCGCGGTCACGAGCGCGGCTTCGGCCTTGGCGAGCGTGGCCTGCGCGCTCTCGTACGCAGCCTGGTACGGAGCGGCATCGATCTGGTACATCAGGCTGCCCGCCTTGACTTCGGCACCTTCCTGGAAATTGCGCGACTTGACGATACCGGTCACCTGCGGCCGCACTTCCGCAATCAGTGTCGGCGCCGTGCGGCCCGGAAGCTCGCTGCGGATCGCCACCCGCCTGGGCTGCACGGTCATCACGCCGACCTGCGGCGCCGGCGGCGCGGCGGACTGCGGTGCAGCCGACGGCTTGCAGCCGGCCAGGCCGGCCAGCGCGGCCAGCGCGATGCTCGCGCCCGTCAGGTGCGCACGAATTCGTGACATCGAGCCATCCCTGTCTGAGTGTCGACTCATTGGAGCCCGGGCCGACTGGATTGTTCTTGACTCCCCCGCGCGACAGCAGGACGGCATCCCTGCCTCTTGCCGGGACTGCGTTCTGCCAGCGGATGCCCGGCTCGCCATGCCGGGCAACACAGGAAAGAGCCTGCCGCGCAACGGAGTGCGGGTCCGCTTTTTACCACGGCGACGCGGCGCGCCGCCCGCGCCGACGGCCGCGACACGAGTCAGTGTTGCCGCGACATCACATCACGGTGCGGCAGATCCTCGATGAGCCCCACCATGATGCGCAGCCCCTGCGCGGCCACGTCCGAGCGCAGATGCTCATCGGGCGCGTGCTGGGAGCAGGCCGGATAGGAGTGGGGAATCCACAGCGTCGGCAGGCCCAGCACGTCGGCGAAACAGTCGTTCGGCAGCGAGCCACCGAGGTTCGGCAGGATCGCCGGACGCAGGCCGGTCGTGCGCTCGATGCTGCGCGAAGCCCAGCGCACCCACGCATTGTCGGGATCGAGCCGCGTCGCGGCCATCACCTCGGCGCGATCCCGGTTCACCGCGATGCGCGCAAATCCGTGCCGATCCAGATGCGCGCGGATGGCCGGGATGAACGTGGCAGGATCGCAGCCGGCGACGAAGCGCAGTTGCAGCGTCGCAGACGCACGCGCAGGAATCGCGTTGACCGGATGCTCCGGATTACCGGTCTTGAACGCGAGCACTTCGAGCGCGTTGAACCCGAACACGCGCTCCGCGGGCGTCAGGCCCGGCTCGCCCCAGTCGCTGTCGATCGCCGGCCCGCCCGGTTCACCCGGCTCGATCGCCGCCAGCGCACTTCGCACGCTGTCCGGAATCGGCGCGGGGCGCAACGCGTCGACGAGGATGCGGCCGCGCGCATCGACCATCGACGCGATCGCGTTGGCGAGCAGCGTGCCCGGATTCGCGAGCAAACCGCCCCAGTTGCCCGAGTGATGCGCGCCATCACGCAGCGTGCAGTCGAGCGTGAAGTTGAAACAGCCGCGCGAACCGAGAAACAGCGTCGGCAGGTCCGAGCGCAGGCGCGGGCCGTCGCTGGCGATGAACACGTCGGCCGCGAGCTGTTGCCTGCGCTGTTCGCAGATCGCGCGCAGTCCCGGTGAGCCGACCTCCTCGCCCATCTCGAACAGCCACTTGACGTTGCTGCCCAGCTCTCCCCGCGTCTTCAGCACGTGCTCGAGTGCGGCGAGGTTGATCGAGTGCTGCCCCTTGTTGTCCGCCGCGCCGCGGCCGTACCAGCGGTTGCCCTGCACCTCGAGCACCCACGGCGACGCCGCCTGCTTCCACTGCGCGTCGTAGCCCAGCACGACGTCGCCGTGGCCGTACATCAGCACGGTCGTCAGCTGCGGCTGCTCGATGCGCTCGGCAAACAGGAACGGCGGCGCGCCGGCGACCGGGTTGTCCCACAGCTGCGCAGTGAACCCCATCCGCTCGACCGTCGGTGCGATTTCGTCGGTCAAATAGCGCCGCAGTTCGGATCGGCGCTGCGGGTTCTGGCTTTCGGTGCGCAGCGCGATGCGCCGCGCCAGCGCGTTGCGCAGACCGGGAAGGTCGACTTCAGCGGCGCGTTCGGCGGCGGGTTCGGCGGGCCTCATGCGCGGATGCTACTGCCCGCCGCGATTCGTCGGCGCGGCTGCCCGCGGCACTGCCCTTGTCGTCGAGGTCCCAGTATGGCTCCGGGCCGAAGCGCTCGGCGAGGAAATCGATGAAGCTGCGCACCTTCGGCGGCAGGAACTTTCGGTTCGGATACACCGCAAACAGGGAGAACTCGTCCGGCTCCCAGTCGGGCAGGATGCGGATCAGACGCTTCTGCCGCAGCGCCTCGTGCACGAGGAACGTGGGCTCGTAGATCACGCCCAGGCCGTTGATCGCGGCGTTCATCAGCACGTCGCCGATGTTGCTGCGCAGGTTCCCCGACACCCGCACCGTCCGCTCTTCGCCTTCGCGCCGGAAGCGCCACTCGTTGCGGTAGCTCGAGTGCGAGTAGAAGAGGCAGTTGTGGCGCGCCAGATCTTCCGGGGCTCCCGGCACGCCGTGCTTCTTCAGGTACGCGGGCGCAGCACAGGCGGCGAGGCGAGCGCGCGACAGCCGGCGCGCGATCAACCCCGGCGCGATGTCCCGCGTCACGCGCACCGCAAGATCGAACCCCTCGTCGACGAGGTCGACCATCCGCTCGCTGATCGACACGTCGACCTCGACGCCGGGGTAGCGCTGCACGTAGGCGGCGACCGCGCGATCGAGGTGGTGAATCCCGAACACCGCCGGCGTGGTGACGCGCAGCGTCCCGCGGGGAATCGCGGCTTCCTGCGCCGCCGAGCGCTCGGCATCCTCGACGAGCCCGATGATCTGCGTGGCACGCTGGTAGTGGTCGCCCCCCGCCTGCGTCAGCGACAGCCTGCGCGTGGTGCGATTCAGCAGCCGCACCCCCAGGTGCGCTTCGAGCTGTGCAACGTAGCGCGTGGCCATCCCGCGCGACAGCTCGAGCTTGTCCGCCGCGCCGGCGAAGCTGCCGGCCTCGACGACCGCGGTGAACACGCGCATCGCCGCGACGAGATCGGTCGCCATGATAGTTGTAGAAAATAGAACAATGAATTGACAGTCTGGGCGTTTATTCCCAGATCGGCAACTGTTCCAATGCACGTATCCCCGGCCGAGTTGCTCCGGTCCGGGAAGCGGACTCACAACCATCCAAGGAGACGAACCATGAGCAGGCTGCCGTTTGTCGTGACACCGAAGGACTACCCGCAGTCGCTGAACGTCGTCGGCGAGCACATCACCGTGCTGGCGTCGGGCGATGCGACGGGAAGCTACGAGATCTTCCTGCAGCAGGGGCCGGAAGGCAGCGGGCCGCCGCCGCACAGCCACCCGTGGGACGAATCGTTCTACGTGATGCAGGGCGAGATCGCGTTCGGCGTCGGGAACGACACGCTGACGGCCGCGCCGGGGACGCTGGTGCATCTTCCCGCCGGCACGACGCACTGGTTCCGCTTCGGCAAGGGCGGCGGCCAGATGGTTTCGATGACGTCGCGGCTGGCCGCCTCGCGCATGTTCGCCGACATCGATCGCGAAATCTCGCCCGTCATGCCCGACCTGGCCAAGCTCGTCGGCGTTGGAGCGCGCCACGGATTGACCGTCGCGGCCTGATCGCGGCGTCGCTCGGCAACGCGGTGACCGCCGCGCGCCGCGTCGATCGCGCGGTGCGCGGCACAATGCGCGCCATGTCCGCGCGCGCCCTTCCCCGTGTCGTCATCATCGGCTGCGGCTTCGGCGGCCTGTTCGCGGCGCAGGCGCTGCGTGGCGCGCCGGTCGACGTCACGGTGATCGATCGCACCAACCACCATCTGTTCCAGCCTCTGCTCTACCAGGTCGCGACCGCAGGACTGGCGGCGCCGGCGATTGCGGCACCGATCCGCCACGTGCTCGCGGGGCAGAAGAACGCGACCGTGCTGATGGCCGAAGCGGTCGCGATCGACAAGCGCGCGCAGCACGTCGTACTCGAGGATGGACAAACGGTCGCGTATGACTACCTGATCGTCGCCAGCGGCGCCACGCACAGTTATTTCGGCCATCCGGAATGGGAGGCGCACGCGCCCGGACTGAAGACCCTCGAGGACGCGTTCGTGATCCGGCGCCGCATCCTGACGGCGTTCGAACACGCCGAGCGCAGCGCGGATCACGCCACCCGCAGTGCCTGGCTGACCTTCGTCGTGATCGGAGCGGGCGCCACCGGCGTCGAGATGGCCGGCATGCTCGCAGAGATCGCGCGCCACACGCTGAGCGGCGAGTTCCGCCGCTTCGAGTCGCGCAATGCGCGCGTGATCCTGCTCGAAGGCGGGCCGCGCGTGCTGCCGGCGTTTCCGGCCGATCTGTCCGAGCGCGCGCGCCGCCAGCTCGAGCGGCTCGGCGTGACGGTGTGGCTCGACAGCCGGGTGACCGCGATCGACGAGCGCGGGGTCGAAGTCGGCCGCACGCGCATCGATGCGCGCAGCGTGATCTGGGCCGCGGGCGTGGCGGCGTCGCCGCTCGGGCGCACGCTCGGCGTGCCGCTGGACAGCGCCGGCCGCGTGATCGTCGAGCCGGATCTGTCGATTCCCGGCCACCCGGACATCTTCGTGATCGGCGATCTCGCCGCGGTCTTCGCCGACGGTGCGCCGGTACCGGGTGTCAGCCCTGCCGCCAAGCAGATGGGCCGCCATGCCGCTGCCGGCATCCTGCGGCGCCTGCGCGATCGTCCCGCGCTGCCGTTTCGCTATCGCGACTACGGCACGCTGGCGACGATCGGGCGCCAGGCCGCCGTGGCGTTCTTCGGCCGCGTGAAGCTTTCGGGCTACCTGGCGTGGCTCACGTGGCTGTTCGCGCACGTGTATTTTCTGATCGGTTTTCGCAATCGCCTGGTCGTGCTGCTCGACTGGGCATGGGCGTACTGGAGCTTCACGCGCTTCGCGCGCGTGGTGATCGAACCGATCCGCGGCGACACAGCCGCGTCCGGTGGGGTCGACATGGACAAGGGAGATCGAGCATGAGCCAAACCCTGCGGGTGGCGCTGGTGACGGGCGCCGGCACCGGAATCGGGCGCGCCGCCGCACTGGCGCTTGCGCGCGACGGTTTCGCCGTCGTGCTTGCGGGGCGTGCGCGCGAAAAGCTGGAGGCCACCGCGGCACTGACCGACGCGCGCACGCTGGTCGCCCCGACCGACGTCTGCGATCCGCAGTCGGTCAAGGCGCTCTTCGACCAGGTGAAGATCACGTTCGGCCGCCTCGACCTGCTGTTCAACAACGCCGGCGTCGGCACGCCGGCGGTTGCCCTCGAAGAACTCAGCTACACGCAGCTGCGCGCCGCGATCGACACCAACCTGACCGGCTCGTTCCTGTGCGCGCAGGAAGCGATGCGCCTGATGAAGTCGCAGACACCGCGCGGCGGCCGCATCATCAACAACGGTTCGATCTCCGCACATGCGCCGCGACCGCATTCCGCGCCATACACGGCCACCAAGCACGCGATGACCGGACTGACCAAGTCGATCGCGCTCGACGGCCGGCCGTTCAATATCGCCTGCGGGCAGATCGACATCGGCAACGCCGCCACCGAGATGACCGAGCGCATGGCCTCGGGCGTGATGCAGGCCAACGGCCAGATCGCGGTGGAGCCGCGCATGAACGTCGAGCACGTCGCGCAGGCGATCTCCTACATGGCCGGCCTGCCGCTGGAATCGAACGTGCTGTTCCTCACCGTGATGGCGACCAACATGCCGTTCGTGGGTCGCGGCTGAACGCCGCGGCGGTCAGGTTCCCCGTTCGAAGAACTGGAGCAGCCGGCGCGGCAGGAATCCGGGCGGAATGCCGCCCGCAAAACCGATGTGGCCGCCGTGCGCGGGCTGGTCGAGCCGCACGAAGCGCGACACATCGCGTTCGCGCGGCAGGCTGGCGGCAGGCACGAACGGATCGTTCAGCGCGTTGAGCACCAGGTGCGGCACCCTGACGCCGCCAAGCCAGGGCTTGCCCGACGCCCGCGCCCAGTAGTCATCGGTGTCGCGGAAGCCGTGCACCGGGGCCGTGTATTCGTTGTCGAAGTGGTACAGGTTGCGCGCGGCGCGGATCGCCTCCGGGCGCACGAGCCCGGGGAAGCGTTCGGCCTTCGCCAGCGCCTTGTCCTTCAGCGTGGCCAGAAACAACTGCGTGTAGACGAGGTTGAACCCGCGCGCGAGCGCCGCGCCGCCTGCGGCCAGATCGAGCGGGCTGCCGATCGACGCCGCGGCGGCGACGAACTGCGCATCCTCCTGCCGCTCACCCAGCCACTTGGCGAGCATGTTGCCGCCGAGTGAGACACCGGCCGCGTGCAATTTCGCCTGCGGCCAGCGCGTCGCCACCGCGCGCAGGATCCAGTCGCCCTCGTCGGAATCGCCGGAGTGATAGGCGCGCGGCAGCCGGTTCGGTTCGCCCGAGCAGCCGCGAAAGTGCGGCACCAGCGCGCGCCAGCCGCGATCGGCGAACGCGCGCATGATCGAGCGCGCGTAATGGCTCTGCGAACTGCCTTCGAGCCCGTGAAACAGCACCAGCACCGGTGCGCACGGATCGCCGGGCTCGGGCAGCGCGAAATCGACATCGATGAAGTCGCCGTCGGGCGTGTCCCAGCGTTCGCGGCGGTACTCCAACCGTGGCCCCGGCAACAGTTTCGCCGGCACGATCGTCTGCAGATGGCCGCCCGGCATCCACCACGGCGCCCGGTACGTCGTGATCCGTGATCCGTGATCCGTGATCCGGTCAGGCATCGCCAGACCTCAGCGGATCAAGAGCGCTCCTGGGATTGCGCAACGGACAACGAACAACGAGCAACGCACAACGGATCACGGATCACAGATCACGGATCACGGGTCGCAATCAGTGCAGCGGCCCGACCGGCACTTCGAACTCCTCGACCGGCCCTTCCGGTGCCGGGGATGCGTGATGCAGCACCATCTTCCAGCCGGAAGGCGTCTTCAGGTAGCCGTTGGTGGCGATCACGTGCACGATCTTCGGCTGCCGCCCCTGCTCGACGATGATCTCCTCGATCACGTTGTGCAGGGCGACGGTCGGGGTTTCCAGCGTCTTGCGCGCCTGCGCGCGGATGCGCAATGCACCGCTGCCGAGCAGGGCCGCCCAGGATGCGCGGACCGCCGCATAGCCGACCAGACGCGGTCCCCCGGGATGAACGCAATAGACGTCGTCGTCATCGTGCAGCAGGTCCGTGAGCGCGTCGACATCCCCCGCTTCGAGCGCCTCGTAGAAGGCCTGCTCGCACTCGGTCGACGAGGCGAACAGCAGCGGCTTGGTCAGGCGCGGCATTGCGGGCGGCGCGGCGGTCAGTGGTGTCCCTTGACGTGCTCGCCCGGTTTCAGCCGGTACTTCGTGCCGCAATAGGGGCACATCGCCTCGCCGGTCGTCGCCACGTCGAGGAACACGCGCGGGTGATGGTTCCACACCGGCATCTGCGGATTCGGACAGAACGCGGGCAGGTCCTTCGCCGCCAGTTCCACCAGGGGCAGTTCAGTCGTCGTCATACGCTGGTCTTGTCTAAACCTTGGTCAGCCAATGCTTGAACTTCGCGTTGCGCCCGTTGACCACGTCGAAGAAGAGACTCTGGATCTTCTCGGTGATCGGCCCCCGCGACCCCTTGCCGATCGCGCGGCCATCGAGTTCGCGGATCGGCGTCACCTCGGCCGCGGTGCCGGTGAAGAATGCCTCGTCGGCCAGGTACACGTCGTCGCGCGTCATCGGCATCTGCGTGACGGTCTTGCCGAGCTCGCGCGCCAGCTCGATCACGCTGCGCCGCGTGACGCCGATCAGTCCAGACACCATCTGCGGCTCGAAGATTTCGCCGTCGCGCACGATGAACAGGTTCTCGCCGGCGCCCTCGGCGACGAAGCCGCTGGTGTCGAGCAGCAGCGCCTCGTCGTACCCCTGGTTGATCGCCTCCTGGTTGGCGAGGATCGAGTTGACGTAGTGCCCGGCCGTCTTCGAGCGCACCATCGACACGTTGATGTGATGGCGCTGGTACGAGGAGGTCTTGACACGGATGCCCTTCTGCAGCCCCTCCTCGCCGAGGTACGCGCCCCACGGCCAGGCGGCGATCGCCACGTGCACCCGCGCGCCCTTGGGACTGACGCCCATCTTCTCGCTGCCGTAGAACACCAGCGGACGCAGATAGCAGGACTCGAGCTTGTTCGCGCGCACCACCTCGCGCTGCGCATCGTTGATCTGGTCCTGCGTGAACGGGATCTCCATCATGAAGATCTTGGCCGAGTTGAACAGCCGCCCGGTGTGTTCG
This sequence comes from Gemmatimonadota bacterium, assembly GCA_050258235.1. GTDB lineage: Bacteria > Pseudomonadota > Gammaproteobacteria > Burkholderiales > Burkholderiaceae_F > JAKOQB01. The sequence goes on along the minus strand of JBLMYK010000201.1, from coordinate 7,574 downwards.
CGCAGGCGGAAGACCGCGGTGCCGTCGACGGTCTTGTACGCGCGCACGCCTTCGAACACGGCCAGTCCGTAGTGCAGCGAATGCGTCAGCACGTGCGTCGTCGCGTCGCGCCACGGCACCAGCTTGCCGTCGTACCAGATCCAGCCATCGCGGTCGGCCATCGACATCGTGCGCCTCCGAATCGTGTTGCAGATGTAATCGAGGAAGTGCGGATTGTAGCGACGCGACCCGGGACGAGGCCGATAGAATCGCGCCCCGGGGAGACACGGTGTCCAACACGTCGCTCGCGAAGAAGCAGCTCTGGCTTCTCGTCACCTGCCAGGCGCTGCTCTACATCAACAACGTCACGCTGATCTCGGTCAACGCATTGACCGGGATGGCGCTCACGCCGAATCCGCTGCTCGCGACGCTGCCGATCACCACCTACATCATCGGCTCGTCGCTGACCACGCTGCCCGCCTCGTTCGCGATGGCGCGCTGGGGCCGCCGCGCCGGGTTCATGTTCGGCTCGTGCATGGGACTGACGGGCACGCTGCTGGCAGCGGCCGCGATGTTCGCGCACAGCTTTGTGCTCCTGTGCACCGGCACTTTCGTGATCGGGCTGTACAACGCCTTCGCGCAGTACCTGCGCTTCGCCGCCGCCGACGTCGCCGACGCCTACGACAAGGGGCTCAAGGAGCGGGCGATTTCCTGGGTCCTCGCGGGCGGAATCGCGGGCGGGATCGTCGGCCCCGAGATGAGCAAGTTCACGCGCGAGATGCTGCCGATCACGTTCGCCGGCACCTACGTCGGGCTCGCGATCGTGGCGGCGATCGCCTGCCTGATCGCCAGCCGCCTGCGTATCCCGCGCACCGCGCAGGCGGCGCTCGGGCCGGCGCGGCCGCTGGCAACGATCGCGGCGCAGCCGGCGTTCATCGTCGCCGTGATGGTCGGCGCGATCAGCTACGGCGCGATGAACCTGCTGATGACTGCGACGCCGCTGGCGATGAAGGTGTGCGGCTTCGGCTATCCGGATTCGGCCGACGTGATCAAGTGGCACGTGGTGGCGATGTTCACGCCCGGATTCTTCACCGGCGGACTGATCCGGCGCTTCGGCGTGCTGCGGATCATGGCGACCGGCTGCCTGCTGATGTTCGGCACCATGACGATCGCGCACCTCGGCGTCACGTACTGGCATTTCTGGGGCGCGCTGGTGCTGCTCGGCATCGGCTGGAATTTCATGTTCGTCGGCGCGACCACGCTGCTGACGACGACCTACACGACGGCGGAGAAGGCGAAGGTCCAGGGAGTCAACGACCTGACCGTGTGGACCACGATGATCACGTCGTCGGCATCGTCGGGCGCGCTGATCTCGTCGAGCGGCTGGACGGACCTCAACCTCTACGCATTGCCGTTCGTGTTCGCCGCCCTGCTGGCAATCGCGTGGCTGGGCACACGCGCGGCTCCCGCGTCGGCGACCGCGTGATCCCGCAGCGCTGGCTCGGCCGGGTTCCCGCGCAGGCGCGCATCCGGCGTGCCGCGCTGGTCGACGGGGTCCTGCGCGCCGGGCCGTCGCTGATCGCGACGGGAATCTGGGGCGTGGTGACCGGCGTGGCAATGGTCAACACCGGGCTCTCGCCGTCGCAGGCGATCGGCATGTCGCTGCTGGTGTTCGCCGGCAGCGCCCAGCTGGCCGCGCTGCCGCTGATGGCCGCACACGCGCCGATCTGGGTCGTTCTGCTGACCGCGCTGGTGATCAACCTGCGCTTCGCAATCTTCTCGGCGGCGCTGTATCCGCACCTGAAGCACCTGCCGCTCGCACGGCGCATGCTGCTCGGCTATGTCACCGCCGACTTCAGCTTCGCGGTCAGCATGGCGCGCTGGGCCAGCGTGCCGGCCGGCGAGCGTGGCGCGCCCGAGCACACCTGGTTCCTGATCGGCGCCGCGACCAGTACGTGGCTCGTGTGGCAGGCGACGTCGGTTGGCGGCGTGGTGCTCGGCGCGCAGATACCGGCCGCGTGGGGACTGGATTTCGTCACCGTGGTATCGCTGATTGCACTGACGCTGCCGATGATCTCAACCCGGCCGGCGCTGCTCGGCGTGGTGACGGCCGGCGTTGTCGCGGTGCTCGCCGCACCGCTGCCGCTGCGGCTCGGCCTGGTGGTCGCGGTGATCGTCGGCATGGTCGTCGCGATGGCCGCCGACATCGCACTGGAGAAGTCGTGAGCGCCGCAAGGCCGCCCCGAAGGCGATCGGCCCTGCGGGCCGTGGGCCTCGGCCCCCGGGGGACAGCCCGAAGGGCGGAGGGGGCAACATGAGCACGCTCGCCGTCTGGATCACGATCATCGGGCTCACGCTGGTGACGATCGTCACGCGCAATGCCTTTCTCGTGCTGGGCGACAAGGTCCGGCTGCCCGAGCGCGTGCAGCACGCGTTGCGTTATGCGCCGGCGTGCGCGCTGACCGCATTGATCGCGCCGGAGGTGCTGACGCAGCACGGCGCGTGGGCCATCACGCTGGCGAACGTCAAGCTGATCGGCGCCGTCGTCGCCGTTGTCACGATGCTCGTCACCCGCAACACGCTGGCGACGATGGCGATCGGCATGGGCGCCTTCTTCATCGCGCGCCTGTTCGTCTAGATTGGCTCCACGCGCGCGGCTGACGTGGCCGGCTTGCGGACCCGGCCGGTGCTACTTGATCGGCGAGAACGAAACGGGATTCAGGAACGTACTGTCCTGGTGCACCAGGTACGGCAGGATCGTCGGTACGAACGACTGCCACTGCGCATCCTGCGCCAGCCTGGCGCGCTGCTCGCTCCGATGGGCGAAGCTGTCGTAGGCCCACAGGAACACGACCGAGTTCAGCGTCCCGCTTTCCTTGGTCCAGCAGCCGAGCAGCTTCGAGTAGCGGGTGATGATGGCGAGACCGGTTTCCTCGTAGACCTTCAGAAACTCCGCCGCCCGGCCGGGCAGCAGCTGATACGTGCGCATTTCGACGATCATTCTTTCCTCCTCGACGTATGGCGCTCGCCGCGCAGAGAGCGATATTATCGTCAGATGACGACTTGGAGCGCGGTCATGGACCACGGACGCGCGCTCGACCGGAAGCAACGGACAAGAATGAAGACGAAATCAGACTCGCCGGCGAAGCCCAGGAAGAAGTCGCCCGTGGCACGGCGCCGCCGGGCATCGATCCGCCTGCCGCGCGAAGCCCGCCGCGCCCAGGTTCTCGCCGAGGCCTTCAAGTTCTTCTCCGAGAACGGACTGACCGCGCAGACGCGCGCGCTCGCCGACGCCTGCGGCGTCTCGCAGCGGCTGCTCTACAGCCTGTTTCCGAACAAGGCCGCGCTGCTCGAGGCGGTCTACCGCGCGGAGATCGCCGGCTCGTTCAAGGTGATCTGGTTCGCCGAACTGAAGGACCGCGCCGTGCTGATCGAGGAACGACTGATCCGCTTCTACCGCGAGTACTACCAGACCGTGACCACGCGGCGCTGGCTGCGGCTGTTCCTGTACGCGTCGCTGGCCGACGTCGCGATGGCGCCGGCGTACATCGCCGCGGTCGTCACCCACATGCTCGAGATCGTGGTGGCCGAGGCCGCGGCCGCGCGCGGCCTGCCGATGCCCGCCGACCGCGCCACGGTCCAGGAGATCGGCTGGATCCTGCACGGCGCGGTGTCGCACCTGGCGATCCGGCGCCACATCTATCGCAACGAAAACCCGCTGCCGCCCGAGAGGGTGATCGAGTTGCAGGTGCGCTGCTTCCTGAACGGACTGCCCGGCCTGCTGGCTCCGGAGGCCAAGTGAATCTGATTCTTGTTATCGTCAATTGACGACAAACCCTGGCCGGAGTGATACTTTTGCCGCGGGCCGAAAAGCGAGCCCGGAATGGCGCGGCACCCGCAGCTTTCGCATCCGATCAATCCTGCGACTTGTTGGAGACAAGATGAGCGACTTGCATGCACCCCGTTCGGGGCGTCGGGAATTCCTGAAGGCGGCGAGCGCCGTCGGCTCGGCCCTTCTGCTGCCGGGCCGTGAAGCCCTGGCCGCGGACCCGATCAACTTCTTTGCCTGGTCGGCCGGCGTCGACCAGGTCAAGAGTCACATCAGCGCGTTCGAGAAGAAGTACGGCATCCCGGTCAATTACAGCAACGCCCCGTGGGCACAGTACCGGGACACCATGATCACGAAGTTCGTCGGCAACGCGCCGATCGACACGCTGTGGGTGTCCGACAGCTGGCTGCCCGAATGGGCCGACGCGGGCTGGCTGGCGCCGATCGACGGCTATCCCGAACTGACCAAGTACAACGCCGAAGTCGACGACTTCTGCAACCAGTCGATGCAGTACAAGGGCAAGCAGTACGGCCTGACCTACTACAGCGATTACATGGCCTTCTTCTACGACGAGACCAAGCTGAAGAAGGCCGGCATCTCGGCCCCGCCCAAGACCTGGGACGAAGTGGTGCAGCAGTCGCTGCAGATCAAGAAGGCGGGCGTGTCCGAGTACCCGCTGATGCTGTCGATGGCGCGCGAGTCCTGGCTGATCGAATTCCTGTCGGCAATGGTCTTCTCCAACGGCGGCCGCTTCGTCGACGACGCCGGCAACGCGGTCATGCAGGATCCGAAGAAGGGGGCGCAGCCGGCGCTGCAGTGGATCGTCGATGCGGTCAACAAGCACAAGATCGTGTCGCCCGCGTGCGTCGAGGTCGGCGAGCTGAACGGCCTGAAGTCGTTCACTTCTGGCAACCACGCGTTCGCGCTGCTTGCCCGTTACCGGGTGCGCACGCTCAACGACCCGGCGCAGTCGCAGATCGCCGGCCACGCGAAGCAGGCGCTGATGCCTGCCGGCCCGGCCGGCAGCCACGCGACCGTGGGCTGGGTGCGCTTCTACGGCCTGACCGCGCAGGCGGCCGCGAACAAGGCGCGCGCCGCCAACGCGATCAAGCTGATCGAATGGTTCGGCGGCAAGGCCGACGGCAAGTACGCATTCCAGAAGCTGATGTTCCTCGACATCGGCAGTGGTTTCGGCGTCAAGCCGCTGTTCCAGGACCCGGACATCCGCTCCGCGTACGCCAAGTACTCCGACATCACGATGTACGAAGCGCAGCAGAAGCTGGCGCGCAAGAAGGACGTGGTGTCGCGCTGGTTCGGCGAATGGGACGAGGTCAACGGCACCGCGTGGCAGTCGGCGGTGGTCGGCAAGTCGTCGGTGGCCGACGCGCTGAAGAAGTCCGCCGAGGCCTGGAACGACCTGAAGAAGAAGGCCTGAGGCGATCACTGCCGTCGCCGCGGATGCGGCCGGCCGCGCCGGTCGCATCCGCCGCCGCTTGCACCCGCCGGAACATCGAATGACGACCGCCAGAAGCCTGCCCGCATCGGGCTGGCGCCTCGCTATCGGCAGCTACGACCAGCGCAGCGCGATGCTGTTCCTGGTGCCGATGCTGGCCGTGCTCGCGGTCGTGGCCGTGTTCCCGGTGGTCTATTCGTTCTGGATCAGCCTGTTCGACCTGAAGCTGACGCGCCCGCATCGGGTCCCGTTCGTCTGGTTCGACAACTACGCGACCGTGTTTCGCGATGCGCTGTTCTGGGCCTCGGCGGGGCGCACCGCGCTGTTCACCGTGATGTCGGTGGCGGCGATCATGGTGATCGCCACGCTGATGGCGCTGCTGCTGAACGAGGAGTTCCGCGGGCGGCGCTTCCTGTCCGCGGTGCTGCTGGTGCCGTGGGCGATTCCCTACGTGGCCAACGGCCTGATGTGGAAGTGGATCTACGACTCGGGCTACGGCGCGCTCAACGGCCTGCTGTACCAGCTCGACTTCATCGACAAGTACATGGTGTGGCTGGGAGATTCGCACAAGACGCTGGCGCTGATCGCCAATGCGTTCGTGTGGAAGGAGGTGCCGCTCGCCACGATCCTGCTGCTGGTCACGATGAAGTCGATTCCAGCCGACCTGTACGGGGCGGCCAAGGTCGACGGCGCCAACGTCTGGCGGCGCTTCTTCCACGTCACGCTGCCGTCGCTGCGGCCGGGCTTCGCGCTGGTGGTGATCTACGAGACGATGATGGCGGTGCGGCACTTCGACCTGTTCTTCATCCTGACCGAAGGCGGCCCGGCCGAGGCCTCGCACGTGCTGGCCTGGCAGGTCTATGTCGAGACCTTCCGCAAGCTGTCGTTCGGCACCGGCGCGGCACTCGCCTACGTGATGGCGCTGGTCACGTTCCTGCTCGCCTACTCGGTGATCCGCACCATCGGCCGCAAGCTATGAAGAGCGCAACGCGTTCCGGCTTCGCGCTGTCGCCGCGCCAGCTCCGGCTCGGCCGGTCGCTGCTGCTCGCGCTCGCGTCGGTCTTGTTCCTGGCGTACGTGCTGGCGCCGATCGGCTGGCTGGTGTCGTCGTCGTTCCAGTCCGAGGCGGAGATCACCTCCAAGCCGCCTCACTGGATACCGCACCAGCCGACGCTCGCGAACTTCCGCGCGATCTTCGCCGCCAAGGAGAAGCAGGTCACCTACGAGACGCGGCGCCAGGGCGACCCGGCGACCGGCGGCTACATCCCGTCGACCGCGAAGAACCTGCTGCCCGGCATGGGCAACAGCCTGATCGTTGCCGTCGCCGTGGTGATCCTGAACCTCATCGTCAGCATCCCGGCCGCGTACGCGATGGCGAAGATCCGCTTCATCGGCCGTTCGGCGTCGATCTACCTGATGCTGTCCACGCGCGTCATTCCCGACATCGCGCTGGTGGTGCCGTTCTTCCTCTTCATCCGCAAGCTCGGTCTGCTCGACAGCCTGACTTCGCTGGTGATCACGTACCTCGCGATCACGGTGCCGTTCAGCATCTTCATCCTGCTGAGCTACTTCGAGTCGCTGCCCGACGAGCTCGACAAGGCCGCACGTGTCGACGGCTGCTCGCGCTTTCAGACGCTGCACCGCGTGTTCCTGCCGCTGGCGCTGCCCTCGCTCGTCGCAGTGGTGCTGTTCTCGTTCCTGACGAGCTGGAACGAATTCCTGCTTGCGCTGATGTTCACGCAGACGCCGGCGTCGCAGACGATGCCGATCATCGTCGCGTCGTTCACCTCTGATTTCACGATCAGCTTCTCTTTCATCAATGCCGCCGGCGTGCTGGCGATCATTCCGCCGGTGATCCTGGCCATCATGTTCGAGCGCTATATCGTCTCCGGCCTGACCGCCGGTGCGGTCAAGGGCTAAGAACCTATCCATGAGTAATTCGTGCGATGCGTTGTCGCCAGAAAGCCCGGATGCAAGGCGCCCGGCGCAGGACAGTAGCCCGGCCTACGGCCAAGCCGGGCAACACCGCAGCCGGGCTTTCTGGCGGCAACCCGCAGGGACCGGCCGCTTTGCCTCGCATTGCGTTGTTGCTCGTCGCTTATTTGGATGGACCAAACGGCGCTCCTCGCGCCTAGCACTGCAAGCCAAAGCGGCCCGTCGCACACACGAACTACTCACGGATAGGTTCTAAGGGAGGTTCGCTTGGCGCGCATCCAGTTCCGCAACGTCGGCAAGCGCTACCCGAACGGCTTCGTCGCGCTGGCCGGCCTGAACCTCGAGATCGCGGACCGCGAGTTCCTCGTGCTGCTCGGT
>JBLMYK010000200.1:0-6518 GCA_050258235.1 Gemmatimonadota bacterium | reverse complement strand
GGCCGGGCACGTGGTCGAGACCGCAGCCGGCGGCAGCGAGGCGCTCGCCGCGCTGCTTGCCAAACCGGTCGCCCTGATCGTCCTCGACCTCGGCTTGCCGGACATCGACGGTATCGAGGTGATCCGCGCGGTACGCGCCACTGCAAGAACGCCGATCATCGTGTTGTCCGCCCGCACCGCGGAGGCTCAGAAGATCGCGGCGCTCGACCTCGGCGCGGACGACTACCTGACGAAGCCGTTCGGCGCCGGCGAACTGCTGGCGCGCATCCGGGTCGCGCTGCGGCACGCGCATGCGGACGCGGTCGCACCCGCCGCGGTCTATTGCGTCGACGGCCTCGAGATCGATGTCGAGGCCCGGCGAGTGCGCAAGGACGGGCGCGAGGTGCGCCTGACCGCAACCGAATTCAGGCTGCTCGCGCGGCTGGTCCGCAGCGCGGGGCGCGTCGTCACCCACCGGCAACTGCTCGCCGACGTGTGGGGCGCGGAATTCGTCGAGCACACCCACTACCTGCGCATCTACATGGGGCAGCTGCGCGCGAAGCTCGAGCCGAATCCGGCCGATCCGCGCTTTCTGCTCACCGAGCCCGGCGTCGGCTACCGGCTGGTCGACGAGGGGCTCTAATCCTCTGCGTCCTTATGCGTTCTTTACGTCGCTCACCCTACAAACGCGTCGTTGAATAAACACGCGAGGGAGCAGTGGCAAGCCTGCAGAAGCGGGGCGTCGCCGCATTGACGGTGGCGGCGATCGGCGTTGTCTACGGCGACATCGGCACGAGTCCGCTATATACGGTGAAGGAGGTCTTCAGCGATGCGACCGGTGTCGCGCTCAATCCGGAGAACCTGATCGGCGCCGTGTCGGCGATCTTCTGGCTGCTGATGCTCGTCGTCACGCTGAAGTACGTGGTGCTGATCCTGCGCGCCGACAACCGCGGCGAGGGCGGCATCATGGCGCTGGTCGCGCTGGCGGTGTCGGCGGCCGGCAAGACGCCGCAGCGGCGCGCCGCGCTGCTCGCCGTCGGCGTGCTGGGCGCATCGCTCTTCTACGGCGACGGCGTGATCACGCCGGCGATCTCGGTGCTGAGCGCGGTCGAGGGGCTCGAGGTGATGACGCCGCGCCTCGAACCGTATGTGCTGCCGATCGCGATCGCGATCCTTGTCGGCCTGTTCGTCGTTCAGCGCCGCGGCACCGCCGACGTCGGGCGTTTCTTCGGCCCGACCGTGATCGTCTGGTTCATCACGCTGGCGGTGACCGGCGTGGTGCAGATCGTGCGTGCGCCGCAGATCCTGCAGGCGCTGAATCCGGTCTACGCGATCGAGTTCCTCGCCAGTCGCGGCTGGGGCATTTTCGCCGCGGTCGGCGCGATCGTCCTCGCGGTGACCGGATCGGAGGCGCTGTATGCCGACCTCGGGCACTTCGGCAAGCGTCCGATCCGGCTCGCCTGGAACGGACTGGTGCTGCCGTCGCTGGCCCTGAACTACATGGGCCAGGGTGCGCTGCTGATCGCCGATCCGCGCGCGATCGAGAACCCCTTTTACCGGCTGTTTCCGGAGACATTGCTGCTGCCGGCGGTCGTGCTGGCATCGATTGCCACCATCATCGCGTCGCAGGCGGTGATCTCGGGCGCCTATTCGATGACGCAGCAGGCGATCCACCTCGGCTTCCTGCCGCGGATGACCGTCAGCTACACGTCGGCGCGCGAGATGGGCCAGATCTACATTCCGGCGGTGAACTGGATCCTGCTGGTGGCCGTGCTGGTGGTGACCACCGGCTTCCGGTCCTCGACCAACCTCGCCGGCGCCTATGGCATCGCGGTGACGCTGACGATGCTCGCCACGACGTTCCTGACCTTCTTCGTCGTGCGGAACGCGTGGAACTTCCCGCTCTGGCTGGCGCTGCCCGCGACGGGTTTCTTCGTCGTGCTCGACGCGCTGCTGGTGACCGCCTGCTCGGTGAAATTCTTCGACGGCGGCTGGTTCCCGATCGTGCTCGGCGCAAGCATCTTCACCGTGATGATGACCTGGAAGCGCGGACGCGAACTGCTGCTCGCGCATCTGCGCGCCGGCGACCCGCGGCTGAAGGACTTCGTCGAGCAGCTGCAGGCGAGCGACATCCGGCGCGTCCCCGGCACCGCGGTGTTCGCGGTCGCCAACCCGGACACGGTGCCGCAGGCGCTGCTGCACAACCTGAAGCACAACAAGGTGCTGCACGAGCGCATCGTGATCCTGAACGTGGTCTTTCACGATGTGCCCTGGATCTCGTTCGACAAGCGCGTCGAGGTCGAGCCGCTCGCGCGCGACGTCTGGAAGGTCCACGTGAACTACGGCTTCATGAACCAGCCCGACATTCCGCAGGCGCTGACGCTGTGCAAGCAGTTCGGCCTCGACATCAACCTGTTCGAGACGTCGTACTTCATCAGCCGCGAAACCGTGGTGCCGACCCCGCGCGGCCGCATGGCGCGCTGGCGGGAGCGGCTGTTCGAAACGCTGTCGCGCAACGCCGGGTCGCTGGTGGACAGCTTCAGGATCCCGCCCAACAGCGTGATCGAACTCGGAACCCGGATCCACATGTGACCGGTTCGTCACACGACGGAACGGATCGTCAGCGCAGGCCTGCCGCGGTGTGCACCTGTGCGGGGTCGACGCCGAGCTTGCGGGCCGCCTGCAGGATCTCGTTCCAGGTGGTGACGTCGACCGGCACGCCGTGCAGGCTGCGCTCGGCGCGCGCTTCGCGCTCCGGGTCGCCCGCGATGCGCACGCGATCGAAGCCGTCGCGCGGCGGCGACGCCTGGAACCAGTCGATGAACTCGATTGCCTCGCGCTCGAAGGCGGCACGGTCGCCGAGTTGCGCCGGGTCGATCAGCACCGACAGCATGCCGTTCACCACGCGCTTCCTGGAGACGTCGCCGGTGTGCTGGGTCGCGCCGGCGGCGAGCGCGCCGCCGAGCAGCTCGCAGATCATCGCCAGACCCGAGCCCTTGTGCAGGCCGAAGGCGACGATCGCGCCGAACGGCGGCACCACCGCATAGCGCGGCTCCTGTGTCTCCCGGCCGGCGTCGTCCAGCAACAGGCCCGGTGCGACCTGCTCGCCCTTGTTGAAAGCGACGCGCATCTTTCCCTGCGCCAGCACGCTGGTGGCGAAGTCGAGGATCACCGGCGCGCGCCCCGCGAGCGGAATCCCGGCGCAAAAGGGATTGGTGCCGAAGCGCGCATCGCCTCCGGCGTACGGCGCGACGATGCAGCGCGAGATCACGTTGACGAAATGGATCGACACCAGTCCGGCCTGCGCGGCCTGCTCGGCCCAAGCGCCGATGCGGCCGAGGTGGTGCGCATTGCCGAGCGCGACGATGCAGCTTCCGGACCGGCGCGCGCGTTCGATGCCGAGCGCGATCGCCTCGCGCCCGATCACCTGCCCGAAGCCGGCGCCGCCATCGAGGCGCAGCAGCGTGTCCGCGTCGTGCACGATGCGCACGTGGGCATTCGGGCGCAGCCCGCCCTCCAGGTACGCATCCGCATAGCGCGGCAGCATGCCGATGCCGTGCGAATCGTGCCCGGTCAGGTTCGCCTCGATCAGGTTGTCGGCGACGGCGTCGACTTCGTCCGCGCCGCTGCCGAAGCCGCGCACCACGAGACGCATCGCACCTTGCAGGCGCTCGACGGCGATCAGGTGCACGGCGCTCATCGGCGGTGAGGCTAGGCTCGCATCTGCGCCAGCAGGCTCTGCGACGCCGCCGCCATCAGCCGGGCATCGGAGCTGACGCTGACGAAGCGGAATCCCTTGGCCACCCGCGCACGCGCCGCCTCGGCGCCCATGTTGTGGATGCCGGCGACCACGTGGTGCGCCTGCGCGCGCTCCAGGATGTGATCGATCGCCTGCGCGACCGCCGGATCCGGGTCGTCCATGTTGGGCTCGTAGCCCATCGACAGCGCGAGGTCGGTCGGGCCGATGTAGATCGCGTCGAGCCCCCCGACCGACAGGATCGCATCGAGGTTGTCGAGCGCTTGCGCGGTCTCGATCATCGCGAACACGACGATCGTGTCGTCCGCGATACGCAGGTAGTCTGCGCCGCCGTAGAGCTGGGCGCGGATCGGGCCGAAGCTGCGCGCGCCGCGCGGCGCGTAGTGTGCGTAGGACACGAGCCGGGCCGCGTCGTCGCGCGTGTTCACCATCGGGCAGATGACTCCGTACGCACCGGCGTCGAGCGCCCTCATCAGGATGCCTGGCTCGAGCCACGGCACGCGCACGGTCGGCACCGTCGGCGTGGTCGAGATCGCCTGCAGCATCGTCACCATCGCCTGGTAGCCGATCACGCCGTGCTGCATGTCGATGGTCAGCGAGTCGTAGCCCTGGTGCGCCATCAGTTCGGCGCAGAAGCCGTCGGGAATGTGCAGCCAGCCGTTGACGGCGGCCCGGTTGTCGCGCCACAGCGCTCGCAGTCGGTTCTCTCTCATCTCGGTCGGTCCGTTTCGGCCGCGGAGGCGCGGCAGCCCGGAGTCTATTCGCGCCGGCCGGCGGGATCTGCGCTGCGTTGCGACGGCGCCCGGCGCGGGGAATTGATGGGGAAAGACCGGCCAATCCGGGTTTTACCTCCATCCGGGCGGATTCCCATCTAAAGACGCTGGTGCCTCCGACGATACTTGGTCAGGGGCATACCGATAACCAAGTATTTGCTGCGCTGGCAATGGGTAACGTCGAGTCCAAGGAAACGAGCGCCGAGATCCTGCGCCTCGTGCTGCCACAGATCGCACGGCACGGAGGGGGCTTCGAGCCGCCCAGCTACGCCGTCTGGTACGAATACGTCAGCGGCGCCAATCCGCCGCTGAAGCAGGCGCTCGAGGCACGCCTTGCCCGTGAGCAACCGCTGACGGCCGAGGAAGTCCAGGCGCTGTACACGACCTTCGTTGCGCCGCGCCAGGCCGAGGCGGTCGAGCGGGTGCAGGCCCAGCTGCAGCGCACCCTCGACGAATTCGGGCGGCTGGCGCAGACAGCCGGCACCGATGCGGCCAAGTACAGCGACTCGCTGCAGTCCTATGGCGACAAGCTGACGCCGAACATGGACGCCGAGGCGCTGCGCGGCATCGTAGTGGCGCTGACGGCCGAGACGGCGCGTATGCAGCAGTCCAACGCGCAGCTCGCCGAGAAGCTCGAGGCCAACCAGCGCGACGTGGACGAACTGAAGTCGCAACTCGTCAGCATGAAGAACGAGTCGCTGCTCGATCCCTTGACGGGGCTGAAGAACCGCCGCGGTTTCCAGAAGGCGGTCGACGAGGCGCTGGCGGAACGCCCGCAGGGCTTCGCCGGCTGCACGCTGCTGATGGCCGACATCGACCACTTCAAGAAGGTGAACGACACGCACGGGCACCTGCTCGGCGACAAGGTGCTGCAGACCGTCGCCCATGTGCTGCGCTCCAGCGTGAAGGGGCGCGACGTGGCGGCGCGCTTCGGCGGCGAGGAGTTCGCCGTGTTGCTGCCGGACACCCCGGTCGGCGGCGCGGCATCGCTGGCCGAGCAGATCCGCCGCACCGTGGCCCAGGGACGCATCCGCCGCTCCGACCGCAGCGAGGCGATCGGCGGCGTCACGATCTCGCTCGGCGTTGCCGCCTACCGCGAGCGCGAAACGCTCGAGCAGTGGATCGATCGCGCGGATCAGGCGCTGTATCAGTCCAAGCAGGCCGGACGGGACCGCGTGACCGTCGCGGCGGGTGACCCGGCGCCCGCGTGACGCGCGGCGACCCATACGAACAGACTGCCCCCCGATTCATGCGACGGACCTACCATCTGACTGACCCACCCAGGGATCGAACGAGCAGCCGTGTTTGAGTTCATCGGACGCGCACTGGCGAGGTACCTCGCGAAGCCGATCGGCAAGCCCGGCGGCGGCGGCGGCGTCGACGCGCGGCTGGTGGCGGAGACGCTCGTCCCCGGCGACGTGCTGCTGGTCGAGGGCAACACGCGCATGAGCGCGGCGATCAAGTACCTGACGCAGTCGACCTGGACGCACGCCGCGCTGTATGTCGGCGTGCGCCCGGAACTGCCGGCGGTGGACGGCGAACCGGCCACCCTGATCGAGGGCGACGTGCTGAGCGGAATCCGCGCGGTGCCGCTGTCCTGCTACGCCGGATTCCGCGTGCGCATCTGCCGCCCGGTCCGGTTGGCGCCGACCGACTGCGAGCGACTGATCCGGTACGTGATCGGCCGCGTCGGCCACCGGTACGACCTGAAGAACGTGCTCGACCTCGCGCGCTACCTGCTGCCGGTGCCGGTGCCCGCGCGCCTGCGGCGCCGCCTGATCGCGTTCGGCAGCGGCGACCCGACACGCGCGATCTGCTCGACGCTGATCGCGCAGGCGTTCGGCTCGGTCCGCTATCCGATCCTGCCGGTCATCTCGCACAAGCACGACGGCAACCCGGACCGTGCCGACGAGGTGCGCGAGCTATGGCGGATCCGCCACCACAGCCTGTACGTGCCGCGCGACTTCGACATCTCGCCGTTCTTCGAGGTCGTCAAGCCGCGCATCGCC
>JBLMYK010000199.1:0-2665 GCA_050258235.1 Gemmatimonadota bacterium | reverse complement strand
AGGTCGCCGGATTTTTCGCCAATACCGGCACGGTCTGGTGCCTGGTGGAGCTTGCGCACGTGCCGGCCTGGGCCGCCAAGGTGGCGGCGATCGCGGTCAGCTTCGCGGTCAACTTCTCGCTCTCGCACCTCATCGTGTTCCGCGCGCGCAAGCCCTGAACGCTTCAGGGCTTGGCCGATGCGCCGCGTTGCGCGAACAGCACGTAATGTTCGGGGGTTTGTTGGCGATAGCCGGTGATCGTCAGGCCGGCCTGCGCGCACCAATCGGTCACCTGTTCGGGCGCGAAGCGATGATCGCGTGGCGGGCCGCTCGAACAGGGTCCGTCGGGGTGGAATTCGCCGATCACCACCGGCGCGCCGGCCGGCAGGCAGCGGGCGACGTTGCGCAGAATTCCCGCGGGATCGTCGGCGTGATGCAGCACCATGGTGATCAGCGCCGAGCCCGCCCGCAGGCGGGCCGGCTCCAGCGCGGCCGCGTCGCCGACGATCCGCTGAATCTGCGTGACGCCGCGTTCGGCCTGCAAGCGCTCCAGATAAGCGAGCGCGTCGGCGGAGCGGTCGAGCGCATAGACGACGCCGGTCGGCCCGACCCGTGCGGCGAGCGCGAAACTGACATAGCCGGGGCCGGCGCCGATTTCGAGCACGCGGTCGCCGGCCGCGAGGCGTAGCCCGTCGATCCAGTCACCGATCAACGCGGCGCGCTTGGCCTGCCGCGCGTAGACCTCATCCCAGCTCAGATGGCTAAGATCTTTCTTGAATGCCGTGTCCATGACCGGCGCCTCAGAAGCCGAAGTTCAGGATGGTCCATCCCGCCAGACCGAGGGTGAAGACAATCGAGAGCGTGCCGGCCACGCGCATTCGCGTCGGACGGCTCGGGCGTGAGATCTGATAGGCAATCATCGCGGCCATCGCCAGCGACACGACCAGCATCACTTCGCGGATGCGCGGAAATTCCCCCATGACGCTCATGCCGGCATTGCCGAGGCCGAGCGCGAACAGCAGCATCATGAGATTGTGATGCTGCGTCCCGAGGAACGCCAGCACGACCGCGCAAACCGACGGCAGCCATTCCCGTCGCATGATCGTGACCTCCAGCGGCGCAATCGCCAACCCGCCGGCACGCTAGCCTGGACGCCACAGTCGTCCTATGATCCCGATCATATCGGCTGAGCCCCCCAATGACCGCAACCGATTGGCTTTCTTCATCCATTCGCGCCGCCGCGATCGAGCGCCGCCTGAAATCAGGCCAGACCTTGTTCCATGCCGGCAGCAAGTCGGCCGGCCTCTACGAAATTGTTAGCGGCACGGTCCGGCTGGTGCGCGTCGATCGCAGCGGGCGCGAGGCGGTGCTGCAAGCGGCCGGCGCCGGGGAAACCCTGGCGGAGGCCTCGCTGTTCTCTTCGGCCTACCATTGCGATGCGATTGCCACGACCGACGCGGTGGTCCGCCTTTACCCGAAGGCTGTGCTGCTGGCCGAACTGCACCGCGATCCCAAATTTGCGAAGTCGTTCGCCGCCATGCTCGCGCATCAGGTGATGTCGCTGCGCACGCGTCTGGAACGGCGCAACATCCATTCCGCGCGCGACCGCGTGCGGCATTTTCTCACCGTCAATGTCGGCGCCGACGGGCGAACGGTCGTATTGCCGGGAACGCTCAAGGAGCTCGCCGCCGATCTCGGGCTGACGCACGAGGCGCTGTACCGGACGCTGGCGCGCATGCGGGCCGACGGCGAAATCGCGCGCCAGGGCACCGTGATCAAGATCGAGCGCCGTTGAGCGTGGCTGGCGCCGCCGGCTAAAGCCCAGCTTCCAGCTTGGCGTAGAGCGGGTTGTCGCGCGAGAACACGTAATCGAGATCGGCGACCGCCACCGCCTCCGCGCCGTTCTCGCGCAGGAAGCTGGTCAGCGCGTAGACTTCGCCCGGCGGGCAATGCAGCGTCAGCATGCCGGACGAGGTCGGCCCGCCGAACGGCGTGACCACGCCGAACTTCTCCTGCGCCCGGCTCACCAGCGCCGCGTCGCAAGCGGCAAAGCGCGCGCGCACCTCGCGGAACGAACGGGCACGCGCCTGCGCGGCGATGCGGTCGAGGATGACGCGCGCGGTTTCGCGCGTCGCGGCGTCCCAGGTGGCGGTGCGCGCGGCCACCAAGTTGGCCTGCGAGCGCAGGATGATGCCATCCTCCACTACCTTCAGGCCGTTGGCCGCGAGCGTCGCGCCGGTGGTGGTGATGTCGACGATCAATTCGGCCGTGCCGGCCGCCGGCGCGCCTTCGGTGGCGCCCGAGCTTTCGACGATGCGGTAGTCGATGATACCGTGCTGCGAGAAGAACGCGCGCGTCAGGTTGACATATTTGGTCGCCACCCGCAGCCGGCGGTAGTGCTTGTGTCGGAACGAGGTGGCGACGTCGTCGAGATCGGCCATGGTGCGCACGTCGATCCAGGCCTGCGGCACCGCCACCACGACGGTGGCAAAGCCGAAGCCAAGGCCCTCGATCAGCACCACCTTGGCGTCCGCGTCCGGGATCATCTCGCGCACCAGATCCTCTCCGGTGACGCCGAGATGCACCGCGCCCTGCGCCAGTTGCCCGGTGATTTCGGACGCCGACAGGTAAGCGACCTCGATGCTGTCGAGGCCCGCGACGGCGCCGCGATAGTCGCGCGCCCCGC
>JBLMYK010000198.1:0-3421 GCA_050258235.1 Gemmatimonadota bacterium | reverse complement strand
ATGCAGCAGTTCGGTCAGCGGCTCGAGGTCGCTCGTCGCGAGCATCTGGTGCCAGCGCGCGAGCGACGCGGCGACGGCGGGTGGGATCCGGGTCATCGGCATGGCGGCATCGTACGTGAATGGCCCCGTTTGTACTCACAGCGGCGCTCGGTCCCAACTTCAGGCATCAGCCGATCACGCGTCACGGCATGCCGGGAGGACGGATCAGCCGAACCGCAGATGGTGCGTGCGAGCCGCCAAATGCAACCATGCGCGCCGTCACGTCGGGCCCGATATATCCAGAAAGGAAACCGCATGGCCTCTCTCAGCCTTAATGTCAACAACCAGAACTACACGGTCAACGTCAGCAATCCGGACATGCCCCTGCTGTGGGTGCTGCGCGACCTCATCGGTCTGACCGGCACCAAGTACGGCTGCGGCATCGAGGTCTGCGGCGCGTGCACCGTGCTGATCGACGGACAGCGCGAACACTCCTGCGTCTTCAACGCGTCGTCGGCGGTCGGCAAGAAAGTGGTCACCATCGAGGGCCTGTCGAAGGACCGCAGCCACCCGGCGCAGAAGGCGTGGATCGCCAACCAGGTGCCGCAGTGCGGCTACTGCCAGTCCGGCATGCTGATGTGTGTCGCCGGCTCGATGATCGCCGGTCATCACGGCTCGGAAATCGCCTCGGAACTGAAGAACCTGTGCGTATGCGGCACGTACCCGCGCATCAAGCAGGCCATCCAATCACTCTGATGCCGGGGCATCCATGGACATGACACCCACGATCAGCCGCCGCGGTTTTCTCGGTGCCGTCAGCGGATTCACGCTCGGCTTCACGCTGCCCGGGATTGCGCACGTCAACGACGCGCTGGCCGCCAGCGTCACCACCCCGGTCAACTCGTGGCTGACCATCGGCACCGACGAAAGCATCACGCTGACCATCGGCTCGTCCGAGATGGGCCAGGGGTCGTTCTCGGGCCTCGCACAGATCCTCGCCGAGGACCTGATGGTCGACTACATGCGCGTCGCGCTGGCCCAGGGCGGACCCACGCTGGCCAATCCGGCGCCGATCGGGACGGCGATCAACACGGTCGGCAGCAGCGTCACACGCACCAACTACTGGAAGCTGCGCGACGCCGGCGCAATCGCGCGCGAAACGCTGGTCCAGGCCGCGATGAACCGCATCGGCGACCAGACGCGCAGCAACTACACGGTCAGCAACGGCGTCATCCGTTACCTGCCGTCGGGCGCCACGCTCACCTACGGCCAGGTCGCGGCGGATGCCGCGCTGCTCACGCCGCCGGCGTCGGCGCCACTGGTGCCGGACAGCCAGATGACGGTGATCGGCAAGGCACTGCCGCGCATCGACATTCCCTCGAAAGTGGACGGCAGCGCCAAGTACGGCATCGACGTTCGGCTGCCGGGCATGGTGTTCGCCGTCATCAAGCACGGCCCGTCGTTTGGTGCAACGCTAGCCGCACTGCCGGCGACGCCGTCCGGGATGATCGCGGTGGTGCCCGTCAGCGTGGCAGCCGGAACCTCGCGCGGCACGGAAGCGGTGGGCAACGTCAACGCGGTCGCCGTCGTCGGCCCGAACACCTGGGATACGTGGCAGGCCGCGAAGAAAATGAGCGTGAGCTGGAAGCTGCCGGCCAACGCGTCCTCGCTCAACAGCGCGCAGTTCCTCGCCGACGCAAAGGCGTTGGCAGCATCTGCGCCCCCGTACGTGGCCGGCGGGGCCAATCCCCCCGGTACGCTGTACACGGTCGAGCGCAGCGTCAACGATCCGAATACGGCGATCTCCAGTTCGGCCAAGGTCGTCGATTCCACCTACACGCTGCCCTACGTTGCGCACGCGTGCATGGAAGTGCTGAACTGCACGGTTGACTACGTGCCGGGTGTTCGCTGCGACGTCTACGCGCCCACGCAATCCGCCAGATCGGTACTCGCGCTCGTCGCGGGGCTGACCGGGCTGGCGGCCGACAAGGTCACGATCCACACGACGTATCTGGGCGGCGGCCTCGGACGCAAGGCCGAAGTGGATTTCGTCAGCCAGGCGGTTCAGGTGGCGATGGCGCTGCAGCGGCCGGTGCAGCTCGTGTGGCCCCGCGAAGAGGATTTCACGCGCGACCAGTATCGTCCGATGGCGCTCGTGCACGCACGCGCCGGGCTCGACACCAACGGCAACGTGATGGGCTGGACCTACCGCAACGTGTCGCCGTCGATCCTCGGGCAGCGCGGCGTGCCGCTCGGCGCGAAGGGCGACAGCCAGGGCTACGAGGCCTCACAGGGACTGCCATATGCGTTCGGATCGCGCCTGACCGAATGGGTGTCGCATCCCTCGCCGATCCCGGTGGGTTTCTGGCGCTCGGTCGGTGCGTCGATCAACACGTTCGCGGTCGAGTCGATGATCGACGAGCTCGCAGCGGCGATGGGGCAGGATCCCCTGTACTTCCGCACCCGGCTGTTGACGGACTCGCGCTGGCTCGCGGTGCTGAACGCGGTCGCCAACGCGGCAGGCTGGAGTTCACCGCCGCCGACGGGCCGCGCGCGCGGCATCGCGATCGGCGCGGCGTTCAACAGCATCGTCGCCCAGGTGGTCGAGATCTCTTCGGCTACATCGACCAGCGTCAGGGTCAACCGCGTCTGGGTCGCGATCGACTGCTACCTCACGGTGAATCCGGGCTCCGTCGAAGCGCAGATCATCGGCGGCGTCGTGCACGGACTGAACGCCACCCTGTACGGACGCCAGACCTTCTCGAACGGCTCGGCGCAGAACAAGAATTTCAACACCAACCGCATGATCCGGCTGAACGAGATGCCGGACGTGAAGGTCATCATCATCCCGAAGCCCGCCGTCGCCGACCGCACGGTGCCGATCGGCGGTGTCGGCGAACTCGGCGTGCCGACGCTGGCACCCGCGCTGGCCAACGCGTACTTCAAGCTGACCGGAATGCGGGTGCGCAATCTGCCCTTCTTCCCGACTGCAACGATGGGCGGACTGTGACGCGCGCATAGCACGTCACGCCTTGCGCGGCGGCACTCCGGCGCGACCGCGCAAGGTCCGGCTCTGGGAGGTGCAAGGCGCCGGCGCCCGCCAGCCGGAATCGGCTCGCCGCGAGTTCCACCGCCCGAACGCTGCGGGAGCCACGCGAGCGCCGATTCGGGCAGAATCCGCACTCCGCGTCCAACGACCATGGCGCATCCTGCGCGCGCCGCGCCGCCCGGTCGCGATTCCGCTTCAGGAGCCGATCGTGATTTCAGTCCGAGCACTGCCTGCCCTGGCGTCCTGGTTGCTCGTCGTTGCGCTATCCGCCATCCCCGCGGCGGCGCAGTCGACGATGGTGCGCGTGCAGACATCGGTCGGCGTGATCGACGTCGCCTTGTACGACACCGCGGCACCGGTGACGGTGACGAACTTTCTTGGCTACGTGCACAG
>JBLMYK010000197.1:0-46708 GCA_050258235.1 Gemmatimonadota bacterium | reverse complement strand
ATGATTCCGTATAGTTCGACGCCCGGCTGCGTCGGGCCGCCCTGTGCAAAGGCGGCAGGAAACGCGAGCGACAGCGCCAGAGTCAGCAAAGTCTTGCGCATGGAGTTTCTCCTGTTTTGGTGTCCCCGAACGGTTGCGCTAAATACTAACGCTGGACTTTCGTGTCGACCCGCACCGACCTCAAGACGTTGGCTCTCGAGTGGTTCGCGTACCATTTGCGCAACAGGGCTGATATTTCCTTGGACGGGGGCAGGCAAATGAACTTGGTCGACGACCTGCTGGGCGCGGCTGATCGCGCTCTGCGGACCTTGGCCGGCGCGGTTTCCTCCGGTCGTCCCTATCCCGGCGAAGCCTCACGCGAGGCGGAGCTGGCGGACGAGCAGCGCGCGGAGGCCGCCGCCCTGATGCGGGTAAACCACGTCGGCGAGATCTGCGCGCAGGCGCTGTACGAGGCGCAGGCGATCGGGACATCCGATCCGGGGATTCGCGCGGCGTTCAGGACGGCGGCCCTGGAGGAGGCGGATCACCTGGCATGGACCCGCCGGCGCATCGAGGAGCTCGGCGGCCGGACCAGTCTCCTCAATCCACTGTGGTACGCGGGTTCGTTCGGCATCGGCCTGGCCGCGTCGCTGCTCGGCGACAAGGTGAGCCTGGGATTCATGGCCGAAACGGAGCGCCAGGTCGAGCAGCATCTGCAGGGGCATCTGGAGCGCCTGCCGCCCGAAGATGCGGCATCGCGCGCCGTGGTGGGGCAGATGGAGGTCGACGAAGCCCGTCACGGCAACACCGCGATGCAACTCGGCGGCGTTGAATTGCCCTGGCCGGCGCGGATCGCGATGAAGCTCGCCGCCAAGGTCATGACGACTACGGCGCACCGGATCTGATCGGCGGCACGCCCGCTGATCACGGCTGCTGGATCACTTCCACCGTGTAGTCGAGCGCGGCCGTCTTGGCGAGCATGGCCGAGGCGGAGCAGTACTTCTCGTGCGACAGCTTCACTGCCCGTTCGACGACATCCTGCTTCAGGTTGTGGCCGCGCACGATGAAATGGAACCGGATGTGCGTGAAGACCTTGGGATCCTCCTTGGCGCGTTCGGCCTTCAGCTTCACTTCGCAGCCAGAGACTGCGTGACGGCCGCGCTTCAGGATCAGCACAACGTCGTACGCGGTGCAGCCTCCGGTGCCCAGAAGCACCATCTCCATCGGGCGCGGCGCGAGATTGCGGCCGCCGCCGTCCGGCGCGCCGTCCATCGTCACCAGATGGCCGCTGCCGGTTTCGGCCACGAAGCTCATCCCGTCGATCCAGCGGACTGTGCATTCCATCTTAGTTTCAGCGCATGTGTCGGCGCATCGGGAACGCGATCAGCCGACGGTTTGCGGAAAGTTGCCGGGGGCGGATACAATACGCGGCTTTTCACGGTCGACGGTGCATCGGGCCTGGCCGCGAGCGGTACCCAGGGCGCCAGGTGGCGTCGGTCCGCACGCGGCGACCGCGCAGTCCTGAGCGGCGCCGCGACGTGACATTCAAGTTCATCGTCAGGCGACATCATGAAAACGTTCTCCGCCAAACCGCAGGAAGTGCGGCGCGACTGGTTTGTGGTCGATGCGACCGACAAGGTGCTCGGCCGTCTCGCGGTCGAGATCGCACGCCGCCTGCGCGGCAAGCACAAGCCGGAATTCACGCCGCACGTCGACACGGGCGACTTCATCGTCGTGGTCAACGCGTCGAAGATCAAGGTCACCGGCGCGAAGGCGACCGACAAGATCTACTACCGCCATTCGACGTATCCAGGCGGGGTGTACGAGACGAGTTTCGAGAAGATGCAGGGCCGGTTCCCGGGCCGCGCGCTGCAGATCGCCGTCAAGGGCATGCTGCCCAAGGGGCCGCTGGGCTACGCGATGATCAAGAAACTCAAGATCTACGGGGACGGCACGCATCCGCATACGGCGCAGCAGCCCAGGGCGCTTGAAATCTGAGGTCAACATGATTGGCAGCTACAACTACGGTACCGGTCGCCGCAAAAGCTCCGTGGCGCGCGTGTTCATCAAGCGGGGCAGCGGCAAGATCACGATCAATGGCCGCCCAATCGACGAGTACTTCCATCGCGAAACCGGCCGCATGATCGCGCGCCAGCCGCTGGAACTCACCAACAATGCGACCGCATTCGACATCCAGATCAACGTCGAAGGCGGCGGCGAGTCGGGCCAGGCGGGCGCCGTAAGGCACGGCATCACGCGGGCGCTGATCGACTACGACGCCACGCTCAAGCCGGCGCTGTCGAGTGCGGGCCTGGTCACGCGCGATGCACGCGAGGTCGAGCGCAAGAAGGTCGGCCTGCGCAAGGCGCGTCGGCGCAAGCAGTTCTCGAAGCGCTGATCGTCGGCGCGACGGGTGCGCAGCTAGGCACCGCGGCTTACCAAACAAGCGGCACCATCTTGGTGCCGCTTGTTTTTTCGCTGCCTATACTGCCGAACCTGGAGCTGACCGCGGCGACATCCTGCAGTTGCGCGGTTTTCGAGGAGTTGCCCAACCGTGAAGTGGAAGCTGTTCCTGCGCAAGCTGTCGGTCAGCTCTCCACGCATGACCGTGCGCTCCCAGCTGCCATTGTGGGTGCGTGCGGTGCTCGGGTTCTTCGTGCTTGCGCTGGCGGCCGCCGTTGGCGCCGGCCTCTACGAGTACGGACGCGACTGGACCGGGCCGGGCCGCAGGGAACTGGCGGCGGAGCTCGAGCTGGCGCAATCGCAGTTGCGTGAACTCCGCGCCGAGCGCGATCGTTTCGCGGCTACGGCAAACGCGCTGGAGAATCAGATCAAGATCGAGCGATCGGCACAGGCCACGATGGCGCAGCAGGCGAGCCAGCTCGAGGCGGAGCGGAACCAGCTGAGGGAAGATCTGGCGTTCTTCGAGAGCCTGCTGCCCACCAAGCCTGGCGCCAAGGGCGTCGTGATCCGCAGCTTCCGGATGCAGCCCGATGATGCGCCCAGCCAGATGCGCTATCGCCTGCTGGTGCAGCAGGAGGGGCAGCCCGAGCACGATTTCGTCGGATCGGTCCAGATGCAGGTCAACCTCGTGCAGGCGGGGCGTCCGATGACAGTGCAACTGCCCGATCCGGCCAACCCGGACATGGTGAAATCCCTCGAACTATCGTTCCGCCACTACCAACGCGTCGAAGGAACCTTCGCCGTGCCGGCAGGGGCCGTCGCACGATCCGTGCTCGTCCGCATCGTCGCTGCTGCGGGCCGGACACAGACGCAACAGAGCTTCACGCTCTAATCCGCCAGGGGAGGTCGTATGTTCGGAAAGCGTCCAGTCACACCAAAGGAAATCGGCAGTCTCATCGGTGCAGGGTCCACGATCTCCGGTGACGTGGTATTCACCGGCGGATTGCGCATCGACGGCACGGTGCGCGGTTCCGTCCGCTGCAGTGAGGGGGAGAAGGGCGGAATGCTCGTGGTCAGCGAACAGGGCAGTATCGAAGGAGAGGTCCGCGCGGCGCATCTGGTCGTTGCCGGGCGGATCACCGGCCCTGTCTACGCGACTGAACTGGTGGAACTGCAGCCGAAGGCGCGGGTCGTCGGGGATGTCCACTATCGCGCGCTGGAAATGCATCATGGCGCGGTCGTCGAGGGGATGCTGGTGCATGAATCGGTGCAGGATGCGCCCCGGACGATCGGCTTGAAGCTGGCGGTGGCGGCCCCCAAGTTGGAGGCGATGCCGAGTGAGCCAAAGACCGAGTCAGGGAGAGGGTGATCCGGATCAACGGCGACCACGTCGATCTCTATAATGTCATCAGCGCTTACAGGAGCCCGCCATGAATGCAGCCGTTGAGATGCCAGCCCCGTTGATCTTTTCCGACGCCGCGGCGGAGAAGGTCAGGCAGTTGATCGATGAGGAAGGCAATCCGGACCTGAAGCTGCGCGTGTTCGTGCAGGGCGGCGGATGCTCGGGGTTTCAGTACGGCTTCACCTTCGACGAAGTCGTCAACGACGACGACGCGACGATGGAGAAAAATGGCGTGACCCTGCTGATCGACTCGATGAGCTATCAGTACCTGGTCGGTGCCGAGATCGACTACAAAGAGGATCTCGAGGGCGCGCAGTTCGTGATCAAGAATCCGAACGCCACGACCACCTGCGGCTGCGGATCGTCGTTCTCGGTCTGACGCTTTGCGTTACGTTCTGACAACCGGGGCGCCTCTGGCGCCCCGTGTTATTTCTATCGCGGATAAAGCGCACCGAGGACGCGCGCGCCCCGAGCGCCGGTGACCGCCGTCACGTTGCCGGGGCGACGCGCAAGATGCTCCCGCGCGAGCCACGCAAACGCCAGCGGCTCGACATGCTGCGCATCGACCCCGAAGTCCGCCGAACTAGCGACCGGGCGCGGCGCGCACTCCTCGGCAAGCATCTTCATCAGCGTCGGATTCAAGGCGCCGCCGCCGCAGACGACGACATCGGCTGCATCGCCAACGTAGCGCGCGACCGACTGCCCGATCGTGCGTGCAGTCAGGCGCGTCAGCGTGGCCTGCACGTCGCGGGGTTCGATCTCGCGACCATCGAGATGCCGCTCGAGCCAGTCGAGATTGAAGAGCTCGCGCCCCGTGCTCTTCGGCGGCGCGAGTGCAAAGAACGGCTCGTCGAGAAGAGACGCCAGCAGCGCCGCATGCGTATGTCCGGACGCGGCCCAGCGGCCGTCACGATCCAGCGGGGTCGCCAGGTGGCGTCGTGCCCAGCCATCGATCAACACGTTGCCGGGTCCGCAGTCGAATCCGCTTACATCGCCACCGGCATCACGGGCCGGAATACCTGTCACATTGCTGATGCCGCCGATGTTGACGACCGCACGCGGTGTGTCCGCGGCGAAGACCGAAGCGTGAAACGCCGGCACCAGCGGCGCGCCTTGACCGCCGGCCGCGATGTCCCGGCTGCGAAAGTCGGCCACGACGTCGATGCCGGTGAGCTCGGCAACCGTGGCGGGAGCGTTCAACTGCAGGGTGTAGCCCGCGTCGGGGCGATGACGCACGGTCTGGCCGTGGGCGCCAATGGCGCGCACCTGAGCGCTTTCGACGCCGGCATGCAGCAGCAGGTCCTGCACCACCGACGCGTAGGCTCGCGCAAGGTGCTGCGCGGCCACGGCAGCGCGATGCAATTCATCCGCTCCCGGCCGGAGCAGCTTCTCGAATGTCGCACGCAGATCGGGAGCGAAATCATGGTGTGCATGCGCCAGCAGGACGGGAGACGGGCCGGCGAAGTCCGCCAGGATCCCGTCGACCCCGTCGAGACTGGTGCCCGTCATCAGGCCGATGAAGAGTTCCGTTTCGCCCATCGGTTCCATGGCGGAAGTTCGTCAAGCATCAATTAGACTCCGGGTCCTCCAAGCGCGCCATCGTGGGCTTCCCAGCCGGCGCAATCGTTGCAAGCCATGTCGGCCCAGTCCTATCCCATCACGCCGGAAATCGAGCGCGCGCTCGCCCTGATCAGACGCGGAGCGGACGAATTCCTGATCGAGTCGGAATTCGCGCAGAAGCTTGCGCGCTCCGCCGCGACCGGCAAGCCCTTGCGCTGCAAGCTCGGGCTCGACCCGACCGCGCCGGACATCCATCTCGGCCACACCGTCGTGCTGAACAAGCTGCGGCAGTTGCAGGACCTCGGGCACACGGTGATCTTCCTGATCGGCGACTTCACCTCGATGATCGGCGATCCGTCCGGCCGCAACACGCTGCGGCCGCCGCTGTCGCGCGAGGAGATCGAAGCCAACGCGAGGACCTACTTCGATCAGGCGGCGCTCGTTCTGGACCGGCAGAAGACCGAGATCAGATACAACTCGGAGTGGTCGGAGCCGCTCGGCGCGGCCGGAATGATCAAGCTCGCGGCGAAGTACACGCTGGCGCGCCTGCTGGAGCGCGACGATTTCGCCAAGCGCTACGCCGACGGACAGCCGATCGCGATGCACGAGTTGCTTTATCCGCTGATGCAGGGCTACGACTCGGTCGCGCTGCACGCCGACCTGGAACTCGGCGGCACCGACCAGAAGTTCAACTTGCTGGTCGGCCGTGAGCTGCAGCGGCACTACGGCCAGGAGCCGCAGTGCATCCTGACGATGCCGCTGCTCGAAGGTCTCGACGGCGTCGAGAAGATGTCGAAGAGCAAGGGCAACTATGTCGGCATCACCGAGGCGCCGTTCGAGATGTTCGGCAAGGTGATGTCGATCTCCGACGAGCAGATGTGGCGCTGGTACGACCTGTTGTCCATGCGCGGTAACGACGAGATCGCCCTGTTGAAGAAGCAGGTCGGCGAAGGTCGCAATCCACGCGATGTGAAGGTGCTGCTGGCGAAGGAGATCATTACCCGGTTCCACTCGGGGCACGATGCCGATCGCGCTGAGGCGGAGTTCATGGCGCGCTTCAGCGCCGGAGCGATACCGAGCGAGATGCCTGAAATCGTTTGCGACTCTGGCGGCAACGGCCTGGCAATCGCGCAACTGCTGAAGCAGGCGGCGCTCGCGCCGTCGACCAGCGAGGCGATCCGCAATGTGGAACAGGGCGGGGTCAGGATCGACGGAACCAGAATCGGCGACCGCGCGCTTCTCGTGCAGCCCGGCACCTATGTGGTCCAGGTCGGCAAACGCAAGTGGGCGCGAGTGACGGTGACCTGACCAGGCATGGTCAGCGATGATCGCGCTGATCCAACGCGTGTCGCAGGCGCGGGTCCGCGTCGATGGCGAGATCGTCGGGGAAATCGCGCGCGGGTTGCTCGCGCTGGTCTGCGCCGAGCGGGGTGACACGTTCCGCGAGGCGGATGCCCTGCTGGCGAAGACGCTTTCCTACCGAGTATTCCCGGATGCTGATGGCAGGATGAACCGCAGCCTGCGCGATGTGGGTGCCGGTTTGTTGATCGTGTCGCAGTTCACCCTCGCAGCCGATACGAATTCCGGCACCCGCCCGAGCTTCACGCCGGCGGCCGATCCCGAGCTGGGGAAGCGGATCTATGACCACTTCGTTGCGCAGGCCCGGCTAGCGCATCCCGATGTCGCGACGGGCAGGTTCGGTGCGATGATGCAGGTGGAACTGACCAACGACGGCCCGGTCACTTTCTGGCTGCAGGTCAGACCCCAGTCATAGGAAGGAGGCCGCGGTGAAGCTGACCAGCTCTGCATTCGTCGATGGAGGCCGGATACCGGCCGAGTACGCATTCGCGGTCATCGATCCCGCGCATCACGTCAAGCTGTCGGCCAACAGGAATCCCCAACTGGCGTGGAGCGGCGCGCCCGCCGGAACCGCGTCGTTCGTCGTCATCTGCCATGACTACGACGTGCCGAGCCAGCCCGACGACGTGAACCAGGAGGGCCGCGAGGTTCCCGCTGCGCTGCCGCGCGTGGACTTCTTCCACTGGTCGCTGGTCGACATTCCGGCGACGATGACGTCGATCGAGGCCGGCGAGTTCTCGCATGCGGTTACCCCGCGCGGGAAGAGCGGTCCGGCGGCGGCGCACGGCACGCGCCAGGGCATCAACGACTACACCGGCTGGTTCGCCGGCGATCATGACATGGAGGGCGACTATTACGGCTACGACGGCCCCTGTCCGCCGTGGAACGACTCGATCGTCCACCACTACGTGTTCACGGTTTACGCGCTCGACGTGCAGCGCCTGCCGCTCGAAGGAAGATTCGGCGGTGCCGATGTGCGGCGCGCGATCGGGGGCCATGTTCTCGCGAGTGCGAAGATCACCGGCACCTACACACTGAATCCGCGCCTTGCCTGAATCCACGCTCCTGCTGATCCGGCACGGCGAGACGGCCTGGAACGCCGAACATCGCATCCAGGGCCTGCTCGACGTGCCGTTGTCGGCGACCGGGATCTGGCAGGCTGCCCGCCTGGCAGAGCGGTTGGCCGGGGCTGCGATCGGCGCCGTCGTCGCCAGCGATCTGGCGCGTGCGTGGATGACCGCGCAACCGCTGGCGCAGCGACTCGGCCTTGAGTCAGTCACCGAGCCGCGCCTGCGCGAGCGGCATTTCGGCTCGTTCCAGGGGCACACCGTGGACGAAATCGCGCAACGCTGGCCGGACGAGTTTCATGCTTGGCGCGTGCGCGATCCCGCGTGGGCGATGCCGGGCGGAGAATCCGGGCATCAGTTCATCGACCGCGTGCTGGCCGCGCTGAACGACATCGCGCGTGCGCATTCGGGACAGACCGTCGCCGTCGTCACGCACGGCGGCGTGCTCGACGTGGCCTACCGCCACGCGCGAGCGCTTGCCTGGGACGCACCGCGCGAGCACCAGATGCTGAATGCGTCGATCAACCGGATCGCCGCCGCGCCATCTCCGCTGCGACTGACGATCGTCGACTGGGCCGACGTGGCCCACCTGGACGCGGCGCGCGACGAGAGCGTCGCCGCGTAATCCCGCCTTTCGCCGGTGCGCGGATTGCCGTTACGCAACTTGGCGGCGGCACCGGAACCTACACTGCTCGCATGAACGGCCCGGCTGATCTTGCGCTGACATTCGCCGCCAGCGCGGTGATCGGGTTGCTGGTCGGCCTGGAGCGCGAACGCAATCCGCGCGCAAAGGCGGGGGTGCGCACGTTCGCACTCATCGCCGTGCTCGGTTCGGCGGCGGCCCTGCTCGCGCAGGCGACAGAGAGTTCCTGGGTGCTGGGCGCGGCAATGATCGCGCTCGGGGGCGCGATCGCCGGCGCGCATCTGGTCGACCCCGACACACGCGCGGACGCGTACGGCACCACGACGGTGGTCGCGGCACTGCTCGTCTTCACGCTGGGCGCGATCAACGTCTTCGGCTATCGGCTGCTGGCGGTGGCGATCGGGATCGGCATGACGGCACTGCTGCACTTCAAGGTCGAACTCGAGGGCGCGGCCGAGCGGCTGACGCCGACCGACATTCGCTCGATCCTGCAGTTCGGCGCGGTCAGCGCGGTGGTCCTGCCGCTGCTGCCGAACGAGCCGCACGGCCCATACGGCGTACTCAACCCGTTCAACATCTGGCTGATGGTGGTGCTGATTTCCGGCGTCAGCCTGGCCGGCTACGTGGCCTGGCGCCTGACGGCGACGCGCAAGGGGCTGCTGCTGACCGGACTGCTCGGTGGCGTGGTGTCGAGCACGGCAACCACGCTGGTCTACGCACGTCACGTGCGCGCGGCGACGCAGTCGGAGCCGACCGCGCAGGCGGTGATCCTGCTCGCCAACGTCGCGATGTACATACGAGTGCTGGTGATCATCGCCATCGTCGCTCCGGCCGCGCTCTGGGCCGGCGCCTTCGCGATGGTGCCGGCCGCCCTGCTGGCGCTGCCGGCCGCCTGGTGGCGGCTCAAGCAGGGGGCGGAGGAAACGCGCACTGCCGACGAATTCCGCAATCCGACCAATCTGCTGGCCGCGCTGGCGTTCGCCGGCTTCTACTCGGCGATCCTGGTCGTATGCGCCTGGCTGTCGGATCGAGTCGGGGTGACCGGTGTGTACGCGCTGGCAGCGCTTTCGGGCCTGACCGACGTGGACGCGATCTCGCTTTCATCGCTGCGATTGCTGTCCACCGGTGCGCTCGGGCTACCGGTCGCGATCACCGCGATCGGCGTTGCCGTGGGCTCGAATCTTGTGCTGAAGTCGCTCGTCGTCGCATTCGTGGGTGGCCGCCGCATGGGGCGCGATACGGCGATCGCGTTCCTGCCGTCCGCGCTCGGGATGGCGGGCGGACTCGCCGTCCTGCATGCACTGGCATAATTTCCCCGCCATCCGAACTCGCGTGACTGGCGCAGGGTGACGACACCCGGGGAGCGCGAGGCATCCGATCCGCCGTACGCCTGGGCACGATGGCAAGTGAACCCACTTGTCGAAAGCCGAGCACACCATGTTCCTCCGCACAGCCACCATCGAACAAACCGATCCCGCCGTCTGGGCGGCGATCGCAGCCGAGAACCGCCGCCAGGAAGAGCACATCGAGCTCATTGCGTCGGAGAACTACGCCAGCCCCGCGGTGATGGCCGCGCAGGGCTGCTCGATGACCAACAAGTACGCTGAAGGCTATCCGGGCAGGCGCTACTACGGCGGCTGCGAAAACGTCGACGTGGCCGAGTCGCTGGCGATCGAGCGCCTGAAGAAGCTGTTCAGCTACCCGACCGTCGAGATCGCAGCCAACGTGCAGCCGCACTCGGGTGCGCAGGCGAACGAGGCTGTCTTCATGGCCCTGCTGAACCCCGGCGACACGATCATGGGGATGAGCCTTGCGGAAGGCGGCCACCTCACCCACGGGATGCCGCTGAACATGAGCGGCAAGTGGTTCAAGGTGGTCAGCTACGGGCTGAACGCGCAGGAGGCGATCGATTACGACGAGATGGAGTCGCTCGCGCACCGCCATCATCCGAAGCTGATCATCGCCGGCGCGTCGGCCTATTCGCTGCACATCGACTTCAAGCGCTGCGCGCAGATCGCGCGCGACATAGACGCGCATTTCATGGTCGACATGGCGCACTACGCCGGCCTGATCGCGGCCGGCGTGTACCCGAGCCCGATCCCGCATGCCGACGTGATCACGTCGACCACGCACAAGACGCTGCGCGGCCCGCGCGGCGGGCTGATCCTGTGCAAGCCGCAGTTCGAGAAGCAGATCAACAGCGCGGTGTTCCCCGGCCTGCAGGGCGGCCCGTTGATGCACGTGATCGCCGCCAAGGCGGTCGCCTTCGGCGAAGCGCTGCAGCCGTCGTTCAAGGCCTATCAGGAGCAGGTGCTCGTCAACGCCCGCGTGATGGCCGAAACCCTGATCAAGCGCGGCCTGCGGATCGTCTCCGGCCGCACACAGAGCCACCTGATGCTGGTCGACCTGCGCGCCAAGCAGATCACGGGCAAGGAGGCCGAGGCCGTTCTCGGGCAGGCGCACCTGACGGTAAACAAGAATGCGATCCCCAAGGATCCGGAGAAGCCGATGGTGACCAGCGGCATCCGCATCGGCAGCCCGGCGATGACCACGCGCGGCTTCAAGGAGGCGGAGGCGGAGCGCACCGCGAACCTGATCGCCGATGTGCTCGACAACCCACGCGACCCGGCGACCGTGGCGCGGGTGCGCGACGAGGTTGCGTCCCTGACGGGCAGGTTCCCGGTCTATGGCTGAACC
Source organism: Gemmatimonadota bacterium (assembly GCA_050258235.1). Lineage (GTDB taxonomy): Bacteria > Pseudomonadota > Gammaproteobacteria > Burkholderiales > Burkholderiaceae_F > JAKOQB01. The sequence goes on along the minus strand of JBLMYK010000197.1, from coordinate 35,598 downwards.
GGCCGGCGGCCGGCCCTATGCCGCAACTCCGCAGTAGCCCGCTGCCGAGGGCCGACGGATGAAGTGCCCTTTCTGCCAGCATGCCGACACGCAGGTGATCGACTCGCGCGCGTCGGACGAGGGCGCGACGATCCGGCGCCGGCGCAAGTGCCTGAACTGCGAGAAGCGCTTCACCACCTACGAGCGCGTCGAACTCGCCATGCCGACCATCATCAAGCGGGGCGGCGGCCGCGCCGACTACGACCGGGAGAAGCTGCGGGCGTCGATGCTGCTCGCGCTGCGCAAGCGGCCGGTTCCGCGCGAGGCAGTCGATGAGGCGATCGGACGCATCGAGGACAAACTGCTGGCGCTGGCGACACGCGAAGTCCGGAGCGAGAAGCTCGGCGAACTGGTGATGCGCGAACTCAAGCGTCTCGACAAGGTCGCCTATATCCGCTTCGCGTCGGTCTATCGCAGCTTCGAAGACGTCGACGAGTTCGCCGAGGTCGTCAAGGAAGTACGCCCCGCCCGCAAGCGGCGCGCCTGACCCGGCGCCGATTTGACCCGCCGCAGGAATAGTCGCGCGCGCCGCCTGCGCGCTTGAAATCGCGATCCGCGGACCGATATTGAACGCATTAGAAGGGTCGGCGTCTGCCGGCTCGGGCGAGTCGGCGCCGACCTTCCGCAAGCCAGGAGGTGTTATGGGCACATTGCTGATGACGCCACGGCGCGGCGATCCATTCGGATCGACGTTCGACGATCTCTTCGACGACCCCTGGAGCGAGCCCGGCTGGACGAGGCTGCCTCGCTTGTCCGAAGCCGCGCCCGTGATGCGGGCGCGCATGGACGTGATCGACCAGGGTCCTGCTTACCTGATCTCGGTCGAGATGCCAGGCGTGAAGCGGGAGGACATCGACGTGTCGGTCGAGGGATCGCATGTCGCGATCTCGGCCCGGACTCCGGCGCAAATCCCGTTGAAGGAAGGCGAGAAGGTGCTGCACGGCGAACGCGTTGTTGCCGGGTATGCGCGCAGCTTCGAGCTTCCCGCCGAAGTCACGGACGAGGGTGCCGAGGCCACATTCGAAAACGGCGTCTTGACGCTTACGTTGCCGAAACGGGCGCCGGCGAGCAGACGTTTGACGATTCACTGAGTTCAAGGTTGCGGGGATGCGATCGAGCCAGGCGCAGCGCTGAACGCTGCGCCGGGGCTTGAATCTGTCATGGGGCCCCGCACTTATGGCGCAGTGGCGGTCGCAACGACGCGGCCGTGGATTGAACCCTTTAAAGGAGAAAACGATGGCGAACCTGCTTGTGCGTCGCGAGCCGCTTGGCTCGCTGTTCGATGAATTCTTCAGCGATCTCTTCTCGCGCGGCGCAATGCCGGCCCTGCGCAGCGCCGAACTGCCCGCTGCAGTCCGGGCGCGCATGGATGTGGTCGACAAGAACGATCGCTATGAAGTGCTGGTCGACCTGCCCGGCGTGAAGAAGGAAGACATCCAGGTCGCGATCGAGGGCAACCGCGTGTCGATCGCCGCGGAAACGAAGAGCGAGAAGGAAACCAAGGAAGGCGAGCGCCTGATCCACAGCGAGCGCTATGCCGCGAGCTATGCGCGCAGCTTCGAGCTGCCGGCCGAGGTCACCGAAGAAGGCGCCGAGGCGACGTTCGAAAACGGCGTGCTGCGCCTGGCGCTGCCCAAGCGTGCGGCGGTCACCAGCAAGCGCCTGACGATCCGCTGATCGGATCTCGTTGCGAGCGCGCAGCCCGCGCGCTCGCGCTGAGCTGCCGCTTAGAATCGGCCGCATGTACTCGCCGGCCGATCACGACTTCATGCGCCGCGCGCTCGTGCTGGCGCGGCGGGCGTTGAATCACGCCACGCCGAACCCGCGCGTCGGCTGCGTGCTGGTGCGCGACGGCCGCGTGGTGGGCGAGGGTTTCACCCAGCCACCGGGCTCGAATCACGCGGAGATCGAGGCACTGCTCGACGCTCGCCGCAACGGCCAAGATGTCCATGGCGCCACCGCGTACGTTTCCCTCGAACCCTGTTCCCACTTCGGCCGCACTCCGCCGTGCAGCACCGCGCTGATCGAGGCGCGCGTCGCGCGCGTGATCGCGGCGGTCGAGGACCCGAATCCGCAGGTCGCGGGGCAGGGCCTGGAGATGCTGCGCAGCGCCGGGATCGACGTACGCTGCGGGCTGCTGCAGAGCGAAGCCACAGAGGTCAACATCGGCTTCTTCGCGCGCATGACGCGCGGGCGCCCCTGGGTGCGCATGAAGATCGCGGCCAGCCTCGACGGCAAGACGGCGCTCGACAACGGCGTCTCGCAGTGGATCACGTCGGAAGCGGCGCGTGCTGACGGTCATGCCTGGCGCGCGCGTTCGTGCGCGCTGCTGACGGGCATCGGCACCGTGCAGCTGGACAACCCGCAATTGAACGTCCGGCTGGTCGACACCGTGCGCCAACCGCTGAAGGTGCTGATCGACAGCCGGCTCGACGTCGACCCCGAAGCGCGGCTGTTCGAGGGCGCGCCGACCCTCGTCGCGTGTGCGCGGCGTAACGAGGCCAAGGAGTTGCGGCTGCGCGAGCGCGGCGTGGAACTGATCGAGCTGCCGAACGCCGAGGGCAAGGTCGACCTGACCGCGCTGATGCGCGAGCTGGCGCGCCGCGGCATCAACGAAGTGCTGGTCGAGGCGGGATTCAAGCTGAACGGGTCACTGGTGGGCGCGGCGCTGGTCGACGAGCTGCTGGTCTATCTGGCGCCGCTGCTGATCGGCGAGGCGCAGGGGATGGTCCATCTGCCGGCGCTGTCGGATCTCGCGCATGCGCAGCGGCTGGTGTTCCGCGAAGTCACGCAGATCGGCGAGGACGTGCGCCTGCTGGCGCGCTGGGGAGACCACTAGTGTTTTCAGGAATCGTGCAGACCACCGGACGCATCGTCCGCGTTGACGAGCTCGGTTTCGGCCGCCGCCTCGCGATCGAGGCGCCCGATCTCGGACTCGACGACGTGGCGATCGGCGACTCGATCGCGATCAACGGCGCATGCATGACCGTGACGGCGAAGACGGCGCGGTCGTTTTCGATCGACGTGTCGGCCGAGTCGCTGTCGAAGACCGCGGGGCTGGACGGGCTGGGCGAAGTGAACCTGGAAAAGGCGATGCGGCTCGGCGACCGCATCGACGGTCATCTGGTCAGCGGACACGTCGATGGCACCGGCGTCGTGCATGCGATCGAGCCGCATGGCGAAAGCGTGCTGTTCGTGGTCGAAGCGCCGGTCGAACTCGCGCGCTACTTCGCCTACAAGGGGTCGATCGCGGTCAACGGCGTATCGCTGACGGTGAACCGGGTCGAGGACATTGCGGGTGCCGGCTGCCGCGTCTGGATCAATCTGATTCCGCACACGATCGCGGTAACGACGCTCAGGAACCTGAAGCCGGGCGACCGGGTGAACCTCGAAGTCGACCTGATCGCGCGTTACGTCGAGCGGATGCTCGCCGCGGCCGAGCTGTCGAAGAAGGCTTGAGGTCGGGCATGGCGCGCCTGTTCGAACCGCTTGCGCTGCGCGGTGTCACCGTGCCGAACCGCATCATGGTGTCGCCGATGTGCCAGTACTCGGCGGTCGATGGCTGCGCGGGCGCCTGGCATCAGGCGCATCTCGGCTCGCTCGCGCTGTCGGGCGCCGGCCTCGTGTGCGTGGAGGCCACCGCGGTCACGCGCGAGGGTCGGATCACGCCGGGATGCCTGGGACTGTGGTCGGACGCCAACGAGGCGGCGCTGGCGCCGGTCGTGGCGACGATGCGGGCGGCCGGGCCCGGGGCGAAGCTGGCGATCCAGCTCGGACATGCCGGGCGCAAGGGGTCGAGCCACGCGCCATGGGACGGCGGCCAGTTGATCGCGCCCGGTGAAGGCGGCTGGATACCCGTGGCGCCGTCCCCGCTCGGACATGCCGCGGGGGAGGCGCCGCCGCGCGCACTTACGCTCGACGAGGTTGCCGAGCTGCCGCACGCATTCGCGCAGGCGGCAATGCGCGCGGCCCGCCTCGGTTTCGATGCGATCGAGATCCACATGGCGCACGGCTATCTGCTGCACGAGTTCCTGTCGCCGGTGGCGAACCGGCGCGGCGACGAATACGGCGGCAGCTTCGAAAATCGGACGCGGCTGCCGCTGGCGGTCTTCGACGCCGTGCGCGCCGCGTTCCCGTCCGACCGCCCAGTGGGCGTGCGCGTGTCGGCGACTGATTGGCTCGACGGCGATGAGTCGTGGACGCTCGAGCAGACGATCCGGCTGGCGCTGCGGTTGAAGGAACGTGGCTGCGACTGGATCGACGTTTCCAGCGGCGGCATCTCGCCGCGGCAGAAGATCGCGCTTGGCCCCGGCTATCAGGTTCCCTTCGCGCAGGCGGTGAGGAGCGCGACCGGCATGACCACAATCGCGGTCGGGCTGATCACCGAGCCGGCGCAGGCCGAGGAGATCGTCGCCGGCGGCCGCGCCGACATGGTGGCGCTGGCGCGGGCGATGCTGCTCGATCCGCGCTGGCCGTGGCACGCGGCGATCGCGCTCGGCGGCCGCGTTTCGGTGCCGCATCAGTACTGGCGCTCGCTGCCGAAGGACGCCAGCCACGCGTTTGGCCCGATCTCGTTCGGACAGCGCTGACCGGCGATACCGGGATAGGTTCTAGAATCGCCCTCCCACGTTGCGCGCCCGCGCCGCAAGGAATTGCCATGCTTTCCGCCGTTCCCGCCCCGCCGAAGTCTTCACCGGCGGCGATCGCGCCGACCGCCGAGATCATCGACGAAGTCCGCAAGGGCAACATCGTCGTGCTGGTGGACGACGAAGACCGCGAGAACGAGGGCGATCTGGTGTTCGCGGCCGACTTCGTCAGCGCCGAGAAGATCAACTTTCTTGCCAAGCACGGACGCGGCCTGGTCTGCATGCCGATTACGGCGGAGCACGCGGCGCAGCTCAGGCTGGCGCCGATGACGCCGCACAACCGCACCGTGCACGGCACCAACTTCACGGTCGCGATCGAAGCCGCGCAGGGCGTCACGACCGGGATCTCGGCGGCCGACCGCGCGCACACGATCCGGGTGGCGTCGCGGCCGACGGCGAAATCGTCTGACATCGTGCAGCCCGGCCATGTGTTCCCGCTGGTGGCGCAGCCCGGCGGCGTGCTGATGCGCGCCGGCCACACCGAAGCCTGCTGCGACCTAGCGCGCCTCGCCGGACTGACTCCCGCGGCGGTGCTGTGCGAGATCATGAATGACGACGGCACGATGGCACGGCTGCCGGACCTGATCCCGTTCGCGCAGCGCCACGGCCTGAAGCTCGGCACGATCGCCGACCTGATCCAGTACCGGGCCGCGACCGAATCGCTGGTCATGCGTGTCGGCCAGCGCCGGGTCACGACGCTGGCGGGCGAGTTCGACCTGATCGCATACCGCGATGCGCCGAGTTCGAATGCGCACCTGGCGCTGGTGCTGGGTGCGCCCACGCCCGAGACCGACACGCTGGTGCGCGTGCATGAGCCGGTCTCGGCGCTCGACCTGATCGATGTCGACGTCAGCACCCATTCGTGGCCGGTCGCCAAGGCACTCGCCGCGATCGCACGGGCCGGGTGCGGTGTCGTCGTCCTGCTGAACTGCGGCGAGTCGGGCGACCAGCTGCTGCGCCAGTTCGCGGAACTGTCGGACCCGTCGGCCCAGGCGCCCGGGACGGGCGCGGCGAAGCTCGACCTGCGCACCTACGGCATCGGGGCGCAGATCCTGCGCGATCTGAATGTGGGACGGATGAAGCTGATGGCGCGGCCGCGCAAGATGCCGTCGATGGCCGGCTTCGGGTTGCACGTCACCGGCTACCTCGAAGGCGAGTGATGGCGATCGATTTCATTGCGCCGGACATGGACGGCACCGGGCTGCGTATCGGGGTGGTGCAGGCGCGCTTCAACGAGTGGGCCGGGCAGGCGCTGGCGCAGGCCTGCCTGGGAGAACTGATCGCGCTTGGCGTCGACGAGGACGACATCACGCATATCACGGTACCGGGCGCACTCGAAGTGCCGATCGCGCTGGCGAAGCTCGCCGACGCGGGCGATTTCGACGCGCTGATCGCGATCGGCTGCGTGATCCGCGGCGAGACCTACCACTTCGAAGTGGTTTCCAACGAATCGGCCCGCGGCGTTGCGAGGGTTTCGCTCAAGCGTGGCGTGCCGATCGCCAATGCGATTCTCACGACCGAGGACGAAGATCAGGCGCGTGTCAGGGCGGAGGAAAAGGGGCGCGATGCCGCGCGCGTCGCGGTCGAGATGGCGAACCTGATGTGGGCGCTCGAAGAGGCTGGCGACGATGACACCACGGCCGGCCAGTAGCAGCCCGGCGCCTGCTTCCGGCGCCGCCGGTGGGCGCGGCGGCCGCAGTGCCCGGCGGCGCGCGCGCGAACTCGCATTGCAGGGCTTGTACCAGTGGCTGATCGGCGGACAGGATCTCGCCTCGATCGAGGCGCACCTGATGGAGACCGAAGGCTTCGGGCGCGCCGACGCCGCGCATCTGCGCGAAGTTCTGCACGGCACGATCGAGGGGGCGGAAGACCTGCGCGCCGAATTCGGCCGCTATCTTGATCGCGCCGTGACCGAACTGTCGCCGGTCGAGCACGCGATCCTTCTGATCGGCGCCTACGAGCTGAAGCATCGGGCCGAGATTCCGTTTCGCGTGGTGATCAACGAGGCGGTCGAACTGGCGAAAAGCTTTGGCGGCACCGAAGGGTACAAATACATCAACGGCGTGCTGGACAAGCTTGCTCCGCAGCTGCGGCCGCACGAGGCGGGGCGCTGACTTCCCGGCACCGCGCTGCGCGCCGCACGGCCGACGCCGCGATGACCTGGCGATGAACGAGTTCGAACTGATCGCGCGCTACTTCACGCGACCCTCGCGCGAGCGGCAGGGCGTCGGCGACGACTGCGCGCTGATCGACGTCGGCGACCGCAGCCTTGCGATCACCTGTGACATGCTGATCGAGCGGCGGCACTTCTTCTCCGACGCCGATCCGATGTCGCTGGGTCACAAGGCGCTGGCGGTCAATCTGTCGGACCTGGCCGCTGCCGGGGCAACCCCACGCTGCTTCCTGCTCGCGCTCGCCTTGCCGCGCGCCGACGAAGCGTGGCTGCAGGCGTTTTCCGCCGGAATGCTCCGGCTGGCCGATGAGTTTGCCTGCGAACTGATCGGCGGCGACACGACACGCGCGCCGGCGTGGGAAGCGAGCGCCGGCCCGCTGACCATCTGTATCACGGCGCTTGGAGAGGTGGCGGCCGGGGCGGCGCTTTCGCGCGCGGGTGCGCGCCCGGGAGATGACATCTGGGTTTCCGGCACGCTCGGCGATGCCGCATTGGCGCTTGCGCTTGCCGATGGAGCAGCGCATGCGGACGCGGCGGACCGGCAGGCGTGCGCAGCACGTCTGGAGCGCCCGACGCCGCGCGTGCGCCTGGGCGAGGCGTTGCGCGGCCGGGCGAGCGCGGCGATCGACGTATCGGACGGTCTGCTCGGCGACCTTGGCCATATCGCGGAGCGATCGCGCGTCGGAGCCCGGCTGCGATGGCCCGAACTTCCCCTTTCTGCCGCGCTGCTGCGTCAGCCAGCCGCGCTGCAGCAGCGCTGCGCGCTGGCGGGCGGGGACGATTACGAGCTGCTCTTCTGCGCGCCGCTGTCGAAACGGCGGGAAATCGAGGCGGCGGGCCGCGCCGCCGGCGTCCCGGTGACGCGGATCGGCGAAGTTTTGGCCGGATCGGGCATCGTAGTGCTCGACGCGGAGGGCTCGAACATGGAAACTCCGTTCTCTGGATTCGACCATTTCGGCGCGTAGCCGCGGTCCGGACGCCAAAACAACCATGCCAATAATCGAGGCCCCCCAACCGTCGCAGGTGTTTGCCACCGTGGACCAGGCTTCCAGCGCACGATCAGAATCCCGCGCGCGCCCGACGTGGCGCTGGATGTGGTCGCACCCGTGGTACCTGCTGGCGTTGGCCGGCGGCGCGGGACTGCCGCGGCTGGCGCCGGGGACCTGGGGCACGCTGCTCGCGTGGGTAAGCTTTGTCGCGCTCGATCCGGTCATGTCCGACCTGAGATGGGGAGCGCTCCTCCTGGCCGGGGTCTATTTCGGCGCCTGGGCCGCGCAGCGGGCGGGCGAGGCGCTCGGCGAGTCCGATTCGCGCCATATCGTCATCGACGAGGTGGTGGCCTTCTGGATTGTTCTCTGGCTGCTGCCGGCAGGGCACTCCGGCTGGCTACAGGCCCTGGCGTTCGCGCTGTTCCGCGCGTTCGACATCGCCAAGCCGCCGCCGATCCGCCACCTCGAAGCACGTTTCCGCAACGGCTTCGGCGTGATGCTGGACGACCTGGTGGCGGCCTTCTTCACGCTGCTGGTCATCGCGATCGGAGTGCGGGTGTTCGGATGAACGACATCGCCGACCATATCGTCTCGCTGTCGCAGGAACTGGGAGCACGCCTGCAGGCTCAGCACCTGACGATCGCGACCGCGGAATCCTGCACTGCCGGAGGAATCGCGTACGCGATCACGCAGACGCCGGGTTCGAGCCAATGGTTCGACCGCAGCTTCATCACCTATTCGAATACGTCGAAGCAGCAGATGCTGGGCGTCTCGACTGCGTACCTGCGCGACTTCGGCGCCGTCAGTGAGCCGGTGGCGCGCGCGATGGCGCTCGGCGCGCTGACGCAGAGCCAGGCGCAGATCACGGTGGCGGTGACAGGCGTGGCGGGCCCCGGCGGAGGTACGCCTGACAAGCCGGTCGGCATGGTGTGCTTCGCCTGGGCGATCAAGCGCGATCCGGCGAGCGCCCCCTGGGTGCGCACGGCGACGCGCCAGTTCAACGGCGACCGTGCCAGCGTGCGCACGCAGGCCATCGTCGAGGCGCTCGATGGCCTGATCGGGCTGCTGAAGCAACGCCAGGACGTCTGACGGATGCGAGACCTGTTCCCGGGCTTCTCGGCCGAGAAGCGCGTCGTCAATGGCGTGCAGATAAACGTGCGCCACTCGGCCGACCGGTCCGGCGGGCCGCCACTGCTCCTGCTGCACGGATTTCCCCAGTCGCACTCGATCTGGCACAAGGTCGCTCCCAGGCTCGCGCGCGATTTCACGCTGGTGATGCCCGACCTGCGCGGGTATGGCGACTCGGACAAGCCGGACGGCGGGCCGGACCACGCCGCCTACAGCAAGCGCACGATGGCGGCCGACCAGATCGAACTGATGCGCGCACTCGGCTTCGCCGAGTTCTACGCATGCGGACACGATCGAGGCGGCCGCGTCGCCCACCGGCTCGCGCTCGATCACCCGGCTGCGGTGCGCCGGCTGATGCTGCTCGACATATCGCCGACGCTGACGATGTACGAGCGCACCACGATGGAGTTCGCCAGCCTCTATTACCACTGGTTCTTCCTGATCCAGCCGGCGCCGTTGCCCGAGCGGCTCATCGCGGCCGATCCTGCGTTCTATTTGCAGCGCAAGATCGGCGCGTGGGGCTCGGGCGGCGCCGGATTCTTCGATCCGCGCGCGGTCGCCGAGTACGAACGCTGCTTCAGCAATCCGGCGGCGATCCACGCGATGTGCGAGGATTACCGTGCCGCTGCGACGATCGATCTGCAGCACGATCGCGCCGACCACGACCGGCGCATCGAGTGTCCGCTGCGCGTTCTGTGGGGCGAGCATGGCGTCGTGCACAGACTGTTCACGCCGATCGAGGACTGGCAGGCCAAGGCGCGGATGCCGGTGACGGGTCGAACCACGCCGAGCGGGCATTACATTGCCGAACAGGTGCCTGAACTGCTCGTCGACGAAATGCTGGGATTCTTCCGCGAATGAGCGACACTCCCTTTCACCGCGCGTTGCGCCTCGGGCTGCTCGGTTTCCCCGATCGTGCCGCCGAGGAAGAGCTGGCGCAGATGGTCCGCGGCCTGTGGACTCCGCAGGCGCCCTGGATCGTTTCGAACGAAGCGCCGGTCGATGCGCTGCTGCTGTGGCGCGGAACGCGCGTGGGTGATCCGGAGGACGCCGCGGTGCTGCGGGTGAACCTGCATCGCGTGCGGCGCTCGCGGCGCGATTCGGAACGCCGGCTCGATCCCCTGTTCGTGCGCCGGCCGCTGCGCCAGGCCGCGCTGAGGGTCGCGCTGGACGCGGCGTTCGCCCGCATCCAGCGCCTGCAGAAGTAGAGCTACCGGCGTGCCCGCTGCGCGAGCGCCGGGGCGAGTTCCGCGCTGGCGCGCAGCAGCAAGTCGCGCGTCGTCTCCCAGCCGATGCAGGCGTCGGTGACCGACACGCCGTACTTGAGTCTCGAGCGATCGGCGGGAATCGGCTGGTTGCCCGCGTGCAGATGGCTCTCCAGCATCAGTCCCACGATCGAGCGGTTGCCTTCCTTGATCTGGTGGATGCAGTCCATGCACACCAGCGGCTGCAGCGACGGGTCCTTCATCGAGTTGGCGTGCGAGCAGTCGACGACGATGCGGGCATCGAGTTTGGCGCGCGCCAGCGCTGCTTCGGCAAGGCGCACGCTGACCGTGTCGTAGTTCGGCCGCCCGCCGCCGCCCCGCAGCACCAGATGGCCGAGGCGATTGCCGCGCGTGCGCACGATCGCGGTGCGGCCGGCACCGTTGATGCCGAGGAAGCTGTGCGGCGTCTGCGCCGACGTGATCGCATTGACCGCGACGTCGAGTCCGCCGTCGGTGCCGTTCTTGAAGCCGACCGCGGTCGACAGGCCGCTCGCCATCTCGCGGTGCGTCTGCGATTCCGTCGTGCGCGCGCCGATCGCGTACCAGCTGATCAGGTCCGCGAGGTACTGCGGCGACAGCGGGTCGAGCGCCTCGCTGCCGGTCGGCAGTCCCATCTCGGCGAAGTCACGCAGCAGCTTGCGCGCCTGCCGCATGCCCTTGCCGATCTGGAACGAGTCGTCCATGTCCGGATCGTTGATGAAACCCTTCCAGCCGGTCGAGGTGCGCGGTTTCTCGAAGTACACGCGCATCACGAGCAGCAGGGTGTCGCGCACCTCGTCGGCGAGCGCACACAGGCGCCGCGCGTAGTCGAGCGCGGCCGCCGGATCGTGGATCGAACACGGCCCGAGGACGACGAACAGGCGCGCATCGGCGCCGGTCAGGATCCGCTCGAGCTGCGCGCGCCCATTGCGCACCGTCGCGGCCGCGGACGGCGTCAGCGGAATCTCGCGCTTGACCTCGTCCGGCGACGGCATGTCGTCGAGGCCGGCGACGTTGAGGTTTTCGACGGACGGCGTGGATTTCTTCATGGCATGAACTGTAGCGAATCCGCGCGCGGCACCGGCCGCCGCACGGTCGCGGCGCCGGATTCTTGACAGTTGTCAAGGCTGGTCAAGCACCGCGGAACGCCACGGGAGAGCAGCTCTCCATGTTGGTAACGCTGGCGCGCGAACGCCGACGCCATCTGGACGGTTGCACAGGAGAGATGCAGGTGCCGAACACACGTTGAAATCGATGGTCATGGCGGAAGACAACGCCAAGGCCCACCCGGCGCGCGCGGCAGAGCGGCTCGTCACAGCGCTGAACGAATGCGGGCGCCACTTCAGTCCCCCGGCTGCAAAACGATCAAGGCCGGGCACTAAAAGGAGAAATGCCATGAACTTTGAAATCCCATTACCCCTGCGGCGGGAGCACGAGGAACTGCATGACCGTCTGCGCAACGCGACGCAGGCAGGCGGCGAAGTCGGCGAGGCGGCCAAGGCGCTCGCCCGGCTGATGCATCCGCACTTCGTCAAGGAGGACGAGTTCGCGTTGCCGGCGCTCGGCTTGCTGCAGCAACTCGCACAGGGTCGGGTCACGCGCGAAATGGCCGGCGCGCTGGCGATGACGGACCGGCTCGCGGCGGAACTGCCGACGATGCTCGCCGAGCACAAGGTGATCGTCGCCGCACTCGCGCGGCTGCAGGACGCGGCCCGGCGTGCGGGGCGTGCCGATATCGTCGAGTTCACCGAGGCCTTGACGCTGCATGCGCAGACCGAGGAGCAGGTGATGTACCCCGCCGCATTGCTGGTGGGCCGCTATGTGCGCGAACGGCTGGGCCAGGCGGCCACCGCGATCGCTGCCTGATCGCCCCCGACGTAATTCTTACCCTTGAAGAGGAGTCATCCAATGAAGTTCAGAGTTCCCGCAGCAATCGCCGCCGTGCTCTTCACGTCATCGCTGTTGTTTCCCGCCATGAGCCGTGCACACTGCGACGGCATGGACGGGCCGGTGGTGACACTGGCCGCGAAGGCGCTTGACGCCGGCAGCGTTAACCTCGTACTGCCGTGGGTGCGCGATGCCGACGAGCCCGCGATCCGTGCAGCGTTCGAGCACACGCTCGCCGTTCGCAAGCTCGGTCCTGACGCGAAGCATCTGGCGGATACGTATTTCTTCGAGACCCTGGTGCGCGTGCACCGCGCCGGCGAAGGCGCGCCCTATACGGGGTTGAAGCCGGCCGGGCGCGATCTGGGACCGGCCGTGCCTGCCGCCGACAAGGCACTGGCAAGCGGTTCGCCAGCGCAGGTGGAGAAATTGCTGACGGACGCGGTTCGCAACGGGCTGCACCAGCACTACGAGGCCGCGGCGACGCGCACGAATTACGCGCCGGACGACGTCGCCGCCGGCCGTCGCTACGTCGAAGCCTACGTGCCTTATGTCCATTACGTCGAAGGGATCTGGGAGGCGGCCGCGAATCCTGGACAGGGCCATGAGACCGACACGGCAACGCACGCACACTAGCCGAGGACCGCGGAGCAACCGACCGGTGCCGCCGCGCCGGCGGTGATCCGGATAATCGGCCCAGCGAGCGTGTGGGTGTGCGCACGGATCGATCTGCTCAAGGCGGCCGATGGCGTGAAGGAGAAATGACGATGACGTTTCCCGAGTTCTTCGACGACGTTCCCGCAATCGCGATGCGCGATCCGCTGGCGGAACTGCTCGGCGCGGCCGAAAATGGCCGCATCGAATACCGCTACGTGGATGCCGTGAAACTCGCCGGCCATTCGTGCCCGACGGTGGCGAGCGCCTGGCTGATGACGGCGCGCGCGCTCGCGGCGCTGTACCCAGATCCGCCGCCCGAGCGCGGCAACATCAGGGTCGAACTGCGCGGCGCGCAGGACGACGGCGTCGAAGGCGTGATTGCGCTGATTGCCGGATCAATCACCGGCGCTGCCGGACCGGGCGGCTTCAAGGGCATCGCCGGCCGGCATGCCCGGCGCGGCCTGCTGGAGTTCGGCGCACCGATCCGAAGCCGCATCCGCTTCACGCGCCTGGACACCCAGCGCGCCATCGAGGTCGACTATCGCGCCGAGCATGTACCGATGCCGCCGGACATGAGACCGCTGCTCGCCGCGGCGACCGTGACCAACGCGAGCGACGCCGCGCGCCGCGCGTTCGGCGACCACTGGCAGGCGTGGGTGAGGACGATCCTGGTCGACCGACGCGAGGACCCGCAGCTGATCCAGGTGCGGGAAGCGCGCGCAGGCGAGCCGGCTTGACGCTGCGACGATGGCCCGCCGCGAAATCGCTGCCCACGAGTTGCTGGCCAATGTGACACTCTTCAGGCAGCTCGACGCTGCATCGCGCGCGCGCATTGCCGCCCACGCGAGCAAGTTGCGGCTGCGGCGCGGCGAGTTCGCCTTTCATCGCGGCGATGCGCCGACCGGATTCTTCGTGGTTGTGTACGGGGAGATCGCGCTGTCGGCATCCGGCGCGCGCGGACCGCGGCTTACGGGCCTGGTCGGACCCGGGCGCAGCTTCGGCGAACCGATGATGTTCCTCGCCAAGCCGTACATCGTCGATGCGCGTGCCCACACGGATGCGCTGCTGCTTGTGGTGCCAAAGGATGCAGTGTTTGCCGAGATCGAGCGCAATCCGGCGTTTGCGTACCGGATGATCGCGGGGCTGGCTGCGCGCATCGAGACGCTCGTGCATGAGCTCGACGCGCAGGCGCGCGGCTCGGCGCGCGAGCGGCTGATCGACTACCTGCTGCGCGCGGCCGGCGTGCGCGAGGGTGCGACGACGGTCACGTTACCGATGTCCAAGGTCGCGCTCGCGTCGCAGCTCGGCCTGACCGCCGAGCATTTGTCACGCCTCCTGCGCGATCTCACCGAGCGAAAGCTCATCCGCGTCGAACGGCGCCGCATTGCGATCGCCGATGCAGCGGCGCTGGCGCGCGTCAGGCGGCGCGGCGCCGCCAGCGGTTGATCTCGTCGCGCACCGCGAGCGCCGCTGCGCGCGCCGCCTCGGCGAAATCCTCGCCGTGGCTTGCGTACAGGATCGCGCGCGACGAGTTGATCACCATCCCGGTGCCGGCGTGCGTCTGCCCCGCGCCGACTGCAGCCTGCACGTCGCCGCCCTGCGCGCCGATGCCGGGGACCAGCAACGGCATGTCGCCCACCAGTTCGCGCACGCGCGCGAGTTCGGCGGGATAAGTGGCGCCGACCACGAGGCCGAGCTGTCCGGTCGCATTCCACTCGCCGCTGGCAAGCCGCGCGACGCGCTCGAACAGCCTTTCGCCTCCGACGTCGAGCATCTGCAGCTCATCGCCGCCCGGATTGCTGGTGCGGCACAGGACGAACGCGCCGCGTCCCGCATAGGCGAGGAAGGGGGCGATCGCGTCCAACCCCTGGTACGGCTGCAGCGTGACGGCATCGGCACCGTAGCGTTCGAAGGCTTCGCGCGCGTACTGCTCGCTGGTGGCGCCGATGTCGCCACGCTTGGCATCGAGGATGACCGGCACGTCCGCGTGCCGCGCGCGCAGGTGCGCGATCAGTCTTTCCAGCTGGTCTTCCGCGCGTGCGGCGGCAAAGTAGGCGATCTGCGGCTTGAAGGCACAGACCACGTCCGCGGTGGCGTCGGCGATCGCACGGCAGAACTCGAAGATCGCGTCGTCGCGTTCGCGCAGGTGCGCCGGCAGCCGGGTCGTGTCGGGGTCGAGCCCCACGCAAAGCAGCGAATCGGCGCGCTGCCAGCGCGCGGCGAGTTTGTCGGTGAACTTCAAGCGATGCCTCCAGGGTGCGGCGGCATTCTAGAGGCGTGTAACCTGCGCGGCGCCGTTCTCCCGATCCGCTGCGTGCTCACATGACTGCGCTTTCCCGCCGCGACCTCGTACTGCTCGCGCTGCTGACGATCGCGTGGGGCGTGAACTGGCCGGTGATGAAGTTCGGCGTGACTTCGTTTCCGCCGCTGCTGTTCCGGGTGATCGTCCTCGCCGGCGGCGTGGCAGTGCTGTGGCTTTGGATCCGCGCGCGCAGGATCCCGCTCGCAGTTCCGCCGGGCAAGCGGTTCACCGTCTTGCGGCTCGCCGTGCCCAACGTGATCATCTGGCAGATCCTGTCGGTACTCGCGCTGAAGCTGTTGCCGTCGGGACGGGCGGCGATCCTCGGCTACACGATGCCGGTGTGGGCCGTGGTGGTCAGCGTCCTGTTCTTCGGCGACCGTCCGCTGCCGCGCCACTGGCTGGGGATCGCGGCTGCGCTGGTCGGCACGCTGCTGCTGCTGGCGACCGAACTCGCCACGTTCGCCGGCAGTCCGCTGGGGACGGTCCTGATGCTGATTGCCGCGGCAACCTGGGGTTGGGGCACGGTGCTGCTGCGGCGTCAGATGCTCGATCTGCCGACGGTGACGCTCGGGTTCTGGATGCTGGCGGCGGCGGTTCCGGTGGCGGCGGTCACGACCCTTGCATTCGAAGCCGCGCAGTGGCGTGGGCCGACGCCGGCGGAGTGGGGCGCGATCCTGTACAACATCCTGGTCGCGATCGCCTTCTGTCACATCGTGTGGTTTCACATCGCGCGGCTGCTGCCGCCGGCGGCGAGCGGATTGTCGGTGATGCTGATTCCGGTGGTCGGCATCTTCTCCAGCATGGCGATGCTGGGCGAACAGCCGCACTGGCAGGACTACACCGCGCTTGCGCTGATCCTGATGGCGCTGGCGACCGTGCTGCTGCCGCAGCGAACGGGATAGGGCGGCAAATGTAAAGGGCCAGCGCTCCGCTGGCCCTTGATGCCCTGCGCCGAGCGCAGGGGGAAGCGGCGCCCGTAGCGCCGCGTATGGCCCTAACGTAACCGCGCTCGCGCCGGCCGGCAATTGCCGGAAGTTGGGACGCCGATCGGGGCCGTTCCGCTAGGCGGGAACCCGCTGGCGGCGTTCCGCCAGATAGCGGCGGATCAGCGCGACCAGTTCGTCCTCCTGGTACGGCTTGCCCAGGTATTCGTTGACGCCGATGTCGAACGCCAGCCGGCGGTGCTTCTCGGCGGTGCGCGACGTGATCATGATGATCGGGATGTCGCGCGTGGCGGCGTTGCCCCGCACGTTGCGCGTGAGGTCGAAGCCATCCATGCGCGGCATCTCGATGTCGACCAGCATCAGGTCCGGCAGGCTGTCCTGCAGCTGGCGCAGCGCATCGACGCCGTCCTTCGCCTGCAGCACTTCGTAGCCGTGGCGCTCGAGCAGCCGCTGAGTGACGCGGCGGACCGTCAGCGAGTCGTCGACCACCATCACCTGGGCCGGGGTCGCGTGCGTGGATCCGGCCGTCTCTTCCATACCGCCAGCCTCGCCCGCGGCGGCAAAGTGCGCATCGGCGAGCGTCGGCGGCTCCGGCGCGCGCATGATCAGCTGCACCGGATTGATGATCAGAACGATCTCGCCGTTGCCGAGGATCGTGGCGCCGAGAACGCCGGCCAGCCGCGACACGCTGGCGCCGACGTGCTTCACGACGATTTCCTGGTTGTTCGAGACGTCGTCGACGGCGATCGCGAGGCGATCGTCCCCGGACTTCAGCACGATCACCGCAATCTGCTTCAGGTGCGCAAGCGTGATTTCCTCGCCCAGCAACTGGGCCAGCGGTCTGAGGACGACCGGTCCGACGCCCGGCAATTCCAGCATGCCGTCGCCGATCGCCCGTGCCAGCTCGGACGGGCGGAAGCGCAGCACCTGTTCGACCATGCCTGACGGCAGGGCGAATCTTCGCTGCCCGATCCGGGCGAGCATCGCCTGCATCACGGCGAGCGTGAGCGGCAGGTAGAGCGTGAACCGCGTGCCGCGACCGGGCTCGGTGCTGACTGCAAGGCGGCCGCCGAACGATCCGATTTCCGAGCGCACCACGTCCATGCCGACGCCGCGGCCGGCCAGTTCGGTCACTTCGCTTGCGGTCGTGAAGCCGGGCGCGAAGATCAGCTCCATCAGCTCCCGCTCGCTGACCGCCTGGTCCGGGCTGATCAGACCGCTGTCGATGGCGCGCCGGCGAATGCGGTCCAGGTCCAGCCCGGCGCCGTCATCGGCGATCACGACGATGATCTCGTTGGCTTCCTGGCGCACGTCGATCTTCAGCTCGCCGGTTTCCGGCTTGCCGGCGGCGCGCCGCGCCGCGGGCGACTCCAGCCCGTGCACGATCGCGTTGCGCAGCAGGTGCTCGAACGGGCCGCCCATCTTCTCCAGCACGCCGCGATCGATCTCCGTGTTGGCCCCGCGGATGTCCAGGTTCACGCGCTTGTCGAGTTCCTTCGCGGTCTGGCGAGCCACGCGGTAAAGGCGCTCCGAGATGTTGGCGAACGTCACCAGCCGCACCCGCATCAGCTGCTGCTGCAGCTCGCGCGTCAGGCGGCCCTGGGCGGTGAGGTCCGAATCGGCCAGCTGCAGGCCCTTGAGCATGTTGCCCTGGACCATCGCGACGTCCTCGACCGTCTCGCGCAGCATGCGCGTGACCTCCTGCAGGCGCGTGTAGCGGTCGTACTCGAGCGGATCGAACGCGGCCGACTCGCGCGACAGCTGGTCGGTGCGGGCCTGGATCTGCGCATCCGCCTGGATCTCGACCTCGCGCAGCTGCGAGCGCAGCCGCTGGATGTTCTCGGTCAGATCGACGATCGCACCGCGCAGCGTGGTCACTTCGTTTTCCAGCTTCGCTCGCGCAATCGACACCTCGCCGGCATGGTCGACCAGCTTGTCGAGCACGTCGGCGCGCACGCGGATGAAGTTGGCCGCCTGCGCGGCGACCGGTGCCTCCAGCGTGGCGACGAATTCCTCCGCAGCCGGCGTTGCCGGCAGCGCCTCCTCCGCTTCGGCGACGACCGGGCTTTCCGCTGTGGCGGCCGCGATCGCGGCCGGCTCGCTCACGACGGGCTCCGCCTCCGGCGTCGGCGCAGCGTGCAGTCCTTCGAACAGGTTCATCGCCTGGTCGTAGGCGGCATGCATATCCTCGACCAAAGCCGGCGAGACGTCGGCCAGATGCATCGATGACTCGATGCGTGTTTCCATGCCGTGCACGACTTCGCCCAGCCGCATCGCACCGGCCATGCGTGCGCTGCCCTTGACCGTGTGCAGCTGGCGCATCAGTTCGCGGGCGATGTCGCGATCGTTCGGTCGCCCGGCCAGTGCGCGCAGGTTCGCGCCGATGGCCGGCAACAGATCGCCGCCTTCGGCGAGGAAGATCGGCAGCAGGTCGGGGTCGATCTCGTCGTGCACCACGGGAGGGGCGGGATGCACTTCGTCGCGCGGTGTGGTCGACGCGATCTGGCCGAGCAGGGCGGCGGTCTCGACCGCCGCGGACGCGGCAGCTTCCGATTCGGCGGGCGTCGCGCTTTCCTCCGCCGCCTCCGCCTCCTCTTCGAGCTCGGCCACGGGCTCGACCGCCGGCTCGACTGCCGGTGCCGCCTCGGCATCGGCCGGCGCCGGTGCGGATGTCGTCGCCTCGACCGGCGGCTCTACGACTTCAGGCGCCTCCTCGGCCAGCAGGGCTTCGTCGACTTCGGCCGCCGGTATGTGCAACGCCGTCTGCGCGCGCACGACGCTGAGCAGCTCCTGCACCGCGGCCGCCTCGAGCGGCGCCGCGTCGGGATAGATGCCGGCAGCAAACTGATGCAACATGCCCCGCATGCGCTCGATGACGCGCTCGAGCGTGTCGAACTGCGCCGCCGCGAGCGTGACGTGGGCCCCCGCCGCGCCGCCCAGTTCATGCAGCAGGTCGTCAGCGGGTCGGCGATCGCGAGCACGGGTTCCACGCCGACGGTGGCGGTGATTCCCGCCAGCGAGTGCGCGCTCCGTGTGGCCTGCGCTGACGCGGGACGCTGCGGTTCGTAGCGCCATTCGGAGATGTCCTGCCCGAGGGTGCGGACGCATTCGTCGGACTCGTTCAGGAACACCGCATACAGACCGTGGCTGACCGCAACGGGTCCGATCCGCTTGATCTCGTCTGCCGCCTCCGGCTCTACTGGCTCGATCGCGATCGCGGCCGGCGCCGCGGGTGCGGGCGCGGCCGGAATCTCGAATTCGAATTCCGGCACGTCGACCACGTAATGATCGTCATGAACCTCGGCGACCTCGGGTTGTGCAACGGCCTCCGCCGGTTGCGCGCCGGTTTCCACCGCGGCTGGCTCGATGCCTTCGGCCGAGAATGGCGCCCCGGCGCGAACCCGGTCGGCGGCGCGCACAAGCGCGTCGCTGTCGATGGCGGCATTCGGATCGGCCGAGATGCGCGCGATCCAGCCGCGCATCAGAGTGCGTGCCGCGGATGCCAGCTGGATCAGATCTTCGGTGGCGGCGCGTTCCTGTGACAGCCAGAGATTGAAGCACTGCTCGATCGACCACGCACCTTCGCCGAAGCTCTTCAGTCCGACCATCCGGCTCGAACCCTTCAGCGTGTGGAAGGCGCGGCGAGTGGTCGTCATCGTCGCCTGGTCCGCGGGCGCCGCCGCGAGCTTTCCGAGCTGGGCGTCGACGGTGTCGAGGACCTCGTTGGCTTCCTCGACGAAGATCCCCAGCAGCTCGGCGTCGGCGGCCGCTTCGGTCGCCGGCAGCGGCGCGGCCATCGGCGCCGGCGCGGCTTCCGACAGCGGCGCGAAGATGCGCAGCAGTTCCGCGACCGAGTCGGCGTTGTCGACGTCCTTCAACTGCTTGACCAGCACGGCCGCGCGCCCGGCGCGCTGCTTCAGCGCGTCGTCATCGAGCAGGTCGGCATCGTTCGACAACCGCGGCAGCAGGTGGTCGAATTCGTGCAGCACCGATTTGTCTCCGCCGGCCAGCCGCTGGGCAAGCGCGTGCGCCTGCTCGATGTGATGGCGTGCGGCATCCTCGACGTTCTCGCTGGCCGCGCCGCCCATCCGCGTGATCGGGCCCATCTCGGCGTCGTGCGCGGCCGAACCTTCTTCGATCTGTGCCACCGCGAGGTCCGCGGCGAACACCCCCGCATCGGCGTCCCAGCGGAACATGCCGCGCGGCCGATCCACGTCCTGCGTCAGCGTCTCGACGAAGAAGCCGATCGCGCCAAGGTTGCTTGCGACGCGCACGAATTCCTGCTGGCTGGGTGCGAAATCGGGCTTGGCGAACTGTTCGATGGTGTGCTGTGCGTTGCGGATTGCGGCCACCGGGTCGTCGTGGCCCAGCAGCGACAGCACGCCAGCGACCTGATCGAGCATCTGCGGCGTGGCGGCCAGCTCGGCACGCTCGCTCGGCTGGCGGAAGTAGCGGTCGAGCCGCTGCTCGACCTCGCGCAGCATGGTCTGGGTTTCGGCCACCACCGTGCTCATCGTCAGCTTGTCCTGCGCCTTGCGCGCCAGCTCGGCGAGCCAGGGGCCGAGGTCCGGCAGCGGCTGATCGTTGCGCGCCGCCATCAGTCGGTCCGCCACCGCGCGCGCACGGCTCTCGAACTGCCCGTCCGTGTGTGGCAGTTCCTCCACACCGAGGTCGACGAACAGCAGCGCCGAGGCGATCTCGATGCCGAGCGTTTCGCGCACCGATGCCGACAGCGACCCGAGATCGCCGCACAGCGAACCGATCGTCTCCAGCACGATGTCGATCGCGTGCGCGCCGATGCGCTCGGCCGCCCGGCGCGCGGCCTGGACTTCCTGCGCGAATTTGGCGGCGTCGTTCGACAGTCCGCCCGCCAGCGGACTCCAGTCGGCCTTGGCCTGAGTCAACGCTTCCTTCAGCATGCGCAGCTGCTCGGGGTCGACCGACGTCAGCGTGGCGCGCTCGAAATCGGGCGGAATCAGCGCATCGAGCCCGTACAGACGCTTGATTTCCGCCACGCGCGGCTCGCCCGCGTCGGCGCGACCGACGTAGTACAGCGCATCGGTCATCAGGCGCTCGGCGACCGCGCTGCTGCCCTCGATCACCCGACGCAACTGCAGGTTCAGGCGCGCCAGCACGCGTTTCAGGTCGACGTCGACCGGCATGTGATCGGCGGCCAGTGCGTCCATCATGCCGCGCACCACCCACCAGAAGCTGCGCGCCAGCCCGCGCTGCGGCAGATTCTCGAGGTCGAGCAACGCGTCGCGCATCATGCCGCGCGCGTCCTTGTCCTTCGGGTTGCGCAGGAACCCGAGCAGTCCGAGTTCGAAATGAACACGCCGCACGCGCAGCTGGTCCGGCGTCATCGGCCGGATGCTGATGCTGTGGAACGCCGGCCGTCGCGACAGGTCCGGGAAGATCAGGTCGGCCGCATGCACGCGCGGGGCGCGCGACAGCTGGAGGATCTCGCGGTAGTAGGGAAACAGGCGGATCGGCTGATTCGGTCGCCCGGCCAGCATGCCCTCCAGGTACGCGACCACCGCGGTCAGGGTCGATTCGACCGAGCGCACCGCGGCGGGCAGGCACTCGCGCGGCTCCGTTTCCCAGCGCTGGCAAAGCTGCTCGACCGCATCCAGCACCTGCACGACTCCGCGCAGGTCGATGACCTGCAGCGCGCCGTTGGCCTGGTGAATGTGGTTGCGCGCGCTGCGCAGCGACTCGACGTTGTGCTTGGCGCCGAGGAAAGTCTGCACGTCATTCGTCGCCTGCGCGAGCGCGGTGCGGATTTCGCCCAGCACCCAGGCCAGCGGCGCCACGTCCGGCGCGGCTTCGACGATCTGATTCGGGTCCCGCGTCTCGGTCATGTCGGGCTCCCTATCAAGAGACGCGGAAGCGCGCCACCGACGCCTTCAGCTCGCGCGCCAACGCGGAGAGCTGGCCGATCGACTGCGCGGCCTGTCGCGTGCCCTGCGACGTCTGCTCGGTCACCGCGAGGATCTTCTCGATCGACACGGCCACGCCTCCTGCCGATTGCGCCTGCTCCCCGGTCGTGCCGGCAACGCGTTCGATCAGGTCGGCGACCTGGCGCGACACGCGCCCGATCTCGGCCAGTGATGTCCCGGCGGCGTCGGACAGCTTGGTTCCTTCGACCACGCCCTGCGTGCTCTTTTCCATCGCGGTCACTGCGTCCTGGGTATCGGTCTGGATCGTGCGGACCAGCGCACCGATCTGCTTCGCCGCCTCGGCCGAGCGATCGGCCAGGCGCTGCACTTCCTCTGCGACGACGGAAAAGCCGCGGCCGGCTTCGCCGGCGGAGGCCGCCTGGATCGCCGCGTTCAGCGCCAGCACGTTGGTCTGCTCGGTGATGTCCGAAATCAGCTCGACGATCTCGCCGATCTCCTGCGACGATTCGCCCAGCCGCTTGATGCGCTTGGCGGTTTCCTGGATCTGCTCGCGGATCTCGTTCATGCCGGCGATCTGGTTGTATACCGCGCGCTGGCCGCGCTCGGCGGCGTCGAGCGACGCGCGCGCCACGCGCGCCGATTCGGTCGCGCTGCGCGATGCCTCGTTGATCTGCGAGGCCATGATCAGCACCTTCTGTCCGGTGTCCTTGATCTCGCGGCTCTGCTGCTCGGACGCGGTGAGCAGCCTGGTCGTGATGTCACGCGCCTGCGTGGACGCGCTCGTCACCTGCTCGGCAGTCTCGTTGATGCGGCCGACCAGTCCACGCAGCTCCTCGACGGTGTAGTTGACCGAGTCGGCGATCGCACCCGTGATGTCTTCGCTCACCGTTGCCTCGATGGTGAGGTTGCCGTCGGCGACCTCCTGCAGTTCGTTCATCAGGCGCAGGATCGCGGCCTGATTCTGCTCGTTGGTGCGCTTGGCGGCTTCTTCGAGTTTCAGGGCCTCGCCGCGGCGCGCCTCGGCCTCCAGGGTCCGGCTGCGACTGTCGCCGAGCAGAATCTTCACCAGCCCGACGGTCGCCAGCAGCACGCCGAGGCCGAACACGGCCATGATGATGAAATTGACCGCGCGCACGCTGCTTTCGGTGCGGATATCGCCCTGCAATGCGCCAAGCTGGGTGCGCAGCGTCTCCGCGTCGCGCACCAGCACCGCCTGCGCGCGTCCCGCTTCGACGACGACGGCAAAAGTGCCGTTCGCTGCCGCGATCGCGGGCTGCAGGTCGCCGACCAGCTTGGCAAGCTGCTGAACCTTTTGCCTCAGTTCGCCATCGGTGCCGGAACCGATGCTCTGCACCAGTTCGCGCAACTGCGCCAGATCGCGCGCGAGCAGTTGTGGTGCGTCGGCACCTGCCGGCTGGCCGGAGCCGAGGCTGTCGGCGCTGCGCACGATGCGCTGCGCGAGCAGCGCAAGTTGGCTCGCGGCGCCCGACTGGCCACGCAGCGCCGAAACTTCTTCGGTGAGCTGCAGCAGACGCGGCGCTGCCTGGTCCAGAGGTGCGAGAAAGTCGCCGAATGCGCGCAACGGCTTCTCCTGCGCGATGATCTGCGACGCAGCGGCCTCGGAGACCTTCCAGGTCGTTGCTGCGCGTTGCAGCGTGGGCTGCGCCGCCGACGCGACCGCGCCGGCCAGCGCCTCGAGATTGGCCGCGATGCGGTCGCGGCTTTCGCGCAGTTCGGCCAGGGCGGACGCGCTGCCTTTCGCCGCCGCGGGCGCCGCCTTGGCAAGACGCTGCGAATGCATCAGCGTGTCGCCGAGCAGCTGGGCCTCGGCCGTGCTGTTTGCCGAGACGCGCACGTCGATGGCCAGCACCGCGGCAAAGAGAAACGCGAATACGCCCATCAGCGTCAGCATCACCTGCACCTGCGAGTTCAGCGGGCGATGGCCGATCAGGGGGAGCTTCCAGGCGAGCAGGCGCTCGACCATCCGTGAGCCCCAGGTGCTGGACAGCGCGGCTTCGAGCGCCCGACGATCGATCTTCTGCGTCGGCGGACTCGGCGGAATCGGCGCGCGGGCACGGCCGGCCACTTCGGCAGGCGCAAACTCCGTGTAGCGGAACGGCTGCACCGTGATCTCGCCCCCGCCGTCCTTCGAGTGCCGCGTCATCTCTGCGTCCATCGCCATGCCCATCTCCGAGACTCCATCATGAGCGCGGTCGCCGCGCTTCAGATTCCGATCGCGTTGAACCGCTCGAACGACACCAGCCGCGTCAGGTCGAGTTCCGTCAGGACCGTGCCGTCGCTGTCGCGATAACGGCCGACCTCCCAGGGCCTGGAGCCGTCGGTCACGGTGTCGAGGGGCTCAAGCTCCTTCAGGTTGCGCAGTCCGAAGGCGCGCGTGATGATCAGCGCCGCGCTTGACTTCAGCGCCTCGCCGATCACCAGCAGCTGCTGTCCCTGCTCGGCGTTCAACGGTGCCGCGCCGCTGAAATGGGGCAGGTCGATGACGCCGACCAGGCGTCCGCGCACATTGGTCAGCCCGCGGTACCAGGGTTTGGTCCAGGGCACGGGCGCGACGTCCCCGAGGGGCACGATCTCCCCGGCCGAGCCCATGTCGACCAGATAAGATTTGGCGCCGATGCGCACCGCGAGCCTGAGCGAGGTGCTCGGCGCGGCCGGAGCCGCCTTCAACCGTTCGGTCAGCTGCGAGGAGAAGTCACGCAGCTTGTCCAGATGCTTGTCGGGCTGCATCGGCGTTGTCCCCGCGCTTGCTCCGTCTTTCGAAACGCGCCAGTCCATCGGTCAGTTCAGCGCGGCGATCTTGCCCAGCAGCTCTTCCGCGCGGACCGGTTTGACGATGTAGTCGCGCGCGCCCTGGCGCAGGCCCCAGATGCGATCCGTCTGCTGATTCTTGCTGGTGCACATGATGACCGGGATGTTCTGCGTTGCCGGATCCTTGGAGAGCTGCCGCGTGAGCTGGAATCCGTTCTGGCCCGGCATCACGACATCCATCAGGATCAGATCGGGCGTGTGCGACTTCAGCTTCAGCAGCGCCTCCTCCGCGTTCTCCGCCGCCGAGACGTTGAAGCCGTTCTTGGTCAGCAGTTCGGTCAGGAAGTAGCGTTCAGTCGGCGAATCGTCGACGATCAGAACCTTCTTGATCGGCATGTGCGGCCTCGCACCCGTGTTGTCTTGCGGTCGTCAGTCTGCCGATGCCGCGTGCTGGCGGACCGCGGTCAGCAGGCTGTCCTTGGTGAACGGTTTGGTCAGGTATTCGCTCGAGCCGACCATGCGGCCTCGGGCCCGATCGAAAAGACCGTCCTTTGACGACAGCATGACGACCGGCGTCTTGGAGTAGCGCGGACTGCGCTTGATCAGCGCGCAAGTCTGGTAGCCGTCCAGGCGCGGCATCAGGATGTCGCAGAAGATGATGCTCGGTTGATGGTCGGTGATCTTGGACAGCGCTTCGAAACCGTCCTGGGCGAGGATCACCTGGCAACCTGCTTGACTAAGAAAGATTTCGGCGCTGCGGCGAATGGTGTTCGAGTCGTCGATCACCATCACCTTGCGGCCGCGAATGTCGGAGTAATCCTGCGTCGCCATCGCATGCCTTCCACGTCAAAGTGGCCCGCGCGCGCCGGCCGCGGCTGCGGCGAGCCGATGCGACAAACCCGGTCGCATCAGATTTCCACCATTTCGAAGTCTTCCTTGCGCGCGCCGCACTCCGGACATGTCCAGTTCGGCGGCAGGTCCTCCCAGCGCGTGCCGGGCGCGATTCCGTCCTCCGGCAGGCCGGCCGCTTCGTCGTAAATCCATCCGCAGATCAGGCACATCCATGTGCGCATCCCGTTGCCTGCTGTACTTGTTGTCATTACGGCAAATAACCGAGGGAGACTCCGTTAACATCTGTTGAATCGATCATAGCTTGGCCTGCGCAGTTACGGCTTACTTTCGGCTTCATACATACGGCTGAGGGAATCTTCGTCTCGCAGCTGCATCTGTCCCGCCCCGTTCATGGCTGCTCACGCGCCACCCGTTGTGTTGACCTTCGGACTTACGGACCCGACCGGCGCCACCGGCCTGGCGGCCGATGTGACGACCTGCGCCGCAATGGGCTGTCATGCGGCGGGTGTGGTCACGGCGGTCTCCGTGCAAGACAGCCTGCGCGTGCTGGACCTGCAGCCGGTCGACAACGAACTGGTCGATGAGCAGGCGCGCGCGGTGCTCGAGGACATGCCCGTGGCCGCGTTCAAGATCGGTGCAGTGGCCAACAGCGGCATCGCGCAGTCGATTGCGGAGATCCTGGCCGACTACGACGACGTGCCGGTGGTGGTCGACCCGTGGCTTGCGCTCGCCACGACCGAAGGCTCCGACAGCCGCTCGGCGCTGGAAGTCATGGCGGCCATCTGCGAACTGGTACTGCCGCGAACGACCGTGCTCACGGCTGACATGGACATGGCGCGTCGGCTCGCGGCGGTGATCGAATCTTCTGCGGACGAGCCCGGCGACGATGGCGCCGAGGGCATCGGCGCTGCGCAGCTTGCGGATCGGCTTCGCGGCTGCGGTGCGCAGTATGTGCTGCTGACCGGTGTTCAGACCGCGGCGGGCATGAACGTCAACACGCTGTTCGGGCCGGATGGCGACCAGCAGAATGAGAGCATCGACCGCATCGAGCTGCGTTTCCGCGGGGCCGGGGACACGTTGTCGGCCGCGATTGCGTCGCTGCTCGCGCAGGGAATCGACGTCGGCGACGCCGTTCGCGAGGCGCATGACTTCCTGGGCCAGTCACTCGCGGCGGGCTTCCGCCTCGGCATGGGAGCCGCGATGCCGGATCGCCTGTTCTGGGCGACCCAGGGCGGACAGGACGATGACGAGGACAACTGAGCGTCCGACCGGCGTCTACCTGCTGACGCCCGACTGGACCGACACCGGGCGCCTGCTTGCCGTGACGGCCGCCGCGGTCGCCGGTGGCGTGCGCTGGCTGCAGTACCGGAACAAGCGCGCCGACAGCGCGCTGCGCCGCACGCAGGCAAAGGCACTGCGCGAACTCACGCTGACGCATGGTGCACGGCTGGTGATCAACGACGACGTCGATCTGGCGATCACTTCGCTGGCCGACGGCGTTCATGTCGGGCGCGACGATGCCGACCCGCAGCCGAAGCTTGCGCGCGAAGGGATACGTATGCTGGTCGGCGTGTCCTGCTACGACGATTTCGACCGCGCGCGGCTGGCCGCGCGGAACGGTGCGGATTACGTCGCGTTCGGTTCGGTGTACGCATCGGCGACCAAGCCTGCAGCGGTGCGCGCGCCGCTGTCGCTGCTCGGGCGCGCGCGCGCCGAAGGCATGCACGTGGTCGCGATCGGCGGCATCGATGCGACCAACATCAAGGCCGTCGGGCACGCCGGCGCGCATGCTGCGGCTCTGATCGCAGCGGTTTACGACGCGGCCGATCCGGCCGCCGCGGTCCGCGAGCTGACGACGCAATTCGAGCAGGGGAAGGATCTCTATGAGTCGCAACGAGCAGCTGTTTGAGCGCGCACAGCGCAGCATCCCGGGGGGTGTCAATTCGCCGGTGCGTGCGTTCCGCTCCGTCGGTGGCACGCCGCGCTTCATCGCGCGCGCCGAGGGGCCGTACTTCTGGGATGCCGATGGCATGCGCTACATCGATTACATCGGCTCGTGGGGGCCGATGATCGTCGGCCATGCGCACCCCGATGTCGTGGCCGCGATGCATGCAGCGATCGCGCGCGGCATCAGCTACGGAGCACCGACCGAAGCCGAAGTCGAGATGGCGGAGGAACTGCTGCGGCTGGTGCCGTCGATGCAGCAGGTCCGCCTCGTTTCTTCGGGAACCGAGGCGGCAATGAGTGCGATCCGGCTGGCGCGCGGCGCCGCGGGAGACGGCAAGGGGCGGCGCAAGATCATCAAGTTCGAAGGCTGCTACCACGGCCATGCCGACAGCCTGCTGGTCAAGGCCGGTTCGGGCGCGCTGACGTTCGGCAACCCGAGTTCGGCCGGCGTGCCGGCGGAAATCACGCAGCACACGATCGTGCTCGACTACAACGATGCACAGCAGCTCGAGGATGCATTTCGGCATCACGGTGACGACATCGCCGGGGTGATCGTCGAACCCGTGGCCGGCAACATGAACCTGGTGCGCGCGACACCCGAATTCCTGCGCGCGATGCGGGCGTTGTGCACCAAGCATGGCGCGCTGCTGATCTTCGACGAAGTGATGAGCGGGTTCCGCGTCGCGCTGGGCGGCGCGCAGGCGCTGTACCAGATCGACCCGGATCTGACCGTGCTCGGCAAGGTGATCGGCGGCGGCATGCCGGTCGCCGCGTTCGGCGGCAAGCACGAGGTGATGAAGCACCTGGCGCCGCTCGGTGCGGTCTACCAGGCCGGCACCTTGTCGGGTAATCCGGTCGCGGTCGCCTGCGGCATGGCAACGCTTAAGCTGATTCAACGGCCCGGATTCCATGAGCGCCTGGGTGCGCAGGCGGCGAAGCTGGTGCAGGGACTCGCGGGCGCGGCCCGCGCATCCGGCGTGGCCTTCTGTGGCGATTCCGTCGGCGGCATGTTCGGCCTGTACTTTTCCCCGACGGTGCCGACGAGCTACGCGCAGATCATGGCCACCGACAAGGCGCGCTTCAACGCGTTCTTCCACGCGATGCTGGCCAGCGGCGTCTATCTGGCACCGTCCGCATACGAAGCCGGGTTCGTCTCCGCGGCGCACGACGATGCGGTGATCGAAGCGACCGTCGCAGCGGCGCGCGCGGCGTTCGCCCGCACTTGAGGGAACTTGCGTTTTCCACCGGGGACGAAGGTTGATGGTCTTGCGTTACTTCCTCTGGCTGGTCCTGGCCGTCTGGCTGCCGGCATCGATGGCACAGCCGGTGCGGGCGGACAATGCCGAGGTCGAGCTGGTTGCCGCAACCGACGCGGTTGTTCCCGGCCAGCCTTTGTCGGTCGCACTGCGCATCAAGCACGACCTCGAGTGGCACACCTACTGGCGCGTGCCCGGCGACTCGGGATTACCCACGCGCATTCAGTGGAAGCTGCCGCCCGGATGGACTGCGGGACCGATCGAATGGCCGCTGCCGAAGCGCTTGCCGGTCGGACCTCTGATGAATTTCGGCTACGACGGCGAAGTCCTGCTGCTGGCCGAGCTGACGCCTCCGGCAGGCCTTAAGGTCGGAGATTCGGTCGAACTGTCCGCTCATGCAGATTTCCTGATTTGTCGTGAGGTGTGCATCCCGAGCGGCGCGGATGTGAAACTCGCCCTGCCGGTAAGGGAAAGCGCCGGCCCGTCCCGCCGTGCCGCACAGTTCGTCGCCACCCGCGCGCTGGTGCCGCATCGCGTGAGTCTGCAGGATGCGAGCGCCACGATCGAAGGCAACCGGATCCGGCTGGCGTTTCGTGCATCGCACGCTCCCGCCACCGTCGAGTTCTTCCCCCTCGAGGAGGCGCGCATAGAACCGGCTGCGCCGCAGATCCTGCGCACCGAGGGCAATCAGGTGGCGGTCTATCTGACCGCCGCGAAGCCGGTTGCGGGCGAGTTCAAGGTTCTGCGCGGCGTGCTCGCCGTCGACGGCGGGCCGGCGCGTGCCGACCAGGGCGGATGGGCGGGCGAAACCGAAGTCGCGCTGCTGCCCGGCAAGGTCGAGGTGGTCGAGGCGCCGGCAACGATCGGAACGGGCGCGGGCGGCACGGTCACGCTGTGGGCGGCACTGGCCGGCGCGCTGATCGGCGGACTGATACTCAACCTGATGCCCTGCGTGTTTCCTGTGCTGTCGCTGAAGCTGCTGTCGCTGCTGCAGCACCAGCGCGCTGAGGACAGCGCTGGCGTTCGGCACCCGCCGTTGCGGGCGCACGGCATCGTGTTCGCGCTCGGCGTCGTGCTGAGTTTCGTTCTGCTGGCGACGGCGTTGCTGACGTTGCGCGCCGCCGGTGCGCAACTCGGCTGGGGATTCCAGCTGCAGACGCCCTGGGTGATCGCTGGATTGACCGCGCTGTTCTTCCTGATCGGACTGAACCTGCTCGGTGTGTTCGAAATCACCGTAGGGACAGGGCTCGCCAACGCGGCGCCGGCGCAACGGCTCCGGCCCGATCGCATATCCGGAAGCTTCGGCACCGGCATCTTGGCGGTCGTCGTGGCTGCGCCTTGCACCGCGCCTTTCATGGGCGCAGCGCTCGGATACGCGATCACGCAGCCAGCCGCAAGTGCGCTGGCGGTGTTTGCCGCGCTGGGAGTGGGCATGGCGCTGCCGTACCTGATGCTGACCCTGTTTCCGGCGCTGCTGAAGTGGCTGCCGCGACCGGGCGAGTGGATGCAGCGGTTCAAGCAGTTCATGGCGTTTCCGATGTTCGCCACCTGTGTTTGGCTGCTGTGGGTGCTGGCGCAGCAGGTCAACGTCAATGCGCTGGCACTGACGCTGGCGGCGCTGGTGCTGTGCGCCCTCGCAGTGTGGGCGCTCGGCATAGCGCAGCGCGGCGCGCCTCGCTGGCGTTGGGTCGCACTGGCTGCGGGCGGCGTTGCGCTTTACACCGTCATCGCAGCGACCGGATCGGGCGCGATGCGTACCAACGCGTCGACGACGGCCGAGATCGAAGATGGGTGGCAAGCGTGGAGCGTGGCCGAGCAGCAGAAGCAGATCGCAGCCGGCCGGCCGGTATTCGTCGATTTCACCGCGGCGTGGTGCGTGACCTGCCAGGCGAACAAGCAGCTGGTGCTGAATTCGCGCTCCGTCGTCGACGCGATGGCCGCGAAGGGCGTGGTCAAACTGCAGGCGGACTGGACCAACCGCGACGACGCGATCACGCGCGAACTGGCGCGCTTCGGGCGCAATGGCGTCCCGCTGTACGTGTTGTATGACCGGCGCGGCCGCGCACAGGTGTTGCCGGAATTGCTGACGCAGCGCGTGGTGATGGATGCCCTGCGCCAGTTCTGAAGTAGGAAGGGGCGGAGCGCCTTGCGCTAGCGATTGAGCGCCGCCGAGAGCCGACGCCGGAAAGCGGCCACCAGTTGCGGCTGATCCGCGGCAAGGTCGAACACCGACAGCATCGTCTTGCGGCCCACGTCGTCGCCGAAGCTGCGGTCCCGTTCGACGATCGCGAGCAGTTGTTCGAGCGCGGACTCGAAATCGCGCCCTGCAATATGCAGCCGCGCCAGGTCCAGGCGGGCTTGAAGATCGTCAGCGGCCGCAGCAATGCGGGCGCGCAAGGATTCGGCGGACGGCAGCTCGGCGGCTCGGCGCAGGCTGTCGATTCGGGTGGCGAGCGCACGCCATGCCGTCTCGTCGCGCGCCTGTCTGGACGCCCCGGCGAGCAGCGATGCCGCTTCGTCCACCACGGATGAAGCGCCACCCGCGGGTGTGGAGTCGAGCAATAAGGTGGCGAGGTCGAAGCGGGCCGCGTCGTTGTCTGCCGACAAGGCGACGGCCGCGCGCAGCGCGGCAGCGGCGCCAGTCACATCGCCGGCCGCCAGCAGGCGGGCCGCCTTGCGCCGTTCCAGCTCGCTCGGATTCGGCAGCAGCCGCTCGATGAATGCGCGCAGCTGATTTTCCGGAAGAACGCCGACGAACGAGTCGATCGGCTGTCCGTCGACGAACGCGACGACGTAGGGGATGCTGCGCACGCGATATTGCGCGGCGAGCTCCGCGTTCTCGTCGGTGTTGATCTTCACCAGGTGCAGCCGGCCCACGTACTCGGTTTCGAGTTTTTCGAGCATCGGTCCGAGCACGCGGCAGGGGCCGCACCATGGGGCCCAGAAGTCCACCAGAACGGGAACGCGCTGCGATGCCTCGATAACGTCACGGGCGAATGTGTGTTGGCTTGTGTCGATCATGGTTCACCTCAAGCCTTGCACATCGGGTCGGACCGCGCGGACATCAAGCCCCGCGGATGCGTGCGCGATCAGTGTGTGAGCTGGATCATGCCCAGACCGGCGCGCCGATGGTGACCGAAACCGCGCAGGATCCGGGCGCGGAACGGATCCGGATTCAGCACTTCGAGTGCACCTTCGATCACCGCGTGGTCGATGCGGATGCGACTGCCCTGGTGCTCGAAGCGCAGGGCCGACATCGACACGTCCGTCATCAGCAGGCGGAGGCCGAAATGCTCTGCCGACCCCTTGAACCAGGCGTCGACTTCGTCTTTCGTCCGGAACGGTTCGACCTCCTTTTCCGTGCCCTCGAGCCGGGCGCGCCCCGCGCATACGGCCAGGGTGAACCGGTACATCAGCCCGGGCGCTACCTGGATCAGCGTGCGCTTGGGTTCCAGCGCGCTCACCGCGCGCTCCGGCCGGCGGGCCCAGGGTTTGGCCGACTGCACCCAATAGCGTCCGTCGATCGTGCTGTCGGCACGAAAGAGGAAGTGGCCCTCGCCCGCGCGGCGCCCGAACACTGACGCGAGTTCGGCATGCGCGAGCAGCGGATTCGTGCCCGGCGGTAGGGTGACCGCCGTTTCGAATACTTCGACCGTCGGGATTTCGAGCTTCGTGTAGCTCAGTACCGAATGGACGAAATTGTCGGGCTTGCGGCTGGACCCTGGCTTGGAACCGCGGCGGACAAAAGGCAGGCTGAAGCTCATGCGTCGATCCGGTTCCTGCAGGCAAGGCGACCCGGGACCTTCGATTCGATGCGCGGTCCCCTCCAAGATCAGCCATTAGTAGCGCATCGACGGCGGGCCCGATATCCCACAGGGCAACTAGGCTGTTCTGCCGACGGATCCTTCCGTACTGGGAGCCGGGCAAAAGGGGCGGGGCACTGGCGGCGCGGACCCTGGGAGGGGTCGGCGGACAGACGGGACTTGAAGACGGGGCACCTTGTTCTTATTATTAGCACTCGAAAGCGGCGAGTGCTAACAGATGGTGGCGCAGCCGCCTTTCCATACCCGGAGTCCTGACTCCACCCATTTCCGTATGTCGAAAAAGTCCTTTTAACAGGAGAGCTTATGAAAATCCGTCCATTGCACGATCGCGTGATCGTCAAGCGCCTCGATCAGGAGCGCAAGACCGCGTCGGGCATCGTGATTCCGGACACTGCAGCTGAAAAACCCGATCAGGGCGAGATCGTCGCGGTCGGCCCCGGCAAGCGCGACGACAGCGGCAAGCTGATCGCGCCGGATGTCAAGGTCGGCGACCGGGTCCTGTTCGGCAAGTACGCCGGCCAGACCGTCAAGGTAGAGGGCGAGGAACTCCTCGTCATGCGCGAAGAAGATTTGATGGGCGTGATCGCCTAACCCCAACGCTCTGATCGGAGAAATTCAAGATGGCATCCAAACAGGTGTTTTTCCACGATGACGCCCGGCATCGCATGGTGCGCGGCGTCAACATCCTCGCCAACGCGGTGAAAGTGACGCTTGGGCCCAAGGGCCGCAACGTCGTGCTCGAGCGTTCCTTCGGCGCACCGACGGTTACCAAGGACGGAGTGTCCGTCGCGAAGGAAATCGAACTGAAGGACAAGTTCGAGAACATGGGTGCGCAGATGGTCAAGGAAGTCGCTTCCAGGACTTCCGACGACGCGGGTGACGGCACCACGACCGCGACCGTGCTGGCGCAGTCGATCGTCGCCGAAGGCATGAAGTACGTGGCCGCCGGCATGAACCCGATGGACCTGAAGCGCGGCATCGACAAGGCCGTCACGGCGGCGGTCGAAGAACTGAAGAAGATCAGCAAGCCCTGCACGACCAACAAGGAAATTGCCCAGGTCGGCGCGATCTCGGCCAACGCCGACGAGAACATCGGCGACATCATCGCCAAGGCGATGGACAAGGTCGGCAAGGAAGGCGTGATCACGGTCGAGGACGGCAAGTCGCTCGACAACGAACTCGAGATCGTCGAGGGCATGCAGTTCGACCGCGGCTATCTGTCGCCGTATTTCATCAACAATGCCGACAAGCAGATCGCGATCCTGGACAACCCCTACGTGCTGCTGCACGACAAGAAGGTTTCCAATATCCGCGACCTGCTGCCGGTTCTCGAGCAGGTGGCCAAGGCGGGGCGTCCGCTGCTGATCGTCGCCGAGGAAGTCGAGGGCGAAGCGCTGGCCACGCTGGTGGTCAACAACATTCGCGGAATTCTCAAGACCTGTGCGGTCAAGGCGCCGGGCTTCGGCGATCGTCGCAAGGCGATGCTGGAGGACATCGCGATCCTGACCGGCGGCACCGTGATCGCGGAAGAAACCGGCATGACGCTGGAGAAGGCGACGCTGAACGACCTCGGCCAAGCCAAGCGGATCGAGATCGCGAAAGAGAACACGACGATCATCGACGGCGCCGGGGATGTCAAGGCGATCGAGGCGCGCGTGAAGGCGATCCGCGCCCAGATCGAGGAGGCGACCAGCGACTACGACCGCGAGAAACTGCAGGAGCGCGTGGCCAAGCTGGCCGGCGGTGTGGCCCTGATCAAGGTCGGTGCCGCCACCGAGGTCGAGATGAAGGAGAAGAAGGCCCGCGTCGAGGATGCGCTGCATGCCACCCGGGCGGCGGTCGAGGAAGGCATCGTTGCCGGCGGCGGCGTGGCGCTGATTCGCGCCAAGCAGGCGATCTCCAAGGTCAAGGGCGAAAACACCGATCAGGAGGCCGGCATCAAGATCGTGCTGCGCGCGATGGAAGAGCCGCTGCGCATGATCGTCGAGAACAGCGGCTACGAGCCGAGCGTGGTCGTCAACAAGGTCGCCGAAGGCAAGGGCAATTTCGGCTTCAACGCGCAGACCGGCGAGTACGGTGATCTGGTGACGATGGGCGTGCTCGACCCGACCAAGGTCACGCGCACGGCGTTGCAGAACGCCGCATCGGTCGCGGGCTTGATGCTGACCACCGATGCGATGGTTGCCGAGCTGGTCGAGGAAAAACCGGCCGCGGGCGGCGGTATGCCCGGCGGCATGGGTGGGATGGGCGGCATGGGCGGCATGGACATGTGAGGCCGACGGCGCCTCGGGCGCGATAGCTTCGTTGCGCGGCCTTGCCGTACCTTCAAGTACTGTCAGCGGCCGCGCGCCTCGCTCTCGCGCCCGATGCATCCGTCGGGTTGTGAATCCGACGGACTTCCATCCGAAATAAGAAGGACGACGGCCCGCTTCGGCGGGCCGTCTTCTTTGGTGCAAGGCTTATGCTCGGCGGCCGTGACTGCGAACCAGACGTCGGCATCGCTGCCGTCGGCCGGATGGCCGCTGATGATCGGCCTCGGCGTGACGCAGATCGTGTCGTGGGGTTCGATCTACTACGGCTTTGCGCTGCTGCTGGAGCCGCTGCAACGGGATCTCGGCGCCAGCCGGGACGCGGTCGCCGGCGCATTCTCGGTCGCGCTGCTGGTGTCGGGGCTGTGTGCGATACGGATCGGACGCACGATCGACCGCATCGGCGGACGCAGCGTGATGACCTTTGGATCGCTGGCGGCCGCGTTGCTGCTCGCACTGCTGTCACGCGTCGAGTCGCTGCCGGCGCTGTATGCGGTCTGGGCGGGGCTCGGCGCGGTCATGGCGGCCACGCTGTACGAGCCGGCGTTCGCGGTGATCGCGAAGACCTTTGCGACCGGATACCGGCGCGCGCTGACCGTGCTCACGCTGTTCGGCGGCTTTGCCAGCACGGTCTTCTGGCCGCTGACCACCTGGCTGATCGAGCGCTACGGCTGGCGCGACGCGATGCTCTGGCTCGGGCTCATCAACCTCGTCGTGTGCGTGCCGCTGCACGGG
>JBLMYK010000196.1:0-7644 GCA_050258235.1 Gemmatimonadota bacterium | reverse complement strand
TAGGGCTTGCCGCCCGGCAGGCAGTACATGCCGTCCTCGTTCAGCGGTGGATTGCCCTCGCAGGCGAGGATGTAGTTGCCCTTGTATCGGGTGATCGTGTCCTCGAGCGCCGCTTCGGCCTGCTCGCCCGCCGCCGCCATGATCGTGTCGTCGTAGTCGAGCGAGATCATCGACAGCACGACGTCCTTGGCGAGCGGGTGCGCCGAGCGGATGAATGACTCGGTGCAGCAGGTGCACTCGAGCCCGTGCAGCCAGACCACCGGCAGGCGCGGCTTGGTCTGCAACGCGGCCGCCATCTGCTGCGCCTGCGCCGGGCTCAGGCCGAGCGAAGCGGCCGTCAGGCTGCAGAACTTGAGGAAGCTGCGTCGCGTGATGCCCTGCCGACGCAGGACGTCATAGAAAGTCTCGGTCATTACCGCCTCCTGCGATGGATGCGTGATGCGTGCGCCGACGGCGGCACGCGTGAATCCCGTCAAAACCGGAACAGAGCGTGCGCCACCAGTCGCGGCCGTGATTGATGGCCGTCAATGGCGCGGAAAGAAGCGCGATCGAGTAACTACTGGCGTTACACGATGCGATGCCCGAGCGTCACGGTCGGTTGTCGGCGCCGGTTCAGTCGTAGCGGCCGAGGCGCACCTGCGTGTTGCCGGGCCGCAGGTGCCGCAGCGACGGCATCACCAGCACCGTGTGCTCGTATGGCGCGCGCCAGACATGCTCGCCGTCCTGTGCGATCGGCGTGCCGGCGCGCTCGACTATCCCGAGGCCGACGATCGGCACGAGGAAGCGGAAGTCCATCGATCGCGCAACGACCGCCTCGGTGACACGCACCAGGCGCTGCGCGGCGGGCAGCGGCAGGCGCAGTCGCACGCCGGTCCAGGCCGCATCGACCACCCCGGTGACGGCGAGGAAACGCACCAGCGTGTCGATCGCCACGTCGGCCGCGCTGCGCTCCCAGTGCTGCCCGCATTCGATCAGCACCGCGCGCCTGGCGCTGGCCGGGTCGCCGAAGCCGCCGCGCTCGATCATGCGCAGGCCCGCCGGGTGTCCGGTGTCGATCAGCAGATCGGCCGGAACGCCGATGTCGCGCGCGAACTGCGCGTTCTTGTCGATGCGCCCGCACACCATGATCGGCCGGCACGGCTCGTGCATCGAATGCAGATCGAGCAGGAAGTCGGCGGCGTCGACGAAAGGCTGCAGCTGGCGCGCGCGGCGCAGCTCGGCCGAGTCGCGCGGGCCGAACAGCGCGTCGTCGGCCCAGACCCGGTTGTAATCCTCGTCGACGTAGCGCGATGCGTCCGGAGCGTCGAAGTCGAAGCGCGCATACGCGTCGACATTGGCAAAGGCCAGGATCAGCCTGCCGCGCAGCGGCTGCACCTGCTCGCGCAGCAAGTAGTCGAGTGCGAGCGCGCCGCAGAACTCGTTGCCGTGCGTCAGCGCCTGCACCATCACGGTCGGGCCCGGCCGGCCGGAGTCGAGGACGTGCACGTAGTCGACGCCGGTGTTGCCCCGCCTGAAAGGCTGGATGTCGGGCGGCGAGATTTCGATCGGGTAGTGCTCCATCGTGCGCCTTCGGTATCTGGATGCAGATTGTGGATCGATCGTCGCCGGCGTTCGCCAGCGGTCAGTCGGGCCGGCGGGCAAGGATGCGGTCGACCGCCGCCCAGTGGTCGGCGTGCACCCAGGTCGCTGCGAAGTGTTCCTGTTCGACCGCGCGCCGTTCCTCGTACGACCGGCCATGCCGCGCCGCGAGCGACTGCGCCTTGCAGCCGCGCAGCGCCAGCGCGGACTGGGCCAGGATCGGCGCGATGAATTCCTGCAGCACGTCTTCGAGCGAACCCGCCGGCGCGGCCGCATCGGCCAGTCCCCATTGCAGCGCGGTGGCGGCCGGAACAAGCTCGCAGCGCGACATCATCCGCAGCGCGCGCGCCGGCCCGACCAGGGTCGTGAGATCGGCGCCGCCGCCCCAGCCCGATGTGATCGCCAACCGCCCGTGCACGAAGCCGATGTGGGCACCATCGCGCATCACGCGCAGGTCACACGCAAGTGCAAGCTCCGCGCCGCCGCCGATGGCATCGCCGTTGATGAGTGCGATGACCGGCAGCGGAAAGCCGCGCACCGCATCGAGCGCCGCGCGTGCCGCGTCGGCCTTCGCCCGCACCTCCGCCTCGGTGCGCACACTGGCAAGATCGCGCAGGTCGCCGCCGGCGGCGAAGTACCGGTCGCCGGCTCCGGTCAGCACCACGCAGGCGAGTTCCCGGTCGACCGCTGCGGCGGCGAAGATCGCGCGCAGCCGCGTCAGCACCGCGCGCGACAGCGCATTGTGCTTGCCGGGCCGATTCAGCGTCACGCGCAGCAGGCGCCCCTGCCGCACGCCGAGCACGAGATCAGGGTCCACCATGCAGCTCCTTTCGCGTCGGTGAAATCCGGATCGGCCGACGTCGGCGCACGATTCAGCGGGTCCGGGTCATCGCGTAGTCGCGCACGCTCTCGACCAGACGCCGCAGGTTCGCGCGCAGGCCGTCGAACCCCGCATGCGGGGTGCGCGTCGACTCGTCCATGTACAGGCGCTTGTTGACTTCGATCTGCAGCGAGTGCCGGCCGGCGCGCGGGTTGGAATAGGCACGCACCAGCTCGACGCCCTTGTAGGGGTCGTTGACCCTGACCATGTAGCCCATCGCGGTCAGAGCGCTGCGCACGAATTCCGTGAACGCCGCCTCGCAGGTGGTGCCGTCGCGGTCGCCGAGCACGAAGTCCGCGCGCACGCTGCCGGCGCCGCCCTCACCCTGCTTGCCGCCGATCGCGTTCATCGAATGGCAGTTCAGGTGGTAGACGGCACCGAAGCGCGCATGCGCGTCGTCGAGCATCTGCCTGAGCGCACGGTGGTATGGCGCGTGGCAGCGCTCGATGCGGCCGGCGACCTCGTCGACCTTCAGCCGGCGGCCATAGATCGGCCGGCCGTCGTCGAGCGTGCGCCAGATCAGCGCCTTGCCGATCCGGTGCTTGCCGCTCGGAACGTATTCGTGCGGCCAGTGGCCGCCCTCGATCAGGTCGAGGTCGACGTCGCCGCGGTGCCGGTTGGGATCGAGATAGGTGCGCGGGAAACGCGCCGCGAGGAGCGCCGCACCGAGCTCCGTCGCCGGCGCGTACAGCTCATCGACGAAACAGTCTTCGCCGTCACGCAGGTCGAATTCGCTGACGATCGCGTCGAAGTCGGCGGGAAACTCGTGGCCCGAGTGCGGCGAATCCAGCACGAGCGGGATGCGGAGCGCGGAGCCAATGACGTGCAGCATCGTGATTCGCAGGATCGATCGCGGCCGGCGCAGCGGGAAGAGCGGCTTCGGCGCGAGCGCGCGCATCGCTCTTCGGTTGGATGGTTTGCGCGATGCTAACCGAACCCCGGCCGAACCGATCTGCGTTAGCCTTGCGCCCGCAGATCGTCATCGGCAATGAATATCCTCGGTATCGACCACGTTGTCCTGCGCTGCCGCGACGCCGCGAAAATGGAGCGCTTCTATGTCGACGTGCTCGGCTGCACGGTCGACCGGCGCCGCGACGATCTCGGCCTCGTGCATCTGCGTGCCGGCCGCGCGATGATCGACCTGGTCGACATCGGTGGCCGGCTCGGCCGCGGCGGGGCCGCCGCTGATCCCCGCGCTCACAACGTCGACCACGTATGTCTACGTATCGAGCCATTCGACGCCGAGGCGCTCGAGCGGCACTTCGCCGCGTTCGGCATTGCGCGCGGCGAGGTTCACGACAACTACGGTGCAGAAGGCAGCGGCCCGTCGGTCTACGTGACCGATCCGGAGGGAAACGTCGTCGAGCTGAAGGGCCCGGCGCGCTAGCCTTTCGCGACCAGCGCCGCCGCGACCAGCTCGGCGAGATCGCGCGTTTCGATCTGCTCCGCCTGCCCGACCGCGCTCAGGCCATCCGCCACCATGACCGCGCAGTAAGGGCACGCGGTAGCGATCGTTTTCGGTGCCAGCGGCAGCGCCTGCTCGACGCGCGCGACGTTGATCCGCGTGCCGATGTGCTCCTCCATCCACATCCGCCCGCCGCCGGCGCCGCAGCACATCGCCCGCTCTCGATTTAGTTCGAACTCGAGCGGCGCGGCGCGCGCGACCCGCGCGAGCACCGCGCGCGGTGCATCGAACTCGCCGTTATGGCGGCCGAGATAGCAGGGGTCGTGCAGCACGACGCGCTCGAACTGCGGCGCGACTTCGAGCCGGCCCGCGGCGAGCAGCTGCGCGATCAGCTGGGTGTGATGGATCAGCTCGTACTTGCCGCCGAACGCCGGATACTCGTTCTTCAGCGAGTTGTATGCGTGCGGGTCGCAGGTGACGATGCGCTTTACGCCGAGCCGGTTCAGGGTTTCGATCAGCTGCGGCGCGAGCGTCTGGAACAGCATTTCGTTGCCGGCGCGGCGCACGCACTCTCCGGTGGAGGTTTCGCCGCCGCCCAGGATGCCGAACTTCACGCCGGCCGCGCGCAGCACCTGCACGAATGCGCGCGCGATCTTCTGCCCGCGCGGATCGTACGACTGCGCCGAACCGACATAGAACAGGTAGTCGAGCGCCTCGACCTGCTCGCGCGTGGTGACCACCGGCACATCGAGGCCCTTGGCCCAGTCGGCGCGCGCGTGCTGCGGCAGTCCCCATGGATTGCTGGTGGCCTCGTACGCCTCGAACACGTTCTTCAGCTCGTGCGGAAACTCGCCGTCCATCATCACGCGGTGCTGCCGCAGCTTGAAGAACTTGCCCAGGTGCTCGAGCTCGATCGGACACGCCGATTCGCAGTAGCCGCAGGTGGTGCACGCCCACAGCGTCTCGTCGCTGATCACCTTGCCGGCGAGCGGCGGCAGCGCTTCCTCGCCCGCGTGCAAGATGTGTTCGCGCTCGGCGAGCAGGTGCTTCTTCAAACTGTCGTTGACCCATTTCAGCGACAGTGGCTTGCCGGTCAGGAAGGTCGGGCACGACGACTTGCACCGACCGCACTCGGTGCAGGTGAAGGCGTCGTACGCGTCCTTCCACGACAGGTCCTTCGCGGTGCGGATGCCGACGCGGATCTCCTCGTCCCCACCCTCGTTCATCAGCGGCTCGAGGTTCACCGCCGGCACCGTGTTCAGCGGCCCCGCTGGCCGGCGCGCGAAGAACAGCCCCGGCAGCGCGGTGACGATGTGGAAGTGCTCGCCCAGCGGCAGCCAGACCAGGAATGCGAACACCGTGAGCATCTGCACCCAGTACGACAGGTGGTAACCGACCTGCTGCACCGCCGGCGGCAGCGTGGCCAGCACGCCGGCCAGCGCATTGCCGGCGAACGCGTAGCCGCGTTCGTGGGCGATGCCCGGGTGCGCGTCGCTCAGCAAGGCGAAGCGGAAACCGTCGAACAGGAAGTCCGTCACCATGATCGCGGTGATCAGACCGAGGATCGCGAG
The DNA here is from genome assembly GCA_050258235.1 of Gemmatimonadota bacterium. GTDB lineage: Bacteria > Pseudomonadota > Gammaproteobacteria > Burkholderiales > Burkholderiaceae_F > JAKOQB01. The sequence goes on along the minus strand of JBLMYK010000196.1, from coordinate 2,210 downwards.
CGCTTCCCGGTTCGGCTCGAGCCGCCGCGCCGGGTGCCAGAAGCGGCGCCAGAAGCCAAAGCCCACCGCGGCCAGCACGGCGAGCTCGACCACGTCCTTCAGCCACGCGAAGCCGGCCCCGAACACGCCCGGGTAAACGAACGGCTCGTACCACCCGATCACCAGCAGCTGCACCTTGCGCACCAGCAGGATCAGGAACCCGGCGAAGATCACCGTGTGCATCACGCCCGGCTTGAAGTCGCCGCTCAGCATGCGCGACTGCAGGAAACCGTTGACGACGACCCGCTTGAGCCGCGCGACCGGTTCGTCCCAGCGCAGGTCGGGCTGCAGCGCCGCGACGATCGCGAGCTTGCGCCAGGCAAGCCAGGCGAACAGGCCGAAGGCGACGGCAAACGCGAGCGAAATCCCGATCGGGCTCATTGCGGCCAGTGCGGCAGGGGACGGCAAACCGTACCGTCGGCGGCCGGCGCCGAGCTTGCGCTAACTCAATCGCGCGGCAATCGCCGGCGCGAGCGAGCGGTCTAAAACAACAACTAAAGCAGCAGTGTCAACGCGCCGAGCAGCACGAACAGACCTGCCGCGACCCAGCGCATCGCCTTCATGTTCACCCGGTGCGCGAGCGCCTCGCCGAGCCACACCGCCGGCGCGTTGGCGATCAGCATGCCCAGCGTGGTGCCCATCACGACCGCGACGAGCGACGGGTATTTGGCTGCCAGCGCGACTGTGGCCAGCTGCGTCTTGTCGCCCATCTCGACGAGGAAGAAGGCCACCAGCGTGGTGAGAAACGCGCTGCGCCCGGAGTACTCGCGCGTCTCGTCGAATTTGTCGGGCACCAAGGCCCAGGCGCCGAACACGAAGAACGAGATCGCGACGATCCACTTCATCGTCGCCGGCTGAACCAGCGTGGCCAGCCACGCGCCGACCCAGCCTGCCAGGAAGTGGTTGGCGAGCGTGGCGACGAAGATGCCGAGGATGATCGGCCAAGGCTTCTTCAGCTTCGCCGCCAACACGAAGGACAGCAGCTGGGTCTTGTCGCCCATCTCGGCGAGCGCGACCAGCGCGGTGGAAACGAAGAGCGCCTCCAAGGGCCGGGTCTAGATTTCGATCTGCGAACCGAGTTCGACTACCCGGTTGGCCGGAATGCGGAAGAAGTCGTTGGCGCTGGCCGAATTGCGCATCATCCAGGCGAAGATGTGCTCGCGCCAGATCGCCATGCCGGGCCGCCTGGTCGGGATCACCGTTTCGCGGCCGAGCACGAACGTGGTCTCCAGCATCTCGAACGGCAGCCCGGCCCTGGCGGCGAGCTCGAGCGCCGCCGGGATGTCGGGCTGCTGCATGAAGCCGTAGCGCGTGACTACGCGGTAGAAGTTCTTGCCGAGATCCTTCATATCGATGCGTTCCGCGTCGGGGACGAATGGAACGTCCTCCACCTTCACGCTCAGGAACACGACGCGCTCGTGCAGCACCTTGTTGTGCTTGAGGTTGTGCAGCAGCGCGCTCGGCGCGATCTCGCGGTCGCCCGTCATGAACACGGCGGTTCCCGGCACGCGCGGGATCTCGTCGGCCATCAGGTTGATGAAGTCGTCGCGGCCGACCGCGTTCTCCTTCTTGCGGGCGATCAGCAGCTGCCTTCCGTGGCGCCAGGTCGTCAGCACCGTGAACAGCGCCAGCGCGATCGCCAGCGGCAGCCAGCCGCCGTGCAGGAACTTCAGCGTGTTGGCGGCGAAGAAAGTAATGTCGATCGCAAGCAGCGTGCCGACGACGAGCGCGGCGAGCGGGCGCGGCCACTGCCACATCATCACCATCACCGCGCCGACCAGCAGCGAGTCGACCATCATCGCGCCGGTCACCGCCATGCCGTACGCGGCGGCGAGCCCGGACGACGAGCGGAATTCGAGCACCAGGAACACGACGCCCGCCAGCAGCAGCCAGTTGACGAGCGCGATGTAGATCTGCCCCTCTTCGCGCGCCGACGTGTGCCGGATCTGCATGCGCGGCAGCAGGCCGAGCTGGATCGCCTGGCGCGTCAACGAAAAAGCGCCGGAAATCACCGCCTGCGACGCGATCACGGTGGCGGCCGTGGCGAGCACCACCAGCGGCACCAGGAACCAGTCGGGCGCAAGCAGGTAGAACGGGTTCTCCACCGTCTTGGGATTGCGCAGCAGAAGCGCGCCCTGGCCGAAATAATTGGCCAGCAGCGCGGGCCACAC
>JBLMYK010000195.1:0-2905 GCA_050258235.1 Gemmatimonadota bacterium | reverse complement strand
GCTCGGCCTCGCCGACCCATTGATGCAGCTGCGCGTCGAGCGCGGCGAGCGGCTGCGCCTGCAGCCGCGCGGCGCTCTCGGCATGAAAGCGGTTCGCGGCGTCGGTTGCGCCGGGGCGCGGGCAAGTGCGCGGAATCTTCTCGGTGCTCATGAGCGACAGTTTATTGCGCCGCCGCTCGCATAGCCCTGCCGGCGCCGGGTCGGATCCGGCCATATCAACCGTTGCCGCCCGGGTCAACCCGAACGGCGCCGGTTGTCAGCGCGCGGAACTACGCCGCGCGCCGCGGTGGACGTCAGAACGGCAGCAACTCGCCCCAGCCCATCTCGCTGGTCACCTCGATGGCCCCGTCATCGTTGTGATCGAGTTCGAGCCGCACCGTCGTGCTGTTCGTCGCGGTCAGGTGCAGATGCGACTGGTAACCGTCGACCGTGACCTTGCCGCTGTTCGGATAATCCTCGACCCACGAGTCGTGCATCGGCGAGATCGTGTTGAGGCTGATCTTGCCGCCGATCGACGCAAGCGACACCTTGCCGTACAGGGCGGCCTCGTCGTATCCGGGCTGGTTCTGGAACCAGACGTCGGAAAACTGGGCGCGGAAGCCCGCAGCGTAGGTGACCGCCTCCTGGATTTTCGGGGTCGACAGGTTGGCGGAAAGACCCGCCGCGCCCACGGTCAGGGTGAGCCGTTCGGTGAGCACACCTGCCGCGTCCGTGCTTGCGGCGAAGTCGAAGCTCGCGTTGCCGTTGGCCACGGCCGACCCCGTCTCATCGCCCACCGTCAACTGATTGATGGTGAACTGGCCGGTTATCTGCGACACCGAGTAACTGGCGATATTGACTCCCAGGTTGCCACGCATGAACGCAGTCCCATCCCGGCAATCGTTGAACACCAGGGTCAACGAATCGCCGCCCGACGGCGTACCGCTGTTGTCCCGGTCATCGAATGTGACCGTGACGGAGCCGCCGGCCGGACATGACTGGGTCCCGGAACTGACGGCCTGCGGCCGCACCGCAGCGACTCCTTTCCCGAGCGCATGCTTGGTCAGCCCAGCCGCCGCGCTTGCCTGCGTCCCTGCCGGCACGCTGTACGCGAGAATGTCGCGGAAGCTATCGAGAGTGCCGAACGACATCGCCGTCGCACGCGCGACGGCCGCCTGATTTTGGGTAGTGATCTGCAGCAACTCCGGCGGCGGCGGGGCTTCGCCCTCTCCACCTCCTCCACCGCCGCAACCTACAGCAACGATCGCGCCGATACAGGCCGCGATCCGTCGCGTCTGGTGATGAAGCGCGATATGTCTTGACATGGTTCTCTCTCCACGGGTTCGGTCAGGATCGAGGTCCAGGCCGGCGCGGCGCGCGTGCTTGCCACGGCCACTGGAATCAGACAGATCGCCGCGGCAAATCCCCATTGCTCACCGCACGTCTGCAACGTAATCGCGCGGTGGCAGCCTGTGTTGACCCCGGCTAGGTTGAGTGCTGCTTCGATGGGGCAATGAGGATTCCAGCGTCGTGATCGCCGCCCCTTACCGGCCCGATACCGGCCCGATACCGGTCCGATACCGGCCGCCTCAGCGCTCGCGCGTCAGCGGCACGAAGCGCACCGGCAGCGCGCTGCGCTTCAGCGTCCGTCCGTCGCGGCTCTTCTCGACCACGAGCAGGTCCTGCCCGGCAAACTGTCCGCCGACCGGGATCACCAGCCGCCCGCCGGGCCTCAGCTGATCGATCAGCGGCTGCGGGACGTGATCCGGTGCAGCGGTCACGACGATCGCGTCGAATGGCGCCGCCTCCGGCCAGCCCTTGTAACCATCGCCGATGCGCGTCTCGATGTTCGCGTAGCCGAGTTCCCGCAGCAGCGCCGCTGCACGGCGACCGAGCGCCGGCACGATCTCGATCGTGTACACGCGGTCGACGCACTCGGCGAGCACCGCGGCCTGGTAGCCGGAACCGGTGCCGACCTCGAGCACGCGGTCAGTCTTCTTCGGCTGCGCGAGGTCCGTCATCAGCGCGACGATGAACGGTTGCGAGATCGTCTGACCCTCGCCGATCGGCAGCGGGCGGTTCTCGTATGCCGCACCTGCGAGCTCCGGCGGCACGAACCGGTGGCGCGGCACCTTGCGCAGCGCCGCGATCACGTTGGCGGCCAGGCGTTCGCGCTGCGTGCTGCCTGCAGTCGCACGCACGTCGCTTTCGATCTCGCGCAACATCCGCTCGCGCGCGGCGGTGAATGCGTCCTGCGCGCCCGCCTGCTGTCCGGCCAGCAGCGCGATGCCGGAGGCGGCCAGGAATCGGCGACGACAGAACATGCTCCACGCGACCTCTTTGAGCAGTCTATGGCGCGCAGCGCTTCGTACAATGCGTTCGCGCAACTCGACGACTCTGCACTCATGGTCCATGCCGACGCCGACTGGCTCGCGCCGCAGGCGCTCGAGACGGCGCACGCGTTGCCGGCGCACTGCTACGCGGAACCGGCGTTTCACACGATCGACCGCAACGCGGTGTTCGCGCGCAGCTGGCAGCTGGTCGCGCATGCGGAGCAGGTGTCGCAGCTCGGCGACCACGCGCTGGCGCAGATCGGCGCCATGCCCCTGCTGGTCGTCCGCGGCGACGACGGCGAAGTACGCGCGCTGCACAACGTCTGCCGCCATCGCGCCGGGCCGCTGGCGGATTGCGACGGCCGCGCGGCGAAGTCGCTCGTGTGCCGCTACCACGGCTGGACCTATGCGCTCGACGGGGCACTGCGCGGCGCGCCGGGGATGGCGGACGCGTGCGACTTCGACCCCTCTTCGGTCCGGCTGCCGCAGGCGCGCATCGCGCAGTGGCAGGGGCTGGTGTTCGCGGTGCTGGCGGATGATGCGCCGCCTTTCGACGAGGTTGTCGCCGGAATCGACGCGCGGCTGCCGCAGCC
>JBLMYK010000194.1:0-7536 GCA_050258235.1 Gemmatimonadota bacterium | reverse complement strand
TCCGCGTGCGCTTCTTCATCGTCTATAACCTCACGCCGGCGGATCGTGCCGATGCGATCGGACAGCTGACGGGGTGGCTCGACCACGACAGGCTGCGGCACAACATCGCGGCCCGCCTGCCCCTCGCGCGAATCGCCGACGCGCACGACCTGGTCGAAAGCGGACGCGCGGTGGGCAACGTGGTGATCGATATCGGCTAGGCAGATCGCGCATGGCGCGGCACGGATCAGTCGGCCGCGACCAGGTAGACCCCGAGTCCGACCATCACCGCGCCGCTGATCAGCTTCAGCCAGCGCCCTTCATTCTCCTGCAGTCGATGGCGGCTCAGCATCACGACGCCGATCCCGAGCACGATCACGTCGTCCAGCATGTAGGCGGCGTTGTACAGAAGCAGATAGCCGTAGTAGCTCGCCCGATCGAGCTGCTGCAGCGTCAGGATCCGTGTGAAGAGCGCCGGAAAACCCGACGTGCACATGAACTCCACGACCTGCACCAGCCAGGCGAGGATCACCGTGCCGACGATCGCCGCCGGCAGGTTGCGCGCATGCAGGATGTCGCGCATGCGGCTGTAGATGCCCGGCTTGGCGCGGTCCGGGATCGACAGCGTGATGCCGCGTCCGAACGCGACGAAATCCTTCATGTTGATCAGTCCGGCGACGATCGCGATCCCGGCGACGACCAGTTGCGAAGTGCGCGACAGCCCGATCAGCAGGAACAGATTCAGCCACGCCGTCATGAAGAGGAAGTACGCGACCCCTTCCACCGCCACGAACGTCCCGGCGATTGCCAGCATGCGCGGCCGGTCGTTCAGCGGCGCGAGCAGCGAGATCATCAGCACCAGCACCCACATCGAGCAGGGATTGAACCCGTCCAGCAATCCCATCGCCAGCGTGAAGAGCGGCAATCCGACGCCGTCGAGCGTGAGCTTCGCGCCGAGGAAAGACAGCTCGAACCGCTCCGGCGGGGCAGGCTCGGCGGCCAGGGCGCGGCAGGCGAGGCTATCTTCCACGTCGCAGGTCCCGGCGTCGGCGGGCGCGGACGGCTGGATACGCGTCGTCGCGAGCGCACCGCGGATCAGCGGTTCGGTCACGCCCTCGGTGAATCCCACGATCAGCTGACCGCGCACGAAGAAGGCCGGGACGCGCGCGGTGCCGCCTTGCGCCCGCGCGAGTTCCTGCAGGCGCGCCAGCGCCGCGGGTTCCTTCTGCACGTCGCGGATGACGATCTTCACGTCGGCCCGCTCACGCCCGAGCTGCGCGAGGAATTCCTCCCCCTTCGCGCAGTGCGGGCAGCCTTCGCGGACGAATGCCTCGACCGGCGTCTCGCCAACGGCGGCGTGCGCGTCCCAGGCGCCGGGCAGGCCGGACAGCAGCGCCAGCAGCCATGCGATCAGCGCGTACCGGAGGGCAGGAATGCTCGACGCGATGCGTCGCATACGGGCAGGTGGGCCGGTCGCGCGCAAACGATGCATCAAGCCGGCCTGGATTGGGATCCTTCGTCTGCAGTGTAGGTAGCGCTGGCAGTGCGTCCTAGTGGCAAGGCCTCCGCGCGCGACGTCGAATTAACCTGGGTCAACTGCCGGACGTGCCGCGTGGCGCCGAGCGCGCAAGTTCGCGGACGAAACGCTGCTGCGTGCGACAGAACGCCCGGATCCGGGATTGAACGGCGCAACGACCGGCGGCGGCGACGAATCGGCCTGCGCAGCCTGTTCCACGTTTCCTGCGGTCCGTCGCAAGTCGCTCGCGCCGCCGATCGGGGTTGCCTACAGTTCGTTTCATCGCAACACGAACCACGCAACGAAAGGACCGAACCATGAACACCACCGATCTGCGCACCCGCCTCAGCGCTTTCGTGCTCTCGATCCTGATGAGCACCGCCGTTCTGGGCGCCACCGTCCTGTCGATGCAACCGGCGCAGGACCCGAACATGCAGGTCATCGCGCTTGAGCCGGTGACCGTCACCGCGACGGCGATCAACTGAGCGGCTGCGCCTCTGGCGCAGCGCAGGGTCCCGCCGCGCCGCCGAGCGCGGTCAACTAGAGCCCGGTTTCGACCGGGCTTTTTCATTGCTTTTCCCCAAGCCGACCGCCCCGCGAGCGCGTAAGGTCTTGCGTGCAGCCCCGCGCGGGCGGCCAGCCTGATCGCGCGGACACCAACCAACAACAAGCGCTTGCAGATGCGCGCTCCTTCCAGATACCGGCCGCGCGTGGTCACGTTGCGCGACGGACGACAGGTCACGTTGCGCGCGATCGAGCCCGGCGACAAGGGCGAGATCGCGCAGGCGTTCGAGCGCCTGTCCGCCGAGTCGCGCTATCTGCGTTTCATGCAGCACAAGAAGGCGCTCGATCCCGCGGTCGTCGACCGCGGCGTGCATCCGGTGCCCGGCCGAGAATATGCGTTCGTCGCGACCGTGCCGTCCGATGACGGCTTCGATATCGTCGGCGGTGCGCGGTACGTCGACGCCGGCAGACCCGAGACCTGTGAATTCGCGATCACCGTGGTCGACGAGTGGACCAAACGCGGACTGGGAACCGCGCTGCTGCGCAGCCTGATGCGTCGCGCGAAGTACGACGGCTATCGCACGATGGAGGGTGTGGTTCTCGCTGCCAACGAAGCAATGCTCGCGCTGGCGCGCCACCTGCGCTTCGAGGTCGTCGCGCAGGCCGACGACCCGAAGGTCGTGCTGGTTCGGCGCGCGCTGTAGCCGCGCGCCGTGCCACCTACGCGACCGTCACGTCCTTCGACAGATAGACGTCCTGGATTGCGTTCAGCAGTTCGATGCCTTCCTTCATCGGCTTCTGGAACGCCTTGCGCCCGGATATCAGCCCCATGCCGCCGGCGCGCTTGTTGACCACGGCCGTGCGCACCGCGGCCGCCAGGTCGCCCGCCCCCTTCGATTCACCGCCCGAATTGATCAGCCCCGCGCGGCCCATGTAGCAGCCGGCCACCTGATAGCGCGTCAGATCGATCGGATGATCGGAGGTCAGTTCGCTGTAGACCTTCGCGTTGGTCTTGGAGAACTTGATCGCATTGAAGCCGCCGTTGTTCTCCGGTGCCTTCTGCTTGATGATGTCCGCCTCGATCGTCACGCCGAGGTGATTCGCCTGGCTCGTCATGTCGGCCGACAGGTGATAGTCGACGTCGCCTTGCTTGAATGCGCTGTTGCGCAGGTAGCACCACAGCACGGTTGCCATGCCGAGTTCGTGCGCGCGCCGGAATGCCTGCGAAACCTCCCAGATCTGCCGGCGCGACTCAGCCGATCCGAAGTACACCGTCGCGCCGACCGCCGCCGCGCCCATTTCGAACGCCTGCTCGACGCCCGCGAACATCGACTGGTCATAGGTGTTCGGGTAGCTGAGGAACTCGTTGTGGTTGAACTTCAGGATGAACGGGATCCGGTGCGCATACTTGCGCGAAACGGCGCCGAGCACGCCGAGCGTGGAGGCCACCGCATTGCAGCCGCCCTCGATCGCGAGCCGGACGATGCTCTCGGGATCGAAGTACAGCGGATTCGGCGCAAACGATGCGCCGGCCGAGTGCTCGATCCCCTGATCCACCGGCAGGATCGACACGTACCCGGTTCCGGCCAGGCGCCCGTGGTTGAAGATCGCCTGCAGGTTGCGCAGGACCATCGGCTTGCGGTCGGTCGCGGCGACCACGCGGTCGATGAAGTCCGGACCCGGCAGATGCAGGCTAGCGCGCGGGATCTTCGGCGTTGAAAACGCGAGCAGGCGCTCGGCGTCGGCGCCGAGCAGTTGGGCAATGTTGACCATGACGGTTGCCTCGCGGAAGTGACACGCTGGTGGATCGAATGCGCGCCCGCAACGACGTCGGGCACGCGGAACGCATTTCAATGCAACTTAGAGCGATCGCCTGTCATGCGTCTTGTAGCGCGTCAACTCCGGGTCTTGAAAGTGCATCTCCGCGGGATGGGCGGCCGCGAGGCCCGCGGCGGCGGGATGGAATAGGGAAGATGAATCGCGCCTCGAATGAGGCTCGACTGGCCGTGCAGCGCTACGCGGCGGCGTAGCAGCGTTCTTCCATCAGCCGATGATGCTGGATCTGCATGATCAGGTAGCCGCTGTCCGGATGCAGGATGCCGACATTCATCAGCGCGATCTCGAAATACAGGCGCGCGAGGCGGTGATATCCGATCTTGAGCATGTGACACCTCCAGTTGCCGACCGCAAAGCGGCACGACGCGAAATCAACGATTGCGACAGGGTTGCATCGCAGACTCGTCGGCGTGTGCCAGTGGAAACTCACGTGCCGGCTACCCTGTCAGGTGCAATCGGTGTGCCAGCGCGGACCGCGCGCTGCAAATCAACGACTTGGCAGCACGAAATCACCGGCGCATTTGCGTCTGTAAATTTCTTCGACAACGTGCCTGCTCACTCCGAATTCGAGCGATCCGCGAGCGGACGAATGCGACCGACGGACGGAGACTCGCGCGCGCATCGCGCGTGTCACCCGGTGCAGTAGACGTTTAGCTTGTTGCCGTCCGGATCGCGGAAGTAGCCGACATATAAGCCGTCGCCGCGCGGCCCCGCAGAGCCCTCGTCGGTGCCGCCGAGTTCAATCGCGCGTTTGTAGACGCGATCGACCTTATCTTTCGAGGCGACGACGAGCGCCACCATCACGCCGTTGCCGACGGTCGCATCCTTGCCGTTGTATGGCTTCATGATCGCGAGGTATGGCTTGTCCCACGAAATGCCCCACGCGATGCCGCGGTCGAATTCCATCAGCCGCTTTGCACCGATCTCCGCAAGCAGCGCGTCGTAGAAGGCCACCGCGCGCAGCAGATCGTTGGTGCCGAGGGTCAGATAGCCGATCATGTCTTCTCGTTTCCGCGTGATGCGCAGAGTTTGGGTGCGGAAGCGAGTTCGGGCGGACGCCGGCGCGCGATCTCGAGCGCATCGCCGACGCTGTTCGAACGCGCAGTGCTCAGGCCTCGAAGAAAACGCTCAGCTTGTTGCCGTCCAGGTCGCGGAAGTAGCCCGCGTAATAGCTGCCGCCGCCGCGCGGGCCGGCCGGCCCCTCGTCGGTGCCGCCGAGTGCGAGCGCCTTCTTGTATACGCGGTCGACCATTTCTTTCGAACTGGCGGACAGCGCCACCATCACGCCGTTGCCGACACTGGCCGGCTTGCCGTCATACGGCTTCATGATGCCGAGGCTCACGCCGTTCTCCGTCAGGCCCCAGCCGATGCCGCGCTCGTATTCCCAGGTGCGCCTGGCTCCGAGTTCCGCCAGCAGCGCGTCATAGAACGCCGCGGCGCGCGGCAGGTCGTTGGTGCCGAGGGTCACATAGCCGATCATCGCGAGTTCCTCCGGAGTGAGGCAGGCAGTGTAGGGGCGCGCGTTGGCGCCGACGGAAATCCGCCAGTGGTCGGCGCGGCGGTGTGCAGGCGCGTTAACCTCGGCATATCCAACGCGCAGGAGGTTCGACCGTGAAGCGATTCCTGGCCTCAACGTTGCTTTTCCTCGCAGTGCCGGCAGTGCTCGCCGCCGACGTCGGTGTGTCGGTGGTGATCAGCCAGCCGGGCGTCTACGGTCGCATCGATATCGGGCGCTTTCCGCAGCCAGCGGTGATCCTGCCGCAGCCGGTGATCATCGCTCCGCCGCCACCGAGCGTCGTCGTGCAGCCGATCTACATGTGGGTGCCGCCCGGTCACCGGAAGAACTGGGCGCGCTACTGCCATCAGTACAACGCCTGCGGCTACCCGGTCTACTTCGTGCGGCACGACTGGTACGACCAGCACGTGCGCTACGCCGACCGGCGCCCCGGCGAAACCGGTCCCGGGAAGGGGCACGGCAAGGCGAAGGGCCACGGCAAGGGCCGAGACTGACGCGCGTGGCGATCGCGCGTGCCGCGAGATTGCAGGTTCGGCGCCGCCGCGGCGCCGCAGGTTCAACGCGCTGACGGACGCGCGGCGTTGGGGTCGTAGCCGGGCGGCAGCACGAGCCTGATCATCGGGTCCTGCGGCGCGCGCTCGCGAAACGTCCTCGTCTCGGCGTGCAGGTTGCCGACCATCTGCGCGATCGCCTCCTCGAAGCTCTTCGTGCGCGCCTCGCGTGCGCGCTCGGAAAATCCAACCATCGTCGCGCTTCCCTTCAGCGTCGACGTGCCGGCGGCGCGCATCAGCAGGCGCCGGCTGCGCACATCGAACACCGTTGTCTCGACCGCGGTGAGCACGTCGTAGCGGTCACCCTCGATAACGTAGGCGCCGATGCCGGTCCAGTACAGGAACGACCAGCCGGTCGCGCCCGAGTGCTGTACCTGGTCATACGAGATCAGCGCGATCACGTCGAGCCGCAGCAGCGACGCCACGCGGTCGAGGTTGGCAAATCCGCCGCCGGGTTCCAGATAAAGCGAAGGCACTGCCTCGATTTCGCGTACGAACGGATAGCGGGCGAACGCGTCGCGTACCTTGCCGGCGAGCTTCAGCCGGTCGGTCTCGGACAGCCGGAATTGCGCATCTGCCTGGTCCGGAACGAAGGCCACGCCGATGCGGAACGGCACGCTCAATACCGCTACCTTGTCGGATGGCGGTGGCGGCTGCTCGGAGCCGGGGTAGAGGAAGGTCAGCACCGAGGCGACCTGGCGCTGCCTGGTCGACGGTTCCAGCGACGCGCAGCCGGCGAGCGCGATGCACAGGGAGAGGGTCAGCGCATAAGTCAGTCGAATGCATTTCATCGAATTTCTCCTGGACGGCATCGAGCCTGCCCGCAATCGCCGAAGACGACACGTACTCGATGCGATGTGCCCGCACGCGAGATTTGCGGCATTGTTTGGCGCCACGGGCGGGCAATGTTGATGGCCGACAAGGGGTTGGCCGAATTTCAGGGGCGCAAAGGCCGCGGCGCCGCCACCGCGCATCCAGCCTTCGTCAGCACAACGCCGGACTCATGGGCAAACCGGCTGTACGCAAGGTGGCGTCCGAGCGCGAGCGCATCGGAGCAATGGGTCCGTGGCAGCACTTATGGCCGATCGCATCCCGCCGATCGCATCCCGTTCAGGGCGCGGCGAAGCAACCCAACCTACCCACACGCGAGGCTCGCGAAGCGGGTTCTACGAAGGCTGTCATCGACGACCGCCTCAAGCGCACTTCGAGCGCAACGGGAACTGCGGCGATCTCACCGGCCCCGGACGACTGCACAAGCAGCAAACCCCGCCGAAGCGGGCTTGGCGTGACGCATTGCCGATGACTGCTTGCGCCGGAGCGATGCTGCAAGACTTCCCCCACGCGCTCAAGAATCGAGAATTTCACGCGAAGGAAGTACGGACGTTTCGTGATTCCGCCGGAGATTCTCTTCGCGCCCACGCCGAACAGATGGTAGACAACGAGTCCGGGAAGCTGGTAGAAGATTCAATCGAAACAGACTCAACGGATTCCGGGCGCGCATGAAGCATCGGGTGGTTGCCGGGCTCATCTACTGGCGGGCATTCGAGCTTGCCGAGCGGGGTCACCTCTCGGAACTGACACGCCTGATCCTGCGGGGTGACAAGCTCCCGGCCGAGTATGAGCAGGCTTTGACG
>JBLMYK010000193.1:0-3793 GCA_050258235.1 Gemmatimonadota bacterium | reverse complement strand
TAGACGAGGCCGTTATCGGCAAAGCGCGGATGCAGCGCCACGTCGAGCAGGCCGCCCTGCCCCTGCGGATCGACTCGCGGCAGCCCGGCGACCGGCGTCGGATCCAGCCTGCCGCTCTGGTCGACCACGCGAAGGCGACCGGGCCGTTCGGTGACGAGCATGCGGCCGTCGGGCAGGAACGCAAGCCCCCAGAGATGCTCGAGTCCTTGCGTCAACGTCACGATGCGGACGCTGTACTCGCGCGTGGCCACGACCTGCGCCGCCGCCGGCACGGCGACGCTGTACAGCGCCGCAATCAGGGCTGCGCCGACGCGCAACGCCCGGCCCGCGCTCCACGCTCCGATCAAATCCGATTTTCCTCGACCGCGTGACACGCGACGTGCGTCGCCACGTCATGGACCGGCAGAAAGCGCGGTACCTCGCGCTTGCAGCGGTCGTTCGCATGCGGGCAGCGCGGATGGAATGCGCAGCCGCTCGGCGGGTTGAGCGGATTCGGCACCTCGCCCGCCACCGGCGTGCGCGCGCGCCCCGTCATCTCGAGGTCCGGGATCGCATCGAGCAGCATGCGCGTGTACGGGTGACGCGGCGTGGCGAAGATCGAGCGCTTCCCCGCGAGCTCGACGATCCGGCCCAGGTACATCACCCCGACACGGTCCGAGATGTGGTGGACCACCGCGAGGTTGTGCGAGATGAACAGGTAGGTGAGGCCGAGAGCACGCTGCAGGTCCTTCATCAGGTTCAGCACCTGCGCCTGCACCGACACGTCCAGCGCCGACGTCGGCTCATCGCACACGAGGAACTCCGGATGCGTGGCGAGTGCGCGCGCAATCGAGATCCGCTGCCGCTGCCCGCCGGAGAACTGATGCGGATATTTGTCGCGGTCCGCCGGTGCGAGCCGCACCTGCGTCAGCAGCTCGTCGACGCGCTCCTCGACCGCGCGCCGGTCCTGCAGCAGTCCGTGCGTGCGCAGCGGTTCGGCGATGATGTCGGCGACGCGCCAGCGCGGGTTCAGGCTGGCGTATGGGTCCTGAAAGATCATCTGCAGCTTCTGCCGCAGCTCTCGCCCGGACCCCGCGCTGATCTCCCTCAGGTTGTGGCCGAAGAATTCGATCTCGCCGCGCGTGGGCTGGTACAGCCCGACCAGCAGGCGCGCGACGGTCGACTTGCCGCAGCCCGACTCGCCGACCAGCGCCAGCGTCTCTCCGCGCCGGATCTCGAAGCTCACGCCGTCGACGGCCCGCAGCAGCACGCGCGGCCTGCGCTCGAGCACGCGGTTCAGCCAGGGCGGGGATACGTCGAAGTACTTGGCAAGATCGTGCGCGCGGACGATCACGTCGCCGCGCACGTGCGCTTCTGCGGGTGTCGATTTCAGCACCGCGCTCATTCGTCTTCGGGGCGGATCACGGTGCGGTAATGGTCGATCTGGCTGGCGTCGCCATCGAAGTACCTGACGCCGCCGCGGCCGTCACCGGCCACTACCTTGTCGACCGGCAGCACCGTGTTGTAGTCGTTGATCTGGCTGGCGTCGCCGTCGAAGTACCTCGCGTCCTTGCCCTGCGTGCGCAGCGCGTCGGGGTCGTGCAGCCAGCACGCCGCCTCCGACGTGCCGGCCGGCATCAGGTCGGGGCGCAGGCGCCGGCAGCGCTCGAACGCCTGCGGGCAGCGGGGGTGAAAGGCACAGCCGGGCGGAATCGCGTTCAGCCGCGGCATGCTGCCCTCGATCTGCGTCAGCCGCTCGGTCTCCTGCGTGAAGCTGGGAATCGACCCCATCAGGCCGACCGTGTACGGATGCTGCGGCCGATGGATCACATCGGCCACCGGGCCTATCTCGGCGATCCGGCCTGCATACATGACCGCGACGCGATCGGCCGTTTCGGCGATCACGCCCATGTCGTGCGTGATCAGCATCACCGCGGTCCGTTTATCGCGGCAAAGCCGCTTCAGCAGCGTGATGATCTGCGCCTGGATCGACACGTCGAGCGCCGTGGTCGGCTCATCGGCGATCACCAGCTTGGGTTCCGCCGCCAGTGCCAGCGCGATGACCACGCGCTGGCGCATGCCGCCGGAGAACTGGTGCGGAAAGTGATCGATGCGGCGGTCGGCGGCCGGAATCCCGGTCGCCAGCAGCAGGTCGATCGCGCGCCGCCGGGCTTCCGCCATCGACACGTGCAGGTGCGTGGTGATCGTCTCGACGATCTGCTGGCCGACGGTGTACAGCGGATTCAGCGAGGTCAGCGGATCCTGGAAGATCGCTCCGATCTCGCGGCCGCGCACCTTGCGCATCTCCTCGTCCGGCAGATTGTCGATGCGCAGGCCGTTCAACTTGATCTCTCCGGCGGCGATGCGCCCCGGCGGTTCCAGCAGTCCGATGATCGCCGCGCCGGTCAGCGACTTGCCGGCGCCGGATTCGCCGACCACGCCGAGCACCTCGCCCGGCGCGATCGAGAAAGACACGTCGTCGACGGCGACCAGCGTGCCGCGCCGCGTCGGAAATTCGATCCGCAGGCTCCTGACTTCGAGAAGCGGACTCGTCATCGTGATCCGTGATCGCTTATCGGTGATCGGTGACGACCACCGGCGCGGACCCAGCGGATCACGAGCAGCGGATCACGGATCACGAGTTCTTCCCGCAGCCGGCGATCGGCTCGCTGTAGTTCACGCGCGGCTCGAAGTCCTGCGACAGCGCGTTCTGCTTCTTCGCCTCCAGCCAGTAGCGCGTACAGGGCTTGACGTCGAGCGTCAGCGTGCGCTGCTCGCCATAGCGGAAGCCGGCGACTGGCGGACCCTGTACGACGATCTTGTGCACGCCGGGGTCGATCCGGATCGGCTGGTCGCCGTGCTGGATGTAGTCCTTGTCATCGACCCGGATCACCAGCACGTCAAAGGTGTTCAGTTCCGATTTCTGCCAGCGCTGGCCCTGGATGTATGAAAACGGCTCGCTCGCGCAGCCCGCCAGGGCGAGCGCGCCGAGCACGAGAATGGACGATAGTTTCATTGCGGCCTCCATTGCTGCCCGCATTGCGAGACAACCAAGCTAGCAGAGGACGCGTGCATTTTCCGTAACCGATTCTTTCCGAGACTAGCGCAACTTGGGGTTCAGAGCGTCGCGCAGCCAGTCGCCGAGCAGGTTCACCGACAGCACCAGCAGAACGAGCGCCGCGCCCGGAAAGACGGTGATCCACCATTCGCCCGAGAACAGGAATTCGTTGCCGATCCGGATCAGCGTGCCGAGCGATGGCGTGGTCGGCGGCACGCCCACGCCGAGGAACGACAGCGTGGCCTCGGTGATGATCGCGGTGGCGATGTGCACCGTCGCCAGCACCAGCACCGGCCCGAGCACGTTCGGCAGCACGTGCCGGAACATGATCGCCGGCGGCGACACGCCGATCACGCGCGCGGCCTGCACGTACTCCTTGTTCTTCTCGACCAGCGTGGAGCCGCGCACGGTGCGTGCGTACTGCACCCAGCCGGACAGCGCGATCGCCAGCACCAGCACGCCGAAGGCGACTTCTTCGTGCGCCTCGCGCGGCACCACCGCGCGCAGCACGCCGTCGATCAGCAAAGCGACCAGGATCGCCGGAAACGACAGCATCACGTCGCACACGCGCATGATGAACGCATCGACGCGCCCGCCGGCGTAGCCGGACAGCAGGCCGAGCCCCACGCCCAGCACGATCGACAGCAGGACCGAGGCCACGCCGATCACCAGCGAGATCCGCATGCCGAACAGGATCGCCGACAGGACGTCGCGACCCTGGTCGTCGGTGCCAAAGAGGTACTTCGGGTCGCCGCC
>JBLMYK010000192.1:0-7448 GCA_050258235.1 Gemmatimonadota bacterium | reverse complement strand
CGTGGGCCGGCCGAGCTGGCGCATCAGCGGATCAGCGAACTCGTAGAACGTGTCCGACAGAATGATCACCTGGTAGCGCGTCCGCAGCTGGTCGAGGAATTCGCGCGCGCCCGGCAGCGGGCTCATGCCGCCGATTGTTTCCTGGATGTCGGCGAGCTTCAGGCCGTGCGTGCGCAGCAGCCCGAGGCGGAATCGCATCAGCTTGTCGTAGTCCGGTTCGTCGCGCGTCGTGCGCGAGAACTCGGCGATTCCGGTGCGCTTCGAGAATTCGATCCAGATCTCTGGGATCAGAACGCCTTCGAGATCCAGGCAGACGACTTGCATGCAGGGGCTCCGTTTAGCAGGGCGCGGATGATACGGGGAGCGGGCGCCGGCTCAGCGCGGGCTCTGGCTCGCCGGCATCGCCTGGCTGAGCTGCGTTGTCACCCGCTCGACGATCGCGTGAGCCGACTTGACGCAGTCGCCGACCGAAACGCCGCCGCGATAATTGGCGCAGAAGTACAGCCCCGGATAGGCCTGCTCGGCGCTTTCGACCGCGGCGATCCGCGCGAGGTGACCGAGGGTGTACTGCGGGATCGCGCGCGGCCAGCGCGTCACTTCGTTCCACAGCGGGATGGCGGCGCCGACATGCGTCTGCAGCGACTCGCACACGATCGAGGCGATCTGCGGCGGTTCGCTGCGCGCGAGCTCCGGGTCGCGCCGCCCGCCGACGAAGGTCGTCAGTGCGACGATGCCGTCCGGTGCCCGGCCGCTGAACATCGAGCTGGAGAACAGCGTGCCGAGCACGCGCGGCTTCTCCTTCCTCGGCGCCAGGAATCCGAACCCGTCGAGCGGATGCGCGACGTCGGCGCGCCGGAATGCGCTCACCACGCTCGCCACCGGCGGGTAGAAGATTTCACCCAGTGCGGCGGCAGCGGCCGGCGCCAGCGGCGCCACGAGCGGCGCGGCAGCGTAGGCCGGCATTGCGAGGACCACTGCGCGGGCAGTGCACGTGAAGCGCTCGCTGTCGGTCGACGCCTCCAGCATGAACCTGCCGTCAGGTTCGCGCCGCACGGAATCGACGCAGACGCCGCAGCGGATGCCCTCGCCGCCGATGCCGCGTGCGAGCGCATCGGTCAACGTCTGCATGCCGTCGCGAAACGAAAAGCTCTTCGCGGTGTTCTTCGCCTTTTCCGCGTTCTTCCTGCGCTCGCGCGCGCCCAGGATCATCCCGCGGATCAGGCTGCCGTACTTCTTCTCCAGCGCGTCCAGGCGCGGAAACGCGGCCTGCACCGACAGCAGGTCCGGGTCGCCGGCGTAGATCCCGGCAACGAAAGGCTCGATCGCATAGTCGAGGAACTCGCTGCCGAGCCGGCGCCGCACGAAATCCGACACCGTTTCCTCGGCCCCGGCAGGCGCGCGCGGAATGAACGGCTCGCGCAGCAGCCCCAGCTTGGTGCGCCAGGAAAACAGCGGCGTGCGCAGGAATGCCGGCGGCGACAGTGGCATCGGAATCAGCCGGCCACCGCGCAATATGTAGCGGCGGTCGGCGATCCTGCTCGCGTCGAGTCGCTCGGCATCGATGCCGGCATCGCGCAGCAGTTCACCGATCAGCGGCGAGGTGTCGAGCGCGCTGTTGGGCCCGCTTTCACATAGCACGCCGTCGCGTCGCCTGGATCCGATCACACCGCCCGGGCGCGGCGCGAGTTCGAGAACTTCGACCCGCAGTCCTGCGCGTGCGAGACGGAACGCAACCGTCAGGCCCGACAGCCCGGCGCCGACGACGATCACGTCGGCGCCCGGATGCGTGCTGCTCGCCCTTCCCTCGAACATGACCCCTCCTCCGCCACGCGCATGCATGCGCACGCCGCGGTCCGTGGCAAGGCTAGGCGCTGGGCGGGTCGCGCCGACTGATGCTCGTCAAGGCGGACAGTGACGCAGGGGCTTGCACGACGACCGATGAGCGGCCCGCTGCCGCAAAGGTAACCGATCGCCCCGCTGCGGCGATATCGAGCAGACCGTGTTTTTCACGTTACCACGGTGCGCTCCGGCCGACCGCACCGCGCTCAGGATGCCGGCAGCGAGAACCGAGCCAGGCGCTCGGCCTTTTCAACCGCGGCGGCGAGCGGCGCGCGCAGAGGCGAATCCGCCGGCAGCTGGGCGAGCAATGCGGACCAGTGCGCGCGCGCCGCGCGAAAATCTCGCGCCTCGTACGCCGCACTACCCGCCAGTTCAAGGGCTTTCGGATGCCGCGGATCGAGCGCGAGCGCGCGATCGATTGCCTCCCGCGGCCTGCCCGCGAGCGTGCCGCCCTGGCTCATGCCGAGCGCGTCTGCGTACTCGGCCCATACCTGCGGATCGGTCGCGACCTTGCGCGACGCCTCGATCGCCTTCGAATAGGCAAGGGCGGCGGATTCGAATTGGTCCGCATCCATGCGCATGCGCGCCAGCAGCATCCACGCGCGCGCGTCGTCGGCAGCCGCAGCCACGCGTGCCTCGAGTTGAACGAGCAAGGGCGCGCCAGCCTCCTGCATGGCTTCCGGCGAGCCGACGGCGGCGTACACCGCGGCCGCCAGCGCCGGCAGCAGGGCTGCCGAGGCGATCAGCGGCCACCGCCGCGGCGACTCGGTTGTCGCCTCGGCCGGCTGCGCCTCGAGGAGCAGCCGCTGCCGCAGTTCCTCACGCAACGCTTCGTACTCGGCGCGCGCGCCACGCTCGCGCTCGAGTTCCTGCAACTGCTGCCGCAGCACCGCGATGTTGGCCTCCGCCCGCGACGCGCCGCCCGGGCGCGCGCGCGCACCGAGCAGCACGACACCCGTCGCGGCTGCCGTCATCACCAACGCCAGCAGCACGAACAGCGTCATCGTCGCGCTCCGATATTCCGGCGCATGGACCGGAACGTCATTTCTTCTCTGCGGGCGGCGCCGCAGGCGCTGCTGCGGCGATTGCGCCGGCCTTGCGCTTCGCCGCCATCGCGTCGTCGAGCAGCTTGATGCCTTCCTGGGAGATCGCCATCGACTTGTTGATCGAGTCGGTCGCCTCGTCGAGGTTGTGGAAGTACGCACCATTGGCGGCGGTCCAGAACTCCCAGTTGATGTGCGCCTCGTCGTGCTTGGCACGCACCTGGGCGAGCACCGATTCGTCGACGCCGAGGCCTTTCGCCTCCTCGAACTTGTCGATCATCCGGGTCAGCCAGTACTCGGCCTTGCGCAGCTTGCCGTTGTAGCGCGCCTTCATGCTGTCGATCACGTAATTGGCCTGCTCGGCCTTCCATTCGCTATGGCACGCCAGGCAGGTCTCCTTCAGGTAGTGCTTCGGACTCGTCTGCCAGTGCGAGGTGAAGGTCTTGCCGGTCTTTGCATCCTTCATCTTCGGCATGTGGCACTGCGAGCATTCCACGCCGGCCTTCTGATGCTTGCTGCCGTAATAGATCTCGGTGTCCGGATGCTGCGCCTTCCACAGCAGCGCGCCGGTGATCGCGTGGCGGAAGTCGCGGAAGCTGCGGTCGTCGTAGAACTTCTTGATCTGGTCGACCTTCTGGAACGGGAAGATGTTGGTGCGCTGGTCGGCCATCGCGATCGGCTGTCCGGTTTTCGGATCGGTGCCCGGATTGCAGTTGTACTCGACGTGGCACTGCCCGCACTGCAGGTTGGTGTCATAGCGCGACAGCAGCGCGATCTTGCGCGTGTATCCGCGCACGCCCATGTCCTTGACGTCGATCTTCGCGCCACGCGGGTCGTTGTGCCAAAGCGTGTCCTTCTCCGGCCGCGTGAGCGCCTGGATCAACGCGTCGCGCACGATGCGCGGCTTGGCAGCGTGCGGGTCGTGGCAGAAGAAGCAGTTCAGCGAGTGGTTTTCTGCACGCGCCATCTCGACCACCTTGGAGGTGCGGCTCCACTTGGCGCCGGGCACCGGATCGCCCATGTAGGCCCAGTCGAGAATGTGGTCCTGCGTCTTGCAGGACAGGCACACCGGATTGGCGGCCATCGTCGTACCGGGGCGGAACGCCTTCTGGTCGCCGTTGTTCGGATCGGCGTCCTTGATGACGTCCTGCAGCTTGAAACTCCCGCCCGGCTGTGCCAGCCCGCGCCAGCCGTCCTTGTTGCTGAAGCGGCCGCCGAACGCGCGGTCGACGACGAACTGGTCGTACAGCGCGAACGCATGCGAACGCGGCAGGTTGTGCTCCTTCGTGAAGCCGTGCGGGGCCATCAGCTTGTCCCACATGGGGTTCGGAGACGGGCCGATCAGCTGTGACTTCTCGAAGCGTGCCGGCTTGTCGAAGTTCAGCCGGTACATCGTCTCGAACTGCGGTTTGTGGCAGCCGCCGCAGACCGCGGGGTCGGTGTTCGTCACCGGCCGCTGCTTCTGGTCGGCCAGATGCTTGTCGACGCCGCTGTGGCATGCGGTGCAGGCAACCCCCTTGTGCTTGCCCTCGTCGTGGAAGTTCTTGATCGGCGTGTGGCACAGCATGCAGGGGCCGGAGTCGAACTTGGCCGCCGCCGGCCTGGCTTCGGCCTTTTTCGTCTGCCCGTACGCCGGCTGTGCCGCGAGCGCCAGGAACGACAGCGCTGCCAGCACGGTCGCGGCACGCAGCGCGAGATCGCTGATGCGGAACATCTGTTTCCCCTCTCCAGGTTTTGCGAACAAGACGTGGCGCGCCGAGGCGCGCGCTATCGGAAAGTCTTGTGGTCGCAGCGCAGGACCCGTTGACCCGAGTCAACGCGCGGGTCGCGGGCTGCTATCTCCGAGGAGGTAGTGAAACGGTGCTCGTTACAGCGCGGCGCGCTGTTAAACGACGCTCCCGCTACTGCACGACGCTCGCGCCATTGCACGACGCTCGCGCTATTGCACGACGCTGTCGATCAGGACGTTGATGTCGCGGCTGCCGATCTTGACCGGCTTGGACCGGCCTTCGAGATCGCCGCGCTGCGCATTGGCGACGCCGCCCTTGGCAACGCGCGCGCCCACCACGATCTCGCTGAACTTGGACATCCTGAACTCGGGCGACATCGCCATCGAGTCATCGAGCGCGAATTTCGCCGGCAGATCCTTCACCTGCAGCCGGATGATCGCGAGCGGCATCTTCGGCCCCTGCGCCGCGTGCGCGAATATGAAGACGGTGTCGTCCGGCTTGGCGCTCGCGCTGAGCTTCGGACTGAGCGACACCACACCGCTGATCTGCGCGGATGCCGGCGCTGCCCCCTTGGTCGCAGGTGCTGCCGCCACTGCCGGCTTCTCCTCGGCTTCCGGTTTCATCCCGCCCAGCTGACGCGCTTCCGCGATCGAGTTGGAAATCTGCTTTGTGATCGGCGCCTCCGGCGGCAGCGACCCGCGCAGCCGCTCCCAGTAGTCGACCGCTGCCTTGTAGTCCTTGCGATCGAAGGCCTCGGTGCCGGCCATCGCAAGCGCCTTCCACTGCGTCGGCTCCAGCGTCAGCGCCTTCTTGATCAGCGCCAGCGGTTCGCCGGCGATCTGGCGGCCCTGCGCCATCGCCAGCGCATCGGCGTAGTCGGCCAGGGTTGCGGCGTCGTCGGGTACCAGTTCGACCAGTCGCTTGTAGGCCTGCGCCGCCTCGGGAAATCTCTTCTGGAAGTAGTACGAGCGCGCCAGCATCGACCATCCCTCGGCGTTGTCGGGCTCCTTCTTCAGTCGGTCGGCCAGTTGCTCGATCATCTTTTCGAGCTGCGCCGGGCTCATCTGATGCGCGTCCTCGACGCCCTTCTGCGCCAGCGGGTCGAACGCGGCTGGATCGCTCCGCTGCGCATAGATCAGCGCGGCGGCGATCGGCACCGTGACGGCGATCGCCGCGGCCGCGATGCGCCCGTGCCAGCTCGCCGACACGGATGCGTTCGGCGCCGATGACTGCACCTCCTCGATCACGCGGCGTTCGAGCTCTGCCTTGGTCTCCGCGTACAGCGCATCCGACACAGCACCCCGCTGGCGTTCGGACTCGAGGTCGGCGAGTTGGTCCTTCAGGATCTGGAGATTGGTCGATGCGCGATCGACGCCGGCCGCCGGGCGACGCCGCAGCAGCGGCAGCATGACCCACGCGAGGCCGACCAGCACCATGATCGTCGCGATGACGATGAACTGCGTCACTGTCCGCTCTCCTTGCCTGCCAGCAGTGCCTCGGCCCGCGCGCGCTCGGCATCCGACAACGGCGCGGCCGCCGCGCGGCGACGGGCGCGGAACGCGCGCGCCGCGACCACCGCTCCGGCCAGCAGCAGCAACCCCGGCCCCGCCCACAACAGCAGCGTGGTCGCCTTGAACGGCGGGTCATACAGCACGAAGTCGCCGTAGCGGTCGGTCATGAACTTGATGATCTCCTGGTCCGTCTTGCCCGCCGCGATCTGTTCGCGGATCTGCCGCCGCAGGTCGCCCGCAAGGTCGGCGTGCGAATCCTCGATCGACTGGTTCTGGCAGACCAGGCAGCGCAGCTTTTCTCCGAGCTGCACCGCCCGCTTCGATGCGACCGGATCGTCTTCCGTCGGCACCGCCGTCCCCTGCGCGTAGGCCACGCCGGCCAGCAGCAACGCCACGATGAAAAATAGGTTTCTCATGATTTCTGCAGTTCGCGCACCAGAGGAAGGATTTTCTTCTCGAGCGATTCAGAGGTCACCGGGCCGATGTTCTTGTAGCGAATCACTCCCTGCTTGTCGATGATGAAGGTCTCCGGCACTCCGTACACGCCGAAGTCGATGCCGAGCCGGCCGTCCTGATCGACGACGATCGTCGTGTACGGATTGCCCAGATCGGCGAGCCATTTCGTCGCGGTCTGCGCCGAGTCCTTGTAGTTCATGCCGACGATCGGCACGATCTTCTGCGCCGCCAGCTCGTTCCACAGCGGGTGTTCCTGGCGGCACGGCACGCACCACGACGCCCACACGTTGAAGATCCATACCTGACCCAGCATCTCCTTGCTGGCAAAGACCTGGTCCGGCGCCGCGAGCCTGGGCCGCTCGAATACCGGCGCCGGCTTGCCGATCAGCGGCGACGGCACCTCGCGCGGATTCAGCCACAGCCCGCGCAGCAGGAACACCGCGAGCACGACGAACGCTGCCAGCGGGATCAGGTAGAGCGCCGCCTTCTTCATTGCACGCTCACGCCGCCGCCGGTTTCAGGCCGCCCGCAATCGCTTCGCGCCGCGAAAGCGAGCGGTAGCGGCGATCGAACACCGCCAGCAGGCCGCCGCATGCCATCAGGATGCAGCCGCCCCAGATCCAGGTCACGAACGGCTTGTAGTACACGCGCACGGTCCAGGCGCCATCGTTGCCCACCTGCTCTCCGAGCGACACGTACACATCACCGGTGATGCCGGTGTCGATCGCGGCCTCGGTCATCGGGTTGCCTTGCTGCGTCGAGTAGAACCGCTTCTCCGGATGCAGGACCATGTCGGCCTTGCCGTTCCGGGTGACGGTCACGGCACCGCGCGCGGCGCGGTAGTTTGGCCCCTGGCGGTCGGTGACGCC
>JBLMYK010000191.1:0-7643 GCA_050258235.1 Gemmatimonadota bacterium | reverse complement strand
GCGCAGGAGCAGGCGGCGTCGAACGTGCAGGTCAGCGAGGCGAAGCTGAAGCTCGCGCAGGCGCGGCTCGCGAAGATGCAGATCGTCGCTCCGTTCGACGGCATCGTCGGCATCCGCAACGTCAGCGTCGGCGACTACGTGAAGGACGGCACCGATCTCGTCAACATCGAGGACGTGGGCACGCTGAAGGCCGACTTCCGCCTGCCGGAGCGCTACTTCACGCAGATCCGCGGCGGGCAGCCGGTCGAGGTCATGGCCGACGCGCTGCCGGCGGCGCGCTTTGCGGGCGCGATCGATGCGATCAATCCGCGCATCGACGCCAACGGCCGCTCGCTCGAAGTGCGCGCCCGGCTCGCGAATCCCGAGCACAAGCTGCGGCCGGGAATGTTCGTGCGCGTTCGCGTGATCGTCGGCGAGCGCGCCGACGCGCTGATGGTGCCCGAAGAGGCGATCGTCCCCGCCGGCGAGGACTTCTTCGTCTTCCGGGTCGAGAACGGTGCGGCCAGGCGGATCAAGGTCAGGACCGGCATACGGCGCGCCGCGAAAGTCGAGATCGTCGAGGGACTCGCCGCCGGCGATCAGGTCGTCACGGCAGGCATGCGCCTGGTGCGCGATGGCCAGCCGGTCCGCATCGTTGCCTCTGGACAAGCGCCCGGCCCGCAGCCGTCCACCGGAGCGGGCAAGAATGGCTGATCGGTCGGGCGGGGCCCCGCAATGAGCCTCTTCGAGGTCTGCATCCGCCGGCCGGTGCTGGCCACCGTGCTGTCGCTGCTCGTGCTGGTGATCGGTGCGGTGTCGTATTCGCGGCTGGCAGTGCGCGAGTATCCGAAGATCGACGAACCGGTCGTCAGCGTGACGACCAAGTACACCGGCGCGTCGGCCGAGGTCGTCGAATCGCAGATCACGAAGGTGCTGGAAGATTCGCTGGCCGGTATCGAAGGGGTCGAGCTGATGACCTCGGCCAGCCGGTCGGAGACGAGCCAGATCAACGTGCGGTTCCGCGTCACGCGCGATCCGGATTCGGCCGCGGCCGACGTGCGCGACAAGGTGGCGCGCGTGCGCGCCCGGCTGCCGGACGAGGTCGACGAGCCGGTGATCGCGAAGGTCGAGGCGGATTCGTTCCCGATCATGTGGATGGCGGTCTCGGCGGGCGACCGCTCGCCGATCGAGGTCTCGGATTACCTGACGCGCTATGTGAAGCCGCGCCTGTCCGTGCTGCCGGCCGCTGCCGACGTATGGATCTACGGCGAGCGCAAGGTGTCGATGCGCATCAACGTCGACCGTGACCGCCTAGCGGGCTACCGGCTCACGCCGCAGGACGTGGAGGACGCGCTCAGGCGCCAGAACGTCGAGCTGCCGTCGGGACGCATCGAATCGAGCAAGCGCGAATTCACGATCGTCGCGGCCACCGACGTCAGCACACGCGAGCAGTTTGAGAACCTGATCGTGGCGCAGGTCGCCGGCTATCCAGTGCGCCTGCGCGACGTGGCCGACGTCGGCATCGGCCCGGCCGAGGAGCGCGTGATCGCGCGCTTCAACGGCAAACCGTCGATCAACATGGGCATCGTCAAGCAGGCGACCGGCAATCCGCTCGAACTGTCACAGGCTGCGCGCGCGGAGATCGCGAAGATCAACGAGACCCTGCCGGAGGGGATGAAGATCACGGTCGCCTACGACTCGTCGGTGTTCATCGATCGATCGATCAGTTCGGTGTTCCGCACCATCACCGAGGCGGTGGCGCTGGTGGTGCTGGTGATCTTCTTCTTCCTGCGCAACCTGCGCGCCACGCTGATCCCGCTGGTGACGATCCCGGTGTCGCTGGTGGGCGCGTTCGCGCTGATGTACCTGTTCGGCTTCACGATCAACACGCTGACGCTGCTGGCAATGGTCCTGGCGATCGGGCTGGTCGTCGACGACGCGATCGTGGTGCTGGAGAACATCTTCCGCAACATCGAGAAGGGCATGGGGCGGGTCGACGCGGCGATCAAGGGCATCAAGGAGATCGGCTTCGCGGTGGTCGCGATGACGCTGACGCTGACGGCGGTGTTCGCGCCGCTGGCGTTCGCCACCGGACGCACCGGCCGCCTGTTCATCGAGTTCGCGCTCGCGCTGGCGGGTGCGGTTCTCGTGTCCGGCGGCGTCGCGCTGACGCTGTCGCCGATGATGTGCAGCAAGCTGCTCAAGCACGAAGAGAAGCACGGCCGCGCTTTCCGCCTGATCGAAGGCTGGATCGAGGGCCTCACGCAGGGCTATGCGCGTTCACTGGCGTGGGTGCTGTCGCGCCGCTGGCTGATCGTCGTGCTGTGGTTCGCGGTTGCCGGGCTCGGCGCGCTGTTCTTCTCGCTGCTGCGCTCGGAACTGGCGCCGCTGGAGGACCGCGCGGTGGTCTTCGGCCGCCTGCAGGCGCCGCCGGGCTCGACCGTCGACTACACCTCGGATCAGCTGCGCACCGTCGAGCGGTACTACGACACGATCCCGGAAACAGCGGCCTACAACGCGGTCGCGGGTTTTCCGACGGTGGATTTCGGCAATGCGATCCTGCGGCTCAAGCCGTGGGAGGAGCGCACGCGCAAGCAGCAGGACATCGCGCGCGAGCTGAACGCGAAATTCCAGCAGCTGCCCGGGGTGATCGGCTTCGCGGTCAATCCGCCGTCGCTCGGACAGTCGCCGCGCACGCTGCCGGTCGAGTACGTGATCATGTCGCAGGTGCCCTATGCCGAGCTGGACCGCATCGTCACCCAGTTCATCGCCGAAATCTCGAAGACGGGCATCGTGCAGAGCCCGCAGTCGGACCTGCGCCTGAACACCCCCGAGCTGCGCGTCGAGGTCAACCGCGACAAGCTGGCCGACCTCGGCATCCCGGTCGAGAACGTCGGCCGCACGCTGCAGACGATGCTCGGCGGCCGCCAGGTCACGCGCTTCAAGCAGGATGGCGAGCAGTATGACGTGATCGTGCAGGTCGCGCCGCGCGACCGCAGCCGGCCGAACGACATCAGCGACATCTACGTGCGCGCGCGCGACGGCTCGATGGTTCAGCTGGCCAACGTGGTACGCGTGCAGGAAGGCGTGTCGCCGCAGTCGCTGAACCACTTCCAGCGCCTGCGCGCGGTGACGATTTCGGCCACGCTGGCGCCGGGCTACGCGCTGTCGGATGCGCTGAAGATGATGGACGACACTGCCCGGCGCGTGCTGCCGCATACGGCGCTGACCGACCTGAACGGCGTGTCGCGCGAGTTCCGCGACGCGCGCGGCAGCATCTACCTGACATTCGTGCTGGCTCTGATCTTCATCTACCTGGTGCTGTCGGCGCAGTTCGAAAGCTTTGCCGACCCGTTCGTCATCATGCTGTCGGTGCCGCTCTCGCTGACCGGCGCGCTGATGGCGCTGTGGGCCAGCGGCGGAACGCTGAACATCTACAGCCAGATCGGCCTGATCACGCTGGTGGGTCTGATCACCAAGCACGGCATCCTGATCGTCGAGTTCGCCAACCAGTTGCAGGAGCGCGGCGAGCGGCTCTTCGACGCGGTGCGCCACGCGGCCGTGCTGCGGCTGCGGCCGATCCTGATGACGACCGGCGCGATGGTGCTGGGCGCGGTGCCGCTCGCGATGTCGCACGGCGCGGGCGCGGAAAGCCGGATCCAGATCGGCTGGGTGATCGTCGGCGGTCTCAGCTTCGGCACGCTGCTGACGCTGTACGTGGTGCCGACGATGTACACGATCATGGA
Source organism: Gemmatimonadota bacterium (assembly GCA_050258235.1). Classification (GTDB taxonomy): domain Bacteria; phylum Pseudomonadota; class Gammaproteobacteria; order Burkholderiales; family Burkholderiaceae_F; genus JAKOQB01. Next base: position 3,918 of record JBLMYK010000191.1, on the reverse strand, counting down.
ACAGCTGCTCGGCAAGTGGCTGGGATCGCATCACCATGACCTGCCGCCCGCCGAGGCGAGCCGCGCGGCGGCGGCCGAATAGCGATGAACCGGCAGGTCGTCCTCGACACCGAAACCACCGGCCTCGAAGCGAAGGACGGCCACCGCATCATCGAGATCGGCTGTCTCGAGCTGGTCGGCCGGCGCCTGACCGAGCGGCGCCTGCACCACTACGTCAATCCGGAGCGCGACAGCGACGAGGGCGCGCTCGCGGTGCACGGCTTGTCGAGCGAATTCCTCGCCGACAAGCCGAAGTTCGCCGATGTCGCGGCCGAGCTCCTGGAGTTCGTGCGCGACGCGGAGGTGATCATCCACAACGCTGCATTCGACCTCGAATTTCTCGACGCGGAGCTCGGGCGCCTGAATCTCGGCCGCTTCGAGGATCACTGCCGCGTCACCGACTCGCTGAAGCTCGCGCGCGAGCTGCACCCCGGCAAGCGCAATTCGCTCGACGCGCTGTGTGAACGGTACGCGGTTTCCAACGCCCACCGGACGCTGCACGGCGCGCTGCTCGACGCGGGGCTGCTGGCCGATGTCTATCTGGCGATGACGCGCGGTCAGGACAGTCTGGTGATGGAACTCGGCGGTACCGCTGCGCAGGCCGACACCGTGAAGATCGACGTCGCGCAGCTGGTCGTGCTCACCGCCGAGCCGGACGAGATCGCCGCGCACGAAGCGCTGCTGGACGCGATCGAGAAGGAAGCCAAGGGGCCGAGCGTCTGGCGGCGAGCGGCGGCAACGGGCACGGCGTCATAGGCGGGAGCGCAGCTCGCGCTTCAGCACCTTGCCGGCCGCGTTCTTCGGCAACTCGTCGACGAACTGGTAGCGCTTCGGCCGCTTGAAGCGCGCGATGTGCTCCAGGCAGAACGCATCGAGCGTCGCGGCGTCGAGTGCCATGCCGGCGCGCGTGACGACCACCGCGACCACCGCCTCGCCCCAGTCGGCGTCGTGCTCGCCGATCACCGCGACTTCCGCCACCGCGGGGTGGCGCAGCAGAACTTCCTCAACCTCGCGCGGGTAGATGTTGCTGCCGCCGGAAATGATCAGGTCCTTGCTGCGGTCGACCAGCGTCAGGTAGCCGTGCACGTCGAAGCGCCCGAGGTCGCCCGTGTGCAGCCAGCCGTTCGCGAGCGTCTTCGCGGTCGCCTCTGGGCTGTTCAGGTAGCCGCGCATCACGGAGTCTCCGCGCACGCACACCTCGCCGGTGGCGCCGGCATCGAGCGGGCGATCGTCTTCGTCGAACACCGCGACCTCGACGCCGGTCTGCGCGCGGCCGACCGAGCCCAGGCGCTCGAGGCGCCGGCCATCGCGGTCGTCGAAATGATCGGCCACCGGCAGCACGGTGATCGTCATCGGGCTTTCGCCCTGGCCGTAGATCTGCACCAGCCGCGGGCCGAAGCGATCCAGCGCGCGCAGGCAGTCGGCCACGTACATCGGCCCGCCGCCATAGACGATCAGCTTCAGACGCTCCGCGCCGCCGCGCAGCCGGTCGACCAGCCGCATCACCATCGTCGGCGCGGCGAAGAACTTCACGTTCGGCGTCAGCGCCAGGATGTCGTCGATCTCCGCGGTGTCGAAGCCGCGCGATGCCGGCACGAGTTGCGTCGCGCCGGCCGCGATATTGGGCACGACATACAGGCCCGATCCGTGCGACATCGGCGCCGCGTGCAGCAGGTGATCGCCGGCCTGGGCATGATCGACGTCCGCCAGGTAGTTCAGCGTCATTGCCAGCAGGTTGCGGTGCGAGAGCATCACGCCCTTGGGGCGGCCGGTTGTGCCGCTGGTGTAGAAGAGCCACGCGGGCTCATCGGCTGCGACATCCGACACCGGGACCGGGTCGGCGTGCAGCAGCGCGCGATAGTCGGGCGAATCGATGTCGATGAACGTGGTCGCGCCACCGGCGCGCGCCGCCGCGATCGCCGCGGTGTCGACGTCGTCCGTCACGAAGCAAACGCGAGCAGTCGCGTCGTCGAGGATGAACGCGATCTCGGCTGCGTGCAGCTTCACGTTGATCGGAATCGCGCAAGCGCCAACCGCCCAGCACGCATACAGCAGTTCGACGTAGGCAGCGTTATTGCGCATCACCAGCGCCACGCGCTGGCCGGGCTGGACGCCGAGGCGCGCGCGCAGTGCGCCCGCAAGGCGCAGCGTGCGGCCGGCGAGCTCGGCGAATCCGTGGCTGCAGCGGTCGCGCTAGATCACCGCCGGCTGGCCCGGCAACCGGTTCGCGCTGCGCAGTAGGGTGTGCGCCAGATTCACGGCGCGCAGTCTACGTCGGGTAGAATGCGCGCCTCTTGCGGGTGGTTAGCTCAGCGGTAGAGCACTGCCTTCACACGGCAGGGGCCACAGGTTCGATCCCTGTACCACCCACCATCGACTTGCAGCCCGCCGGCGCGGGTGTCCGCTTTCACGATGACCGTCCGCACCCGCATCGCCCCCAGTCCGACCGGCATGCTGCACCTGGGCACGGCGCGCACCGCGCTGTTCTCCTGGGCCTACGCGCGACACCACGGCGGGCAGTTCATCCTGCGCATCGAAGACACCGATCTGGAGCGCTCGACCGAGGAAGCGGTGCGGGTGATCCTCGACTCGATGCAGTGGCTCGCCCTCGATTACGACGAGGGGCCCGTCCGCCAGACCGAACGCTTCGCACGCTACCGCGAGGTCATCGAACGCCTGCTCGCGGAAGGCAGGGCCTACAGGTGCTACGCGACCGTCGAGGAACTCGACGAGATGCGCGAGCAGCAGATGGCGCGCGGCGAGAAGCCCCGCTACGACGGCCGCTGGCGCCCCGAGAATGCGCACGGAAAGACGCCGCCGGCCGGCGTGAATCCGGTGATCCGCTTCCGCAATCCCGACGACGGTGAGGTCGTCTGGAACGATCTCGTCAAGGGACCGATCTCGATCTCGAATGCGGAGCTCGACGACCTGGTCATCGCGCGCGGCGCGGACCTGGTGCCGACCTACAACTTCGCGGTCGTGGTCGACGACATCGACATGCGCATCACTCACGTACTGCGCGGCGACGATCACGTGAACAATACGCCGCGGCAGATCAACATCTACCAGGCGCTCGGCGCGAGCCTGCCGGCCTTCGGCCACCTGCCGATGATCCTCGGCCCGGACGGACAGAAGCTGTCGAAACGGCACGGCGCGGTCAGCGTGCTGCAGTACGACGAAGATGGCTTCCTGCCGGAGGCGCTGTTCAACTACCTGGCGCGCCTCGGGTGGAGCCACGGCGACGACGAGAAGTTCACGCGCGAGCAGTTGATCGCATGGTTCGACCTCGACCACGTGAACCGCGCGCCCGCCCAGTACAACCTGGACAAGCTGCTGTGGCTCAACGGCGAGTACATCAAGCAGGCCGATGATGCGCGGCTCGCGAAACTGGTGGCGCCGCGCATCGCGCAGAGGGGCGGCACTGTCGGCGGCGGGAACCCGTCGCTCGAGGCGGTGGTCGCCCTGCTGAAGCAACGCGCCAGGACGCTGAACGAGCTCGCCGACGAGGCGATGCTGTTCTACGGCGCGCATGCAATCGATGCCGCGCTGCTCGGCCAGCACCTCGCGGGCAGGAGCCTGGATGCGGTGCGTGCATTTGCCGATCGCGCGGCGACCGTCGCATGGGAGCGCGCCGCGCTGTCGGCGCTGCTGAAGCAACTGATCGGCGAGTTCGGCCTCAAGATGCCACAGATCGCCGTGCCGCTGCGCGTCGCGGTCACCGGCCGCACACAGACGCCGTCAATTGACGCGGTGCTCGAGCTGATCGGTCGCGACGCGGTGCAACGAAGGCTGCGCGACGCGCTGGCGCGCGTCGCCTTCTGACGCTGCGCGCGCACGCATTTCGGCGAGTTGCCGGGCCGCTCGGCCCGGCGCAGCATG
>JBLMYK010000190.1:0-30121 GCA_050258235.1 Gemmatimonadota bacterium | reverse complement strand
TGCAGGTCGGCAATTCGTGCTTCGAGGTCGCTACGCTGATTCGCGAGCTCACGCAGGCGCCGGTTGACGGACGAGATCTCGGCCTCCGACGCGCGCAGCGCATCGGTCACATCCGCATGCGCCGCTTCCGACGCCGTCAGTTGCTTCTTCAGTTGTGCGAGACGGCGCTGCAAATCGCGCTGCTCTCCCTGCAGCTGATCCTTGCGCCGGGCGTTCGGAGGCCTGGTCTCGCCCTTCCGTGACGATTTTTCCTTTGGCCCCGCACTCTTCTTTGCCTGCGGCCTGCCGGCCGGCGCACCGGGACCGGCCGCAAGGACCGCGAACCATGCTCCGGCGCACAGCGCAACCAGAAGTTGCCCGGACAACCTGGACAGGTTCACCACTCGAGCAGGGGCGATCCCCGCCTCTTTCCTAAGCCGGCTGGCCGGACCGCGGCTTTCCCGCGGTTCCCTGTGCAGCGACCGCGGCCGTCGCGCGCGCGATATCTTCTGGATCGCCGAGGTAGTAGTGGCGGATTGGCTTCAGGCGGTCGTCCAGTTCGTATACCAGCGGCTGCGCCGTCGGAATATTGAGGCCGACGATGTCGTCGTCGGATACGTTGTCGAGGAATTTGATCAATGCGCGCAGCGAATTGCCGTGCGCCGCCACCAGCACGCGGCGGCCTCTTGCAACCGCCGGCGCGATCGAATCGTTCCAGAAAGGCACCACGCGCGCCACGGTGTCCTTCAGGCACTCGGTGGCGGGAATCTCCTCCGGCTTCAGGTGCCGGTAGCGCGGATCGTTCCCCGCCCAGCGTGGATCGTCGCGCGGCAGCGGATCCGGCGCGATCGCATACGAGCGACGCCAGACCAGCACCTGTTTGTCACCGAATTTAGCGGCCGTTTCGGCCTTGTTGAGGCCCTGCAGGGCGCCATAGTGGCGCTCGTTCAGGCGCCATGAGTGCACGACAGGCAGCCACATCAGGTCGAGCGCGTCGAGAGCCAGCCAGAGCGTGCGGATTGCGCGCTTCAGAACCGATGTGTAGGCGATGTCGAACGTATAGCCCTCGCGCTTCAGCAGATCGCCGGCAGCGCGCGCTTCGCGGATGCCGTTGTCCGTCAGGTCGACGTCGGTCCAGCCGGTGAAGCGGTTCTCGAGGTTCCACTGGCTTTCGCCGTGTCTTAGCAGGACCAGCTTGTGCATGGATCTGGCGGAGTCGGAAGGAGGCGGATCGAACATGAGGTGCGCGCATTGCGCACCGGATCGTCGTACAAGCGCATTCTATAATCTGACGCTTGCTTCCGAGGCAGGTACCCCCGTGCAGTTCTTCATCGACAACATATTCCTGATCGCGGTCGCCTTCGTCAGCGGCGGCATGCTGCTGTGGCCGCTCGTGCGAGCGCGCACGGCGGGGCCATCGCTTTCTACGCTGCAGGCCACGCAGCTGATCAACTCCAAGCACGCACAGGTGGTCGACGTGCGAAGCGCAGATGAATTCGGCAAGGGATCGCTGCCGAACGCGCGCAACATTCCGCTCGCGAACCTGAAGGAGCGTGCCGGAGATCTGAAGAAGGACCGGCCGGTGATCGTCGTATGCAACTCGGGCTCCACCGCGGGGCCGGCGGCGGCGCAGTTGCGCGCGGCCGGACTCAGTGAGGTGTACGTGCTGGCCGGCGGTCTTATCGCCTGGCGCGAGGCCGGGCTGCCGGTCCGGACTTGACGAGATCAGCGAAGTAGCGAGACGACCCATGTCAAACCGCGTCAGGATGTATAGCACCGCCGTTTGCCCATACTGCCAGCGTGCCGAAGCATTGCTCAGGGCGCGCGGCGTGACCGACATCGAGAAGATCCGCATCGACCTGGATGCATCGCGCCGCGACGAGATGATCGCCCGCACCGGCCGGCGCACCGTGCCGCAGATCTACATCGGCGAGCAGCACGTCGGCGGGTTCGATGATTTGTCGGCACTCGATCGCGCGGGCAGGCTGGCGACGCTGCTGACCGGCTAGCCGCAGGGATCGCCGCAAGGAAACTCGTCGCCGGCACGCGGCCGGCATCACAAAAGAGGATATCCATGGCCGAAAACGTCACGCCGCCGCCTGCACCCCAGGGGCCGGTATTTCAGCTGCAGCGTATTTACCTGAAGGATGCTTCGCTCGAACTGCCGCACGCGCCCGAGATCTTTCTCGAGCAGACCGCGCCCCAGGTCGACGTGCAGCTCGAGGTTTCGAACAACAAGGTGCTCGACGGCATCTACGAAGTGGTGGTGCGCGCCACAACGACGGCCAAGGTCGGAGACAAGGTCCTCTTTCTGGTCGAGGGCAAGCAGGCGGGTATCTTCGAGATGCGCGGCATCCCGAACGAGCAGTTCGAACCGATCCTGGGCATCGTCTGTCCCGGCATCATCTACCCGTATCTGCGCGCGAACATCGCCGACCTGATAAATCGTACGGGGCTGCCGTCGATTCATCTGGCGGAGATCAACTTCGAAGCGATGTACCAGCAGCGCCGGGCTCAGCAGCAGGGAGTCGCGGCCGCGCCGGCGACGACCACCCGGCAGTAGCCCGGATCGGGCGGCATGGCGTCGATTGCCGTCCTCGGCGCCGGAGCGTGGGGCACAGCGATCGCGTGCGCGCTGGCTCAGCGTCATCACTTGACGCTGTGGACCCGCGAGGCCTCGCAGGCGCACGCGCTGGCGGCGACGCGTCGCAACGAGCGATATCTGCCCGGCATCGTTCTCGATGCGGGGATTGAAATCACGGCGGATCTCGCGGCGGCTGTGGCACGGGCGCACCATGGCCTGCTCGTGCTCGCGGTGCCGACCGCGGGCTTGCGCGAAACGCTGCACCGGATGCGCGGGCAGCCGGCGCTGCCACCGATCGTGTGGCTGTGCAAGGGCCTCGAGCGCGACAGCGCGAAGCTCGCGCATGAAGTCGTCCGCGACGAGATGGGATCGCATCCCAGCGGCCCGCTTTCGGGCCCCAGTTTTGCGGCCGAGGTTGCGCGTGGCTTGCCAACGGCACTGACGGTCGCCGGATCGCCGGAGTTCTGCCGCTGGGTGACGCAGATCTTTCATGCCGGCGCGCTGCGCATTTATTCGACCGACGACGTGGTCGGCGTGGAAATCGGCGGGGCGGTGAAGAACGTGATGGCGATCGCCACCGGCATCTCCGACGCACTCGGGCTCGGCCACAATGCCCGCGCCGCCTTGATCACGCGCGGACTGGCCGAGATCGGGCGGATGGGCGCAGCGCTCGGCGCTCGCACCGAAACCTTCATGGGGCTGGCCGGCGTCGGGGACCTGATCCTCACCTGCACGGGCGAGCTGTCGCGCAATCGGCAGGTCGGCATGCTCCTCGGGCGCGGCGTGCCGCTGGCGCTCGCGCTAGAGCGCATCGGTCACGTGGCCGAGGGCGTGTGGTCGGCACCGGCGGTGGCGGCGCGAGCACAAGCGGTCGGGGTCGAAATGCCACTGACAGCGGCGGTCTGCGCGGTGCTCGATGGCCGCCTGACGCCCAGGGACGCACTGGGTCAGCTGCTCGCGCGCGATCCCAAGAGAGAGTGAACCGCGGATGAAGCGGATTCAATCCGTATGCGTCTTCTGCGGTTCGCAGGCCGGCGCGCAGCCGGCGTACGTCGCGTTGGCGCGCGAGCTGGGCGCGAGACTCGCTCAACACGGCGTGACGCTGATCTACGGCGGCGGCCATGTCGGGATGATGGGGGCAATTGCGGATGCCGCGCTCGCGGGAGGGGGAAACGTGGTCGGCGTGATCCCGGAGCACTTGATGCGACCAGAGGTTGCGCACCAGGCGCTGACCGAGCTGTTGGTCGTCGACTCGATGCACACGCGCAAGCGCGTGATGGCCGACCGCGCCGATGCCTTCATCGTCCTGCCCGGCGGATACGGCACGTTCGAAGAGATGTTCGAGATGATCACCTGGCTGCAGTTGCGGCTGCATGCGAAGCCGGTGGGGATGATCAACGTCGAGGGCTACTTCGATCATCTGCTGGCGTTCCTGCGCCACAGCGCGACCGAAGGTTTCATCCGCCGGGAACACCAGGACCTGCTGATCGTCGAGCCTACGCCGGACCTGCTGCTGGAGCGACTGCGCCTGCACCTGCCTGCCGTCGCGCGCGGTGCGACGGACGATCTGAGCCGCACGTAGTCCTCAGGTCCCGCCGGCGTACTCGTTCTGACGCCACGCCTCGTACACGACGACGGCGACCGCGTTCGAAAGGTTAAGGCTGCGATTACCGGCCCGCATCGGCAGACGGACGCGTTGGGAGGGCGCAAAGCGCGCGCGTACGCCCGCCGCCAGTCCCCGCGTTTCGGCGCCGAAAACGAGCCAGTCGCCGAGCTCGAATGACACATCGGCAAGCAAGCGCACGCCCTGGGTCGTGAACGCGAACATCCGCTCCGGAATGCATCGTTCGCTGGTGAGCAGGGCGTCGAAGCTCGCGTGCACCCTGACCGTCGCGTATTCGCGATAGTCCAGGCCGGCACGACGCAACTGCTTGTCGCTCAGATCGAAGCCGAGCGGCTCGATCAGATGCAGTTGCGCGCCCGTGTTCGCGCAAAGTCGGATGACGTTGCCGGTGTTCGGCGGAATCTCCGGCTCGACGAGGACGACGTTGAACATCTAGGCGGTGCGGGCGACAACGAGACTGGTCACGCGCGCCGCGCCAGCCTTCTTCAGCACCGCCGCGATCTCGTCGAGCGTGCTGCCGGTCGTCATCACGTCGTCGACGACCGCGACATGGCGCGACCGTACGTCCGCGCGCACGATGAACGCGCCGCGCACGTTGCGCCGGCGTTCGTCGACCGGCAGAAGATGCTGGGGCGCCGCGTGGCGCACGCGCAGCAGCGCGCTCGCATCGAGCGGGGCGTCGAGCGCGCGCGCCGCGCAGCGTGCGATTTCGACAGCCTGGTTGAAGCCCCGTTCGGCGTGGCGCTCGAACGCAAGCGGAACCGCCGTGATCAGAGCGCCGGCGAGGCCGAATGGCCGTGCGCGACGTGCCAGCAGCGTTCCGAACAATCGGGACAGCGCGAACCGGCCGCCGGACTTCAGCGCGATGACCATGCCATCCACCGGGGGCGCGTAGTCGGCCAGCGCGATCGTTGCGTCAAAATGCGGAGGGTGCCGCAGGCAGGCGGCGCAGACCGTCGCCGCCGTCGAGGCGGGCAGGCGAATCGCGCACGCGCGGCAGCGCGGCACGTCTGCGGGGAAGAAGTCCTGTTCGCAGTCGGCGCACAGCGAACCGCCGCTTGTCGCGCGCTTCACCTCACACACCGCGCACGGCGTCGCCAATCGCAAGCCGGCGGCGAATCGGCGCGGCAGTCGGCGAAGCGCGGCGGCGATCATGCGCGCAGAGCATATACTGCCCCGCAGCGCACCAGCGCCGCCCCATGGCTCTCGGCCCCGGCACTTCCGAACTCACTCCCACGATCGTCGACCCGCCGCGCATGCCGATGCGATCCGCGACGGTGCGCAAGCAGTTCGACCGGCGTGCGCCCGCGTTTGCGCGGCACGATTTCCTGGTGCGCGAGGTCGGTCGGCGCATGCAGGAAAAGCTGGAGGTCATACGGCTTGCACCGCGTCGCGTTCTCGACGTCGGCTGCGGGCTGGGTGGCGAGAGACCGGACCTGATGCGGCGCTATGCGGCAGCCGAGTGGATCGGGGTCGATCAATCCCTCGCCATGCTGCAACAGGGCGCAGTTGCAGATCGAAGCGCAGCGACTCGTCTGGCCCGCCTGTGGCGCCGGCCGCGCGCCCACTGGATTGCGGCCGACGCAGGCATGCTTCCGCTCGCGGACGGATGCATCGACCTCGTGTTTTCCAACCTGATGCTGCACTGGCATCCGGTACCGCACACGCTGTTTCCCGAATGGAAGCGGGTGCTGTCGACCGGCGGGCTGCTGATGTTCAGTTGCTTCGGCCCGGACACGATCAAGGAGCTGCGCGCCGAGGTGGCCGCGATTCTGCCGCGCGCTGTGCCGATGACGTACGTGGACATGCACGACTTCGGCGACATGATGGTCGCCGCGGGTTTCGCCACGCCGGTGATGGACGCGGAGCGCATCCGCCTGACCTATGCGAACCCGGCCGACCTGTTGCGTGACGTGGCAGCCATGGGAGGCAATCCGAGGGATGACCGCTCGCCCGGGTTCGTTTCGGGACGGCGCGCGCGCGCGCTGATCGAAGCACTGGCGGCGCGCCGCGACGACGACGGGCGCATCGGGATCACCTTCGAGGTCGCCTACGGCCATGCCTGGAAGCCGGCGGACCGGGGATCCGAGCGGCAGACACGAATCTCTGTCGACAGCCTGCGCGCGCAACTTCGATCTCGCTGAGCGCAGGCGGCCGCTGCCTGACGGCGGGCGGGCGACGACGGCACGCAGGCGGCGACGCCGGATCGCGGGCTTGGACGACGTCCCGGCGGGATCCACGTCCGGGTGACGCCAGGCACGCTCTTTGGGTAGGTCACACCATGATGTTTGGCCGTCCCGCAGTGTCCCCCCTATAATCCCGCCGCTTTGCGCATACCCCTTCGAGCCGATCCGTGCATTCCGCGCGGAATTCGGGGTCGCCGGGGCAGCGGCTGCGCTTCTGCGGCCGCCTGTTCGCGCAAGGTGTTCAACGAGCCCTGCAGATGCCCGAGCACGCGACCCGCTGGATCATCAAGCGCAATTGCTCCGCCTCACCGCGGCAATTGGCGGCGGTGTTCGTGTCGATCGTTGCGCTCTCGTTCGTGTTCGGCGCGGCTTTCGCGGCCCACGGACTCTGGATGGTGCTGCCGTTCGTGGGCGTCGAGCTGATTGCGCTTGCGGTCGCGTTCATCTGCTACGGAATGCGGGCGGCCAATTTCGAGGTGATCGAGCTCGATGCGGGACGACTGCGCATCGAGCAGTTCCATGGAAGCAGGCACTCGACCTGGCAGCTCGCGGCGCCGCGGGCGCGAATCGAGACCAAAGCCGACGCAGGCGCGCCGGACCGGGCGCGCCTGTTCGTGGTGACGGCGCACGAGCGGATCGAGATCGGAACCGATCTGCTTGGCGAGCGCCGGCAGCGGCTCGGGCTCGAACTTAAGCAAGCGCTGCGGACCGCTGCGACGGCAGCGGCATAGCGGGGACGCAATCGAACAAAGGGGCGGCGCAGTCCGCGATGGATGACGTGATGGATTCGACCAGAATGACGACAACAATCAGGGCAGTGCTGGCGACTTTGCTTCTGGCGGCGACCGGCGCGGCGAGCGCCATCCAGAGCCGGTACAACCTGGCGCCGCCGGTCACGCCGATTGCGCGCGACATCAACTGGCTGCACTGGATGATGCTGGTCATCTGCGGCGTGATCTTCGTCGTCGTGTTCGGCGTGATGTTCTATTCGATCTATGCCCACCGCAAATCGAAGGGACACAAGGCCGAGAATTTCCATGAGAGCACGGCGGTCGAGATCGCCTGGACCGTGGTGCCGTTCATCATCGTCATCGTGATGGGGGCGCTGGCCACCAAGACCGTGGTGGCGATGAAGGACACCACCAATGCGGACATCACGATCAAGGCGACCGGCTCGCAGTGGAAGTGGGGCTATGACTACCTGAAAGGCGAGGGCGAGGGCATTTCCTTCCTGTCGACGCTTGCCACGCCACGCGACCAGATCGACGGCGGCAACAACGCCGCGCGCAAGGCGAATCCGCTGTATCTGCTCGACGTCGACAACGAGCTGGTGGTGCCGGTGGACAAGAAGATCCGCGTGATCACGACGGCGAATGACGTAATTCACGCGTGGTTCGTGCCCGCGTTCGGGGTCAAGCAGGATGCGATCCCGGGCTTCGTGCGCGACACCTGGTTCCGCGCCGAGAAGACCGGCACCTTCTATGGCCAGTGCGCCGAACTGTGCGGCAAGGACCACGCGTTCATGCCGATCAAGGTCCGGGTCGTCACTGCGCAGGAATACACGAAGTGGGTGAACGAGAAGAAGATGGCGATGGCCGCGCAGGCCGAAGATGCGAACAAGACCTGGACCATGGCGGAGCTGATGGAGCGTGGCGCCAAGGTCTATGCGGCCAACTGCCAGGCCTGTCACCAGGCGAATGGCCAGGGCATCAAGGGAACCTTCCCGGCGCTGGACGGCAGCCAGGTGGTGGCCAACAAGGAGCAGCAGATCGCGATCATGCTCAGTGGCAAGGGAGCGATGCCATCCTGGAAGGCGCTGTCGGACGTGGACCTTGCCGCGGCGGCGACCTATGAGCGGAACAGCTGGGGCAACAAGACCGGCGTGGCGATCCAGCCGAGCGAATTCAAGGCGGCGCGCAAGTAGGGCGCGGTGACGCAGCGAGCGAATACGACAAACTGAATCCGAAGGAGCAAAGATGAGCGCAGTCGTCCATGGTCACGGTCACGCGCATGACGCCGCCCACGATCACGCCCCGTCCGGCTGGCGGCGCTGGCTGTACGCCACCAACCACAAGGACATCGGCACGATGTACCTGTGGTTCTCGTTCACGATGTTCCTGACCGGCGGCGTGCTGGCGCTGGGGATCCGGTCCGAACTGTTCCAGCCCGGCCTGCAGATCTTCGAGCCGCAGTTCTTCAACCAGCTCACCACTATGCACGGGCTGATCATGGTGTTCGGCGCGATCATGCCGGGCTTCGTCGGCTTCGCGAACTGGATGATCCCGCTGCAGATCGGCGCGCCCGACATGGCGTTCGCGCGCATGAACAACTTCAGCTTCTGGCTGCTGCCGCCGGCGGCGCTGCTGCTGGTGTCGTCGTTCTTCGTTCCCGGCGGCGCGCCCGCTGCCGGCTGGACCATCTATGCGCCGCTGACGATCCAGATGGGCATGGGGATGGACATGGCGATCTTCGCGCTGCACATCATGGGCGCGAGCTCGATCATGGGCTCGATCAACATCATCACCACGATCCTGAACATGCGCGCACCGGGCATGAACCTGATGAAGATGCCCATGTTCGTCTGGACCTGGCTGATCACCGCCTATCTGCTGATCGCGGTGATGCCGGTGCTCGCCGGCGCCATTACGATGACGCTAACCGACCGCCACTTCGGCACCAGCTTCTTCAACGCGGCGGGTGGCGGCGACCCGGTGATGTTCCAGCACATCTTCTGGTTCTTCGGCCACCCCGAGGTCTACATCATGATCCTGCCGGCGTTCGGCATCATCAGCCAGATCGTGCCGGTGTTCTCGCGCAAGCCCCTGTTCGGCTACGCGTCGATGGTCTACGCGACCGCGTCGATCGCGATCCTGTCGTTCATCGTGTGGGCGCACCACATGTTCACCACCGGGATGCCGGTGACGGGGCAGCTCTTCTTCATGTACGCGACGATGCTGATCGCCGTGCCGACCGGCGTGAAGATCTTCAACTGGCTGGCGACGATGTGGAAGGGCAGCATGACCTTCGAGACGCCGATGCTGTTTGCGATCGGATTCATCTTCGTGTTCACGATGGGCGGGTTCACCGGCCTGATCTGCGCGATGGCGCCGATCGACATCCAGATCCAGGACACGTACTACGTGGTGGCGCACTTCCACTACGTGCTGGTGGCCGGCTCGCTGTTCGCGATGTTCGGCGGCGCCTATTACTGGCTGCCGAAATGGACCGGGCACATGTATGACGAGAAGCTCGGCAAGTGGCACTTCTGGCTGTCGATGATCTTCTTCAACGTGACTTTCTTCCCGATGCATTTCCTCGGGCTGGCCGGCATGCCACGCCGCTACGCCGACTACCCGATGCAGTTCGCCGACTTCAACATGGTTGCCTCGATCGGGGCGTTCGGCTTCGGCCTGTCGCAGCTGCTCTTCCTGTACACCGTGCTCAAGTGCATCAAGGGCGGTCCGAAGGCGAAGGACAACTATTTCGACGCCGGAGACGGCGGCCTGGAATGGACTGTCCCGTCGCCGGCACCGTTCCATACGTTTGAGACCCCTCCGGTGGTCAAGTAGACGGAGAGCGCCGGTCGCAGCGCGACCGGGGACATGAACTCATGAGCAAGCAGATTTCGGACGAGCAGCAGGCGAGCAACAAGCGCACCGCGCTGGTGCTGCTGTCGATCGTGCTGGTGTTCTTCGCCGGCATCATCGTCAGGCGCTGGCTGTTCGGAGGCTGAGCAGCAGATGTCCACCGCGCGCATCGACGGCCAGTCCAACCGCGGCACCCTGCGCAAGCTGGTGGTGGTCGCCGTGCTGATGTTCGGCTTCGGCTGGGCGCTGATCCCGGTGTACCGGACCATCTGCGAGATCACCGGGATCAACATCCTGACTGGCAAGGACGAGAAGGCGGAACAGCGGCTTGCGAACACGCAGGTGGACAAGACGCGCACCGTGGTGATCGAGTTCGACGCCAACCGGCAGGGACCGTGGCGCTTCAAGCCGGAGGTCAATCACCTCGACGTGCATCCGGGGGAGCTGATCACGGTCGAATACGACCTGATCAACCTCGAGAACCGCGCGATGGTCGGACAGGCGATTGCGAGCTACGCGCCGATGCAGGCGGCGCGCTACTTCAACAAGATCGAGTGCTTCTGCTTCAAGCAGCAGACCCTGGCGGCCGGCGAGAGCCGCCGGTTTCCGGTGGTGTTCTTCGTCGATCCGGCACTGCCAAAAGACATCGGCCAGATCACGCTGTCGTACACGTTTTTCGAGGTGCCGGGCGCGTCGCCCGCGCAGGCGGAGGAGACGCGTGATCGGCGCGGCTGAAATGGACGAGCGCGAAACTCCCGCCACCCGGCGCAAGGCGTCGCTCGCGCAGACCGCGCGCGCCGTTTTCTGGTCGTTCTTCGGCGTACGCAAGCGAGCGCACTACGAGGCCGATTCCGCGCACCTGAACCCGATTCACGTGGTGGTGATGGGTGTGATCGGCGCGGCACTGTTCATCATCGTCCTGGTATCAATCATCAAGTTCGTCGTGCTGCGCTGAGGCAGCAGAAAAACTGCAATAGGGAAGGAGACGGGTCAGATGGGATCGACGCACGCGGGAGCCGCATCACACTACTTCGTGCCGGCGCCGGCGCGCTGGCCGATGGTGGGAATGATCGCGATGATCTTCACCACCTTTGGCGCGGCGATGGTGGTCAATCAGGTCGGCGGCGGCGGGTGGGTGCTGCTGGCGGGATTTGCAGTCCTGATCTACATGATGCGCGGCTGGTTCGCGCAGGTCATCGGCGAGTCCGAGGGCGGCCGCTACAACCGCCAGGTGGACGTCAGCTTCCGCTGGGGAATGAGCTGGTTCATCTTCTCGGAGGTGATGTTCTTTGCCTCGTTCTTCGGCGCGCTCTTCTATGCGCGCGTGATCACGTTGCCGTCGCTCGGCGACTTCGACAACCGGTTGCTCTGGCCGGACTTCGTCGCGACGTGGCCGACATTCGGCCCCGGCGGCATCGTCGGCGAATTCTCGAAGATCCATGCCTGGCCGGTGCCGACGATCAATACGATCCTGCTGGTCAGCTCGGGCTTCACGCTCACGGTTGCACATCACGGCCTGCTTTCCAACCACCGCGGCAAGGCCTTGGGATGGCTGTTCCTGACGCTGCTGCTGGGCTTCAGCTTCGTCGGCGTGCAGGCGTTCGAATACATTCATGCGTACCGCGAGCTGAACCTGCGCCTGGACTCGGGCATCTTCGGCTCGACGTTCTTCATGCTGACGGGATTCCACGGCTTCCACGTGATCGTCGGCGCGATCATGCTGACGGTGATGTTCTTCCGCATCCTGCGCGGCCATTTCCGCCCCGACCACCATTTCGCATTCGAGGCGGCGGCGTGGTACTGGCACTTCGTCGACGTGGTGTGGATCGGCCTGTACATCGTCGTGTACTGGCTGTAAGAGACGAGAACAAGAAACAAAACGGCGCCGCGGGCGCCGTTTTGTTTGTGCCGCCCTTGTCTATGTCCTGTGGATCTTCAGCCGGTTGCCGTCGTCGTCCACCTCCTCGAGCACGACATCGAACTGCCACAGTTCCTTGATGTAGGCGAGGATTTCGGCCGTCCGGTCCGCATCCAGCAGGCGACCGCGCTCGACGCGATGCTGCAGCAGCAGCGCGCGGTCGCTGTCGGCGGAAAAGCGGGTCACGGCCAGCGGCGGCGTGTGCACCTCCGGGCGATACTGCGCCGCCAGCGCCTGGCGAACGCGCAGGTATCCCTGCTCGTTGTGGATCGCACGCACCGTGTACTTGCTGCGGTCATTCTCGTCGTCGGACAGGAGAAACAGGCGCAGGTCGCGCATCAGCTTGGGCGACAGGTACTGCTCGATCAGGCTCTCGTCCTTGAAGTTCGCCATTGCGAACTGCACCGCTTCGACCCAGTTGGATCCGGCCAGGCGCGCGAACCAGTGGCGGTCCTCGTCGGTCGGCTGCTCGCAGATGCGCCGGATGTCGCGGAAGATCGAGAAGCCGAGCGCATACGGGTTGATGCCGTGATAGCGCTGATCGTCGAATGCGGGCTGCGTCACCACGTCGCTGTGGTTGGCCAGCCACTCGAGCATGAAGCCGTCGTCGACCTGGCCGTGGTCGTACAGTTCGTGCAGCAGCGTGTAGTGCCAGAACGTCGCCGCGCCTTCGTTGGCGACCTTGGTCAGGCGCTGCGGATAGAAGTACTGCGAGATCTTGCGCACGATGCGCACGATTTCGCGCTGCCACGGGGCCAGTCTGGGGGCGCGCTTCTCGATGAAGTAGAGCAGGTTTTCCTGCGGCTCGAACGCTTCCGGCTGCGGACCCCGCTCCTTTTCGGTCCCTTCGTAGAGATAGGCGACGTCCGGGTTGTAGTGCTGCTGCGCGAAGCGCAGCCGCTCCGCGAGGCGCTCGCGCTCACGCCGTGCCGACAGCCGTGCCGGCTTCTTGTAGCGGTCGACGCCGTACGGGGCCAGCGCATGGCAGCAGTCCAGTGTGCGCTCGACCTCGCGCCAGCCGTGCGTCTGCTCGCAGTCGAGGATGAAGTTGCGCGCGAACGTCAGGTAGTCGAGGATGCCGTCGGGCTGGGTGAACTGGCGGAACAGGTAGTTGCTCTTGAAGAAGGCGTTGTGGCCGTATGCCGCGTGCGCCATCACGAGCACCTGCAGCGCAAGCGTGTTGGTCTCCATCAGGTACACCAGCGCCGGATCGGTGTTGATGACGATCTCGTAGGCCAGCCCGCTCATGCCCTTCTTGTAGGTGTGCTCCTGGCCGAGCAACTGCTTGCCGAAGCTCCAGTGCGCGTAGTGCACCGGCATGCCGACCGTCGAGCACAGGTCGATCATCTGCGCCGCCGTGATCACCTCGTACTGGATCGGGAACGTATCCAGATGCAGGCGGCGCGCGTGCGCGGCGAGCGCGGCATCGAAACGCTTCAGCAGCGGCACGGTCCATTCGGTGCCGGTGGCGATCGGCTCGCGCTTGCGCTCGATGCCCGGTGCCGGCATCGGCACCGCGGGCCGCGAAATGAGCTTCGGCCACGGCCGCTCGGACGGTGCGTGCGCGTGCCTGCGCGCGCGGTCCCATGGATTCTTCACGCGGTGGCTTCCTTGCGGGCGAACAGCTCGCGGAAAACGGGCCAGATGTCGCGCCGGTCGTGCACCTTGCGCATCGCGAACGCAGCGTCGGCGATTGCCTCGTAGCACTGCCACAGGTCCGACGGCCGGCTGAACCAGCCGCCGGAATTGCCGGAAGGGATGTCGACGTACGCGAAGTAGCGCAGGCGCGGCAGCAACTCGCTCTTCAGGAACCCGGCGCACTGCTGCGCGTCCTCGCCGCCGCAGTCGCCGTCCGACGCCTGCGCGATGTACACGTTCCAGTCGGGTCCCGCGAAGCGGGCATCGATGATCGCGCGCGCGAGTTCCAGCGCCGGCATCACCAGCGTGCCGCCCGACTGCGGATCGTGAAAGAAGGTCTTCTCGTCGACTTCCTGGGCGGTCTCTGTGTGGCGGACGAAGACGACCTCGACCGCACCGTACTTGCGCTCCAGGAACAGGTACAAGAGTGCGAAGAAGCGCTTGGCGAGATCCTTCTTGCGCTCATCCATCGAGCCGGAAACGTCCATCAGGCACAGCATCACCGCCCGGGTCGAAGGCGCGGGCACGGGCTGGCGGGCGCGAAAGCGGCGATCGATCTCCTCGAGAAACGGCAGCTGCTCCAGCCGCCCCCGCAGCTGCTCGATCTCTTCGTCGAGCGCGGCACGGCGTTCGTCGTCGTCCGCGCACCCGTCGCGCTGCTCCGACAGCTCCTCGATGCGCTGTGCGATCCCGCCGCGCAGCGCGATGCGGCGTGCGATCGACATGCGCATCGTCATCGCGGGCGACAGGTTGGCCAGCACACCGTCCTTCGAGTAGCCGGCGCGCCGCGTCCGCACGTAGGTCACATCGCCGAGCCGCGTGCGCTCCAGGTTGGGCAGTTCCAGGTCATCGAAGAACAGGCGGAGGAATTCGTCGCGCGACAGCACGAAGGCGAAGCTGTCGCGGCTTTCGCCTTCGCCGGGCTCGTTGCCCTGGCCGGCGCCGTCTCCACCCTCCGGCCGATCGATCGCGTCGCCGGGCAGGTACTCGCGATTGCCGGGCAGCACGAAATCGCGGCTGCCGGTCTTGTGATCGTGACGAAGATGAGGCTCGGCCAGCCCGCGCCCGGGAATCGAGATCTTCCCGCCCTTGCCGATGTCGGCGATGCCGCGCTTGCCGATCTCCTCATCGACCGCGCGCTTGATGTCGTCCTTGAAACGGCGGATGAAACGCTCGCGATTGACCGCGCCGCGCCCAGGCGGGTCGGCGCGTCGATCGACGATGCGCATGAACCGGCTCGCGAGGTGGGTGTCGGACACCTGACACTCCTTGCGCTACGTCCTCACGACTGGGTCGACTTCTTGAAGTGCATGTACCAGTCCACCAGCCGGCGCACCTGCTTCTCGGTGTAGCCGCGCGCCGCCATCCGGTTGACGAAGCTCTTGTGGCGCTCTTCCATCTCCTGCGAGCCCTTGGCCTCGAACGAGATGATCGGCAGGATGTCCTCGGTCTTGCTGAACATCCGCTTCTCGATCACCGCGCGCAGCTTCTCGTAGCTGGTCCAGTGCGGATTCTTGCCGTGCGCGCGGGCGCGCAGGACGAAATTGACGACCTCGTTGCGGAAATCCTTCGGGTTGCTGATGCCGGCCGGTTTCTCGATCTTCTCGAGTTCGGCGTTCAGCGCCTCGCGCGAATACTGCATGCCGGTGTCCGGATCGCGCCAGTCCTCGTCGAGCAACCACTTGTCCGCATAGGTCACGTAGCGGTCGAAAAGGTTCTGTCCGTATTCGCCGTACGCGTCCAGATACGACATCTGCAGTTCCTTCTCCAGGAACTCGGCGAAGCGCGGCACGATCCACTCCTTGATGTGCCCGCGCAGCCGGCGCTTGTATTCCTCCGGCAGATCGTCCTTGTTCAGGCGATCCTCGAGCACGACCAGCAGATTCACCGGGTCGGCAGCGATCTCGCTCGGGTCGCGGTTGAACGCGGCCGAAATGGTCTTGAACGCCCAGCGGGTCGACAAGCCGGTAAATCCCTCCTGCAGACCGGCGTCGTCGCGGTACTCCTTCACGCTCTTGCTGCGCGGATCGACGTCCTTCAGGTTTTCGCCGTTGTAGGCGCGCAGCTTGGAGTAGATGGATGAATTCTCCGGCACGGTCAGGCGCGACAGCACGCTGAACTCCGCCAGCGTGCGCAGGGTCTGCGGCGCGCACGGCGCCTCCGACAGGGAAGAAGCCTTGAGCATCTTGTCGTAGATACGCACCTCTTCGTCGACGCGCAGGCAGTACGGAACCTTGACCAGGTACACGCGATCGATGAACGCCTCGTTGTCCTTGTTGTTACGGAACTTCAGCCACTCCGCTTCATTGCTGTGCGCCATGATGAAGCCGTTGAACGGCAGCGCCGGCAGCGCCTCGGTGCCCTTGAAGTTGCCCTCCTGGGTCGCGGTGA
Organism: Gemmatimonadota bacterium; assembly: GCA_050258235.1. Taxonomy (GTDB): domain Bacteria; phylum Pseudomonadota; class Gammaproteobacteria; order Burkholderiales; family Burkholderiaceae_F; genus JAKOQB01. The sequence goes on along the minus strand of JBLMYK010000190.1, from coordinate 14,214 downwards.
GGATCGGGTTGAGAACCTTCAGCGGCGCCTTGAACATCTCTACGAACTCGACGCAGCGCGCCGATCCGAGGCAGAGCGCCCCCGAGTAGCTGTAGGCATCCGGGTCGTCCTGGGCGAACCGCTCGAGCATGCGCAGATCGACCTTGCCGACCAGCGCCGAGATGTCCTGCGTGTTCTCGTCGCCCGGCTCGGTCTTGACGATGCCGACCTGGTTCAGAACCGACGGCATCACACGCACCACGCGGAACTTGCTGATTTCGCCCTTGTACTCCTTCAGGCGCTTCAACGCCCACGGGCTGGCAATGCCAGTCAGCGCGCGGCGCGGGATGCCGAACTGATCCTCCATCTGCACGCCGTACTTCTCGCGCGAGAACAGACCGAGCGGGGACTCCAGCAGCGGCGAGATCCTCCCGGAGTCGGGGTCCTTCAGCGTATAGATGGGAAACTGCTCGCACAGCGACTTGATCTTCTCCGCCAGCGACGACTTGCCGCCGCCGACCGGCCCGAGCAGATACAGGACCTGCTTGCGCTCCTCGAGACCCTGCGCCGCGTGCAGGAAGTACGCATACAGAGACATCAGCGTCTCTTCCATCCCGTGGAACTCGGCGAACGTGTCCCAGGTCTGAATCACCTTGTTCTGGAAGATGCGCGACAGCCGCGCGTCATCGGCGGTGTTGACAAGTTTCGGCTTGCCGATCGCCTCCAGCACGCATTCGTGCGCGCTGGCATAAGCCATCCGATCCGTCTTGCAGTAATGGAGGAAGTCGTCCAGGCCCATCTCCTCGTCCTGGGCACGGACGAAGGAATCACGATAGTCGCCGAACAGTTTGGCGGGGGCGTTCATGCTCACCTCCTGGCCCGTCGGGCCGTATGCAAAGACAACGCCACGTCATTAGAGTAGTTGACATTCTGCTCGTTCCGACGCGGTTATAAGAAGAGTAAACACCCGCCAATTCGTTGACCATCGGTCGTGCGGCCGAGGTCTTCGCGACGGCGGAATGTGGCACTGCAACTAGTATTGACGTGGATTGATCCAGCCCATGTACCAGCAGAACCAGATGAGCAGGAGCAGGCCGATCGAAAGGCCGACGCGCAATCGAAGCGCGTTCAATGTGCGCGTCCCGTGGCCCTTGTCCTTCATCAGGAAGACCAGTGCGGAACCCAGTGCGCCGAGAATGGCGACGAACGCGACGACGATGAAGGCCTTCATGGAATTCGGCCGAACAACGAAATCATTATCTCACTGCGCGGCACGATGTCCATGAATCTGCGCACGGTGATCGCACTGGCCGCGGGGGTGCTGGGATCTGCATTGACGCTCGCGCTCGGCAACTGGCAGACGCACAGGGCGGAATACAAGATCGGGCTGCAGGCCCAGTGGGATGCCGCCGCGCGTGCGCCGGCGCGAGCGGTCAGCGCAACGGACACGGGCGACACGCTGCATCTGCCCGTACGGGTTCGCCTGACCGGGCGATTCCGACATCAGTTCAGTGTCTGGCTCGACAACCGGCAGATGAACGGGCGCGCGGGATTCTTCGTGATCACACCGATGGAAACGAGCAGCGGGGTGGTTCTGGTGAATCGCGGCTGGGCGGAGCGCGATCCACAGGACCGCATGCGGCTGCCGAGCGTTGCCGAGCCGGCCGGCATGGTGACGATCGAAGGGATCGCGCTCGCCGAGGTGCCACGGCTGCTCGAACTGGGTCGTGCGCCGGATTCGGGAAAGTGGCCCCGCGTTTGGCAGAATCTCGACTTCGCTGCGTATGAGAAAGCCAGTGGCCTGAGCGTGGCCCGCTTCGTCGTCGAGCAGACTTCAGGCGCCGACGACGGACTTGCGCGCGACTGGCCGGCCCCGGACCTTGGCGTAGAAATGCACCGTGGCTATGCGCTCCAGTGGTATTCGCTGTCGGCGCTGATCGCCGGTCTGACCCTCTTTTTCGGCTGGCGCGGATGGCGGAGAAACACGAGAAGCGGCACGATTCCATGAATGTTGCGAGTTCGAATGCCCAACCGGCATCACACTGGAAGCGGTTCCGGACGCTGTATCTGATCCTTGCGCTGTGCGCCGCGCCGGTGATCGCGTCGTACACCGCGTACTACTTCCTGCCGCCCTCGGGCCGGACCAACTACGGCGATTTGATCGAGCCGCAGCGCCCGCTGCCTGCGCTGACGCTGCACGAACTCGACGGGCGCGCCGTCGATGCGGCTGCGCTGCGGGGCCGGTGGCTGATGGTGCAGGTCGACGGCGGCGACTGCGCGGACCCTTGCCAGCGCAAGCTGTGGAAGATGAGACAGGTGCGCCTGACGACGGGCAAGGACGCGGATCGTGTCGAGCGCGTATGGCTCATCAGCGACTCCGCACCGCTGCCGACGATCGTGATGCGTGAATACGAGGGCACGCGCTTCCTGCGTGCGAGTCCGGCCGAGCTTGCTTCCTTCCTGGCATTGCCGCCGGACACGGACCGCCGTCTTTCCGATCACATCTGGATCATCGACCCGCTGGGCAACCTGATGCTCCGCTGGCCGAAGGACGCCGATCCCAGCCGGATGAAGCGCGACCTGTCGAAGCTGCTCAGCGTCTCCGGCATCGGTTGATGATTCAGGGCGGCGCGTTGCTCTTGCTGGCGGCCAAGGCGCTTCTGATCGCCGGGTTGCCGCTGCTCTATGTCTGGCGTTCGCGTGATCCGCAAAAGCTCCGCAAGCTGGCATGGGTCACGGCGTTCCTGACCCTCGATCTCGTGATGTTCGGCAGCTTCACGCGGCTGACCGATTCGGGGCTTGGCTGTCCCGACTGGCCCGGCTGTTACGGGCATTCCAACCCGCTTTCTGCGGGCGAGCCGATCCGCGCCGCCGAGACGGCACAGCCCACCGGACCGGTCACGATGACCAAAGCATGGATCGAAATGCTGCATCGCTATTTTGCGATGGCGGTCGGGTTTCTGATCATCGTGCTGATGGTCATGTCATGGCTGCGGTGGCGCAATGACCGGATCAGCCCCTCGCCTTGGCTGCCCACGCTGACCTTCATCGCCATCTGTCTGCAGGGGGCATTCGGGGCCTGGACGGTAACGATGAAATTGCAGCCGGCGATCGTGACTGCGCATCTGCTCGGCGGCATTACGCTGTTCGCCCTGCTGGTTTGGCTGGCGCTGCGTGAAGGTACGGACCGGGTCGTCGATTGGCGTGCCACACGCCTGCGCAGCCATGCGGTTGCGGGATTGCTCGTGCTGATCGGACAGATCGCACTCGGGGGCTGGGTCAGCACCAATTACGCGGTGCTCGCGTGCCCGGATTTTCCCTTGTGTCAGGGAAGGTTGCTGCCCGACGCGGATTTTCACCATGGTTTCACGCTCTGGCGCGAACTGGGCATGACCGGCAGCGGCGCGCCGATTCCGTTTCAGTCGCTGGTGGCGATACATTGGACACACCGCGTCTTCGCGCTGGCTGCTTTTGCCGTGCTCGGAACGCTGGCTTGGCGCGGCTGGCACGTCAAGGGCCTGCGTCAGCCAATGCGCTGGCTGGCCGTGCTGCTGGCGCTGCAGTTCGCAACCGGGCTGTCGAACATCGTTCTGCAATGGCCGCTGCTGCTGGCGATTGCCCACAATGGAGGAGCCGCGCTGCTCGCCGCGACGTTGGTCGCGGTCCTGTTCCGCATCGGAATCGCGGGACGGCCGATCGGCGTCACGAATGGGTAAAATCCGCGCCTTCGCCCGGACGACCCCGGGCGAAGACAGGCCCACAGATCATGCAGATCCCCTCCTCCAGCCTCGGCTCCGCGTCGGTTGCGCATCTGGCGCGGCAATATTGGTTGCTGACCAAGCCGCGTGTCACGCAGCTCGCGCTCTTTTGCGCCGTGATCGGCATGTTTCTTTCGACGCCGGAGTTGCCGTCCCTGGCCGTCGTCGCCACGGCGACGCTGGGCATCTGGCTGCTGGCCGGGGCGGCGTTCGCGGTCAACTCACTCATTGAAAGGCACGTCGATGCGCGCATGACGCGCACGCGCATGCGGCCGCTGGCGCGTGGCGAACTTGCCCCCGCGCATGCGCTGTTCTTTTCCGGCCTGATCGGCGGCGCGGGCATGTGGGTGCTGTACACACAGGTCAACGCGCTGACCATGTGGCTGACCTTCGCGACCTTCGTGGGTTACGCGGTGATCTATACGGTGCTGCTTAAGCCAAACACACCGCAGAACATCGTGATCGGCGGCATGAGCGGCGCGATGCCCCCGGTTCTCGGCTGGGCTGCGGTGACCAATGCGGCCCCGGCGGAGGCCTGGGTGCTGGCGCTGATCATCTTTGTCTGGACGCCGCCGCACTTCTGGTCGCTGGCGCTGTACCGGGTCGACGACTATCGCAAGTCGGGCCTGCCGATGCTGCCGGTCACGCATGGCGCGGAGCTCACGCGCCTGCACATCCTCCTTTACACGATCGCGCTGGTGGCGGTGACCACGCTGCCGTTCGTGATCCAGATGGCGGGGCCGCTGTATTTGTCAGCTGCGCTGGCGCTGGGCGCCCTGTTCATCGGCTACGCGTGGCGGTTGCGGCGCGGTTACAGCGACCAACTCGCGCGCGCGACGTTCAACTACTCGATCGTCTATCTCGCAGCGCTGTTTGCCGCGCTGCTGATCGACAAGTACATCGGATAGGGGCGACTGCGTCCGCCTCGGGTTGCGCTGTGCGGCGATTCTTCTGGCTCATCGGCCTTCTGCTGCTGTCGGCGTGTTCGCCGCCGACATTCAACAATGTCGACGTCACCGGCGCGGACTTCGGGCGGGATTTCTCGCTGACCGATCCCTCCGGCGCGCGACGAACGCTGGCGGACTATCGAGGCAAGGTCGTGGCTGTCTTCTTCGGCTATACGCAGTGTCCCGACGTCTGCCCGACCACGCTGTCCGACATGGCGCAGGTGAAGAAGAAGCTCGGGCCGGATGGCGACAAGCTCCAGGTGATCTTCATCACCGTCGACCCCGAGCGGGACACGCCGCAGGTGCTCGCGCAGTACGTGCCGGCATTCGATCCGTCGTTCGTCGGCTTGTACGGTACCAGCGACGAAATCGCGAAGACGGCCAAGGAGTTCAAGGTCTTCTATCAGAAGACGCCTGGCAAGACGCCGACCTCCTACACCATGGACCACAGCGCTGGCACCTTCGTCTACGACAAGGAAGGACACCTCAGGCTGTTTCTCAAACAGGGCGGCAGCGTCGACTCGATCGCCGCGGACCTGAAGAAGCTGATGTAGTCGCGCCGTTGGCCGCGGTCACGGCAGTGCGCCCGTTTCCGCATTCACCGGCACCGCGCTGGAGAGCGCCGGCCCCGCCGGCGGCGCCCCTTCGGTTCCGAACGTTTCGCGGGCAGCCTGATCCAGGGCGACCTCGAAGCCAAGAAAGACGCTCGGCGCGGCGCCCGTGAAGTGTTCGCGCGAATAGCGCTGCTGACCCGGATCGAGCACGGCGTGCGGCTCGAAGGGGTCGAAGACCACGAGGTCGCCGACGGCGGCGCCGACCCTCAGGCCGGCGCGGGAGAACACGATTTCCCGCCGCGGCCCGGCGACGCACCATGCTCCGAACAGCACGTCCGCATAGTGCGCATCGGTGTGAAATCCGGCGCCGCGACATGCATACCATTCGAAGCGCGGCCGCAGGTCGAGGCCGCGAGCGACCGGCAATCGGGCCGAGATCGCGGCGTGCACCGCTGAGTCTTCGAACTCTCCGAGCCCATGAACGCGCCCTGGCGTCGCCGGGCAGCGGTCGCATAGAGAGCGCGCGGACTCGAGAATCGCAGGGCCGGGTGCGAGTCGGGCAACCCAGATTCGGCGTGCACAGGAGCGCCGGATGCCGCCGGCATCACAAACCGCCAGTCCGGACCGTAACGTGATGAATCCCATATTCACCATGGGGACACAGCGTATCGGAGGAACTGGATCCAAAAAAAGACCCCGCCGGAGCGGGGTCCAGGATCCGCCTCTTCGGAGGAGAGGGGGAGGAGGAGAGGCGGATCTGTCGAGACTGCCAACCGTCGGAAGACCGCGCTGGTGCTCACGCGTAAGCAGCGAGCGCGCCACGCATCTTCTGTAGAGCTTTGGCCTCGATTTGCCGAATTCGTTCCGCGGAAACCCCAAATTCGTCCGCCAGGGCGTGCAATGTGGCGGTACCAACATTGCCGTCCTTGTCCTCGTCCAGCCAGCGGGCCTCGATGATCCTGCGGCTGCGGGGATCGAGGGTTTCGAGCGCGGCGCGAACACCCTCGGTCTGAAGCTGATCGAACTCGCGTCGCTCCAGCACCTGGACCGGTTCGGCACTCGCATCCGCCAGATAGGCGATAGGCGCGTATTCCTCCTCGCCATCCTCGGTGCGGCCCTCCAGCGCCACGTCGCCGCCGGACAGCCGCATCTCCATCTCGACGACTTCTTCCGGTTTCACGTTCAGGACCGAAGCCATGTCCGCAACCTGGTCCGGCGACATCGTTCCGGCACCCTGCTTCATGCTGCGCAAGTTGAAGAAAAGCTTGCGCTGGGCCTTGGTCGTTGCCACTTTGACGAGCCGCCAGTTGCGCAGGATGAATTCGTGGATTTCGGCCTTGATCCAGTGCAGGGCGAACGACACCAGACGCACGCCGCGCTCAGGGTCGAAGCGCTTGACCGCCTTCATCAAGCCGATGTTGCCTTCCTGGATCAGGTCGGCGTGCGGCAGCCCATACCCGAGGTAGTTGCGAGCAACGGCCACGACCAGGCGCAGGTGCGACAACACCAGACGGCGCGCCGCTTCCAGATCGCCGTGCCCGCGGAGCGCACGCGCCAGCTGCAACTCTTCGTCGGCCGTCAGGAGCGGCACCCGGTTTACTGCCGTGATGTACGCGTCCAGATTGCCGAGACTGCCGGGATGCAGCGCCAGCGCGTTGCCGCTGGTGGGAACCAAGGCATTCAAATTCGTCGTCATCGTTTCCTTCACGCGGTGCATGTTAGCACTCTCAACCATCGAGTGCTAGCCTATAGAGCGTCGGCGACCCAGATGGTTCCAGTGTCCCCACACTGAATACTGGAAATGTCTTCGATGATAGGGAGCGCACACTAACATTTGCGTCGCGCCGAGGGCGGACGGTCAGGAAATGCGGCGCAGCGCGCTTCGCAGACCGATGGAGGCACCCGCGAAGCCGACGAAGAGGGCGGCTGCCGCGAGTGCTGCCAGGGCTTGCCATGGCAGCGTTTCGACCGTGATCGGGACCGCCAGGACCTGCTCCAGCCAGCTCAGGTCCGGCGCCAGCGTGTTGAGAAATAGCGCGACCGCGGTGACGGCAAGCACCGCGGAAGCAAGCAACGTGATTGCGCCCGCATAAGCGAACGGTCGCGCGATCTGCCGCTCCTCGGCGCCGATCAGGCGCAGCAGCCGCAGTTCATCGCGATCTGTCATCGCGATCAGTCGCACCGCGCCGACGATCACCAGCCCAAGGAGGCACAGGGTTGCAACGGCGATGAAGAGCGCGAGGCGCATGACGACGCGACCGAGGCCAACGGCCTTGCGGAACCAGCTGCTGTCGACAAAGACGCCGTCGACCTTGGGAAGCCTGCGGAAGTCGGAAGCAATTCTTTCCAGGTCGTCTGGCGACACGTTGCGCCGGAACGTCACGATGAGCGTGTCGGGAAGCGGATTCGGCTTGAGGTCAGCCAGCGGTCCAACCCCACCCGATCGACGCGCAAGGTCAGCCAGCGACTGATCGCGTGTGACCCATTGCACTCGCTCGACTCCGGTCGTTGCCTGCAGCCTCGTTTTCAGCGTGTTGACGTCCTGCGCCGTTGCGGAAAGGGATGCAAACACGCTGATCTCCGGGGCGATCGGAATGCGCGTGGCCTGCGGTGCGACGCCGTAGCCGATCGTCAGCGTCAGCAGGGGCAGAGTCAGCGCGGATGCGCACAGCAGCGCGGCGAGTGCAAACGTCGCAAAACGGCGGCGCATCAGTTGCGCCGCCTCGCGCACCGCGTGCGACCAGCGCGCAACCGAGCTCACGTGGCCACCCGGCCGTTCGCCAGCCGGAGCACGCGCGCGCGCGTGGGTAGCGCAACGCTCTCGCCGTGCGATGCCAGCAGCACGGCGATGCCCGAGGCGGAAAAATCATCCAGCAGGCGCACGATGCCCGCCGCTGCCTCCGAATCGAGATGCGCGGTTGGTTCGTCCGCAAGGATCACTGCCGGTCGATTGACGATGGCGCGTGCCAGCGCGACGCGCTGCTGGGCACCGCCGGAGAGAGCACGCGGACGTTCGGTGAAGGCTGCGACGCCGACGCGCGCCAGTGCCGCCTCGGCGCGTGAGCGCGCTTCCGCGCGCGAAAGCCCCGTCACGAGCGCGGGCAGCATCACGTTCTCAAGGGCGGAGCGGTCAGGCAACAACAGAAGGTCCTGTGGCACGACGCCCATGGTTCGTCGCAGCGCGGCGCGACCGCGCCGATTCAGCCGCGCCGTGTCGGTCTCCGCAATGACGATGCGCCCGGCGGACGGCGATTCAAGCGCCGCCAGCAGGCGCAGCAGGGTCGACTTGCCCGCTCCGCTCGGCCCGGTGACCAGCACGAACTGCCCGCGCGACACGGTGAAACTCACGTCATCGAGAGCCGCCGGCGCGTCGCGGTAGCGCTTCTGCACATGGTCGACCACGATCAACGGCGACGGCTCGAGGGAGGTGTCTGTCATGCGGATGGGCAATCGATGCGGCAATGATTCGCGCCGGATTTACTCGGAGTCGCGCCTAGAATCGATCGCAGCGCGCGGATTGTAAGAGCGCCCGCCCGGTCATCAAACGGTCATCGACCACCCCTATCGTGATCGAGAAACGCAGGTTGAAACAGAGTTCCCGCCAGGAACGCAAGGACAAGAGGATCGGACCCGCGGCTTCGGCGGAGCGCTTTTCGAATCGGGAGCTGTCGCAGCTCGCCTTCAACGAGCGCGTGCTTGCGCTGGCGGAACGCGCCGACCTGCCGCTGGCGGAGCGTCTGCGTTTCATCTGCATCGTTTCGTCCAACCTTGACGAATTCTTCGAAATCCGCGTGTCCGATCTGATCGACGAGATGCGCGATGAAGTGGGGGATATGAGCGGCTGGGGTCCGCAGGCGTCCCTTTGGCCGCTTTACCTGCGCGTCTCGGAACGCGCCCATGCGCTGGTCGAGCGTCAGTACGCGCTTTTCAATCAGACGCTGATGCCGCTGCTCGAGAAGCGCGGTATCGAGGTCATCAACCATGCCAGACGCACGCCCGAGCAGCGCGCGTGGGTTCGCGATTATTTCGACAGCGAGGTCCGGCCGCTGCTGGCGCCGATCGGCCTGGACCCGTCGCATCCGTTCCCGCAGGTGATGAACAAGACCCTGAACTTCATCGTCGCGCTCGAGGGCAAGGACGCCTATGGACGCGCCGGTGCAACGGCAATCCTGAAGGTTCCCCGCGTGCTGCCGCGCGTGATGCCCCTGCCGTCCCGGCTGTCGCCAGGCAAGCAGGCCTTCGTGATGCTGACCTCGGTGATTCGTGCACATCTGGCCGATGTGTTTCCGGGACGCAGCGTGACGGGCTTCTCGCAGTTTCGCGTCACGCGCGATTCGGATCTGTGGGTCGACGAGCGCGAAGTGAAGAACCTGCGCCAGGCGCTGCGCGTCGAACTGACGCAGCGCCACTTCGGCAATCCGTTGCGGCTTGAAGTGCTGCGCACCTGTCCGCCGCAACTCGAAGTCATGCTGCGCGAACAGTTTCAGCTGCCGAACGAGGCGGTATTCCGCGTGGAAGGTCCGGTCAACCTGGTGCGGATGAACCAGCTGGTCGATCACATCACGCAGACAGAGTTGCGCTGGACGCCATTCTTGCCGGCCTGGCCGGCCAAGATCGCACAGCCGACCGACGGCGCCGACATATTCGGCGCGATGAAGCGCGGCGACATCCTGATGCATCACCCGTACGAGAGCTTCGAACCGGTGATCGAGTTTCTGCGCCAGGCGGCGCTCGATCCCAGAGTCGCCTCGATCCGGATGACGCTGTACCGGACCGGTACGGCATCGGTCCTCGTCGATCTGCTGGTCGACGCGGCGCGCCGGGGCAAGGAGGTCACCGTGATCGTCGAGCTGAAGGCGCGTTTCGACGAGGAGGCAAACATCAACCTCGCCGAGCGACTCGAGGCGGTCGGGGCGCAGGTCGTATACGGTGTCGTCGGCCTGAAGACGCACGCCAAGATGATGCTGGTCCTGCGACGCGAAGAGGAAACCTCGCGGCGCAAGGGGCCACGGACGCGGCTGGTCCATTACGCTCACCTCGGAACCGGAAACTACCATCCGGCGACCACCAAGCTTTACACGGACTTCGGAATGCTGACCGCCGACCCGGTGCTATGCGCCGACATCGAACGCGTGTTCATGCACCTGACGAGCCAGAACAGGCTCGAGAAGATGACGCACCTGTGGGTCGCGCCGTTCACCCTGCACAAGCGGGTGCTCGCCTGCATCGCGCGCGAGGCTGAATTGGCACGCAGTGGCAAGCCAGGCCGGATCGTCGCCAAGATGAACGCCCTGATCGAAGAGGCGACGATCAACGCGCTTTACTCCGCGTCGCAGGCGGGCGTGAAGATCGACCTGATCATCCGCGGTGCCTGCAGCCTGCGTCCGGGCGTGAAAGGTCTGTCGGAAAACATCAGCGTGCGTTCGATCGTCGGCCGGTTTCTCGAACATCACCGGATCTACTATTTCCGCAACGGCGGCAAGGATGACGTCTACCTGTCGAGCGCCGACTGGATGGGGCGCAATCTGTTTCGCCGCATCGAGATCGCCTGGCCGGTGCTGAACAAGAAGCTGAAGCGACGCGTGATCGACGAGGGCCTGCTGCCCTACCTCGTCGACACCGGTGACGCCTGGTTGCTCGGCTCCAGCGGCGAATACCGACCGCCGTCCCCGCGCGGACCGGGGTACTCCGCCCAGGGCGCGCTGCTGCAGCAGCTGGTCACATCGGCGTGAGCCGCGCGGGTCAGGCATGGAATTGATCCTGTGGCGGCATGCGGAAGCCGAGGCCGGCGAACCGGACCTCGCGCGCAGGCTCACGGCAAAAGGGGAGAAGCAGGCACGGCGTGCCGCCGAATGGCTGCACGCGCAGTTGCCGGATGCGGCTCGGCTGCTCGTCAGCCCCGCGATACGGGCGCAGCAGACGGCGCGGCCGCTGGCGGAAATGTCGAAGCGCAGGCTCAAGACCGTCGAAAGGCTGGCGCCCGGAGCGACAGTCGACGACGTGCTGGCTGCCGCCAACTGGCCGGACGGCAGGTCGACGGTGGTGATCGTCGGCCACCAGCCCGTGCTGGGACGAGCCGCCAGCCGGCTGCTGGCGGGGCGCGAGCTGGACTGGGCGATCAAGAAGGGAGGGCTCTGGTGGATCAGTTCACGCGCGCGGAACGGCGAGGATCATCTCGTCCTGCGCGCCGTCATCAGCCCGGACCTGCTTTAGGCGCGGCGCCGGCCTGCAGCGGCCTCACGAGAAAGCGGATGCCGACCTTGTTCCAGTGTGCGGCTTCCTCGTCGAGCAGATACTGGGTCAGCGGGTGGCGCGCCAGCCACTCCGCGTCCAGGCCCAGCTCGACCGACGTCTTGCCCGTCCTCAGCGTCCATCTCGGCAACTGCACGTCTCGCCGTGCATGGCAGAGGATCACCGCCAGCCGCAGCGCGACGATCTTGGCGACACGCTGCTCGTCCGTCAGAGCATCGATCACCTTCTTCAGGTTCCCGCGCTGACTCAGGATCAGCGTCGCGATGCGTTCCTGGTCGGTGGTCGAGAAACCCGCCAGATCGCCATGCTGCACCAGATAGGCGCCATGCTTGTGGTAGTCGTTGTGCGAAATGGCAAAGCCGATCTCGTGCAGCGTCGCGGCCCACGCCAGGCGCTTCACCATCTCCTCGTCCGCATGCGGTTCGAGGGCCTGATGGAGCTCATGCGCCAGCTGCCCGACCTGTCGGGCCTGGACGCGATCGACGCCGAAGCGGGACTGCAGGCGCTCGACGGTGGCGTCACGCATGTCGCGCTGCTCGCGTCGGCCGAGCAGGTCATAGATGAGCCCCATGCGTAATCCGCCGCGTCCGGGCCGCAGCTCCGCGACGCCGAATGTCTCGAATACCGCGATCAGCACGGCGACACCGCCGACGATCACCTCCTGCCGCTCGGGCTTGATGCCCGCAAAGTGCAGACGCCTGATCTCGCCGCTGTCCAGCAGCAGCTGCCGCATCTTCAGCAGCCCTTCCGACGTGATGCTGCCGTCGGACCAGCCTTGCGCACGCAAGAGGGACGCAACCGCACCGACCGTGCCGCTCGTGCCGTAGGCTTCGTCCCAGTTGCTGCGCGAGAACTGCGCGATCGCTTCTTCCAGTTCGGCGGAACAGGCGACCACCGCGCGCTTGAAGCTGCTGCGATCGATCGCGCCACCGCCGAAGAAGCGCAGCGTGGTGTTCACGCAGCCGATCTTGAAGGATTCCGCTGCTTCGGCGGTGAAGTCGCGCCCGACGATCACCTCCGTCGACGCGCCGCCGATATCGACGACGAGGCGCCGCTTTGGGGACGGCGGCAGCGAGTGCATGCAGCCCTCGAAAATCAGGCGCGCCTCCTCGCGGCCGGAGATGACTTCGATCGGGTGGCCCAGCGCGGCCTGCGCTTCGAGCAGAAATTCGTTGACGTTGCGCGCCTCGCGCAGGGTCTGCGTGCCGACCGCGCGCACGTGTTCGCTCTGCACGCCGCGCAGCCGTTCGTTCATCCGCGCCAGGCATTCGCACGCGGCGTCGATCGCCTTGTTCGACAGGCGTCCGTCGTTCCCGAGGCCGCGGGCGAGACGCACGGTCTCCTTCCAGTATCCGAGAGGCTCGACATGGCTGCCGTCGGCGCGGCCGATCTCGAGACGGAAACTGTTCGAACCCAGATCGACGACACCCAGCAGCATGAACGACGCAGGAGGAGAAAGGCCTGAAGGATCGCTTCGATTCTACGTTTTACCCCGTAGTCCCCGGCGCACGCCGCGGATCCTGCGCCTATCGCGAAAGCGGTGGGGATTCGTATGGCAAAAGAGGTATCGGACCCGGCACCTTGATCCAGCGCAGACGGACGCGGTGGAACTTGCTCACCATGCAGGCATGACGACCCGTGAAGACCGCCACGCGCGGCTGCTGCAGCCGCGGCTGGCGCGCGAACTGAAGACGATCCGCGCAATGCTGTGCGTCTACTGCCGTGATCATCACCACGGCGTCGATCTGTGTGCCGAGTGCGCAGAGCTGTACGCGTACGCGGAAAAGCGGCTCGCCGGCTGCCCTTACGGCGAGAACAAGCCGACCTGCGCCAACTGCCAGATCCATTGCTACGGGCCGGCGCAGCGCGAGCAGGTGCGCGAGATGATGCGTTACGCGGGGCCGCGCATGATGCTGCGCCACCCGTATCTGGCACTGATGCACATCGTCGACGGCAAGCGTCCGGCGCCGCCAAAGCCAAGGGGGCGCGCTGCGGGCTGAGCCTCGCGGTGCGAAATCAGGACGCGCCCAGCAGGGCGTCGGCGAATTCCGCCGCCACGAACGGCTGCAGGTCGCCGATCTTCTCGCCGACGCCGATGAACAGGATCGGGATCGGCTTGTCGCGGCGCTCCCGCGCGATCGCCGCGAGCACGCCCCCTTTCGCCGTACCGTCCAGCTTGGTGATGATCAGACCGGTAAGCCCGATCGCATCGTCGAACGCCTTCACCTGCGCCAACGCGTTCTGACCATTGGTGCCATCGAGCACCAGCAGCACTTCATGCGGTGCGCCCGGCATCGCCTTGTCGAGCGCGCGCTTCACGCGCTTCAGCTCGTCCATCAGATGCAGCTGAGTCGGCAGGCGTCCGGCGGTATCCGCGATCAGTACGTCGATGCCGCGTGCGCGTGCCGCGTGCACCGCGTCGAATACGACCGCGGCGGGATCGCCGCTCGCCTGCTGGATCACCTCGACGTTGTTGCGGCTGCCCCAGATCGCCAGCTGTTCACGCGCCGCGGCGCGGAACGTGTCCCCCGCGGCGAGCAGAACGCTCTTGTGGCGGTCGGCGAGCCAGTGCGCCAGCTTGCCGATGGAGGTGGTCTTGCCCGCGCCGTTGACGCCGGCCACCATCATCACCCGCGGTCGGTCAGCGTCGAGTTTCAGCTGTCCCTCGCAGGGCGCGAGTCGCTGCGCCAGTTCGTCGCGCAACGCTTCGCGGACCTCGTTGGG
>JBLMYK010000189.1:0-5652 GCA_050258235.1 Gemmatimonadota bacterium | reverse complement strand
ACGCGCTCCGACGGGCATCCACAATTGAGATTGATCTCGTCGTAGCCCCAGCGCTCTCCGAGGCGCGCGCAGTGCGCCAGCTCGCTCGCATCACTGCCGCCAAGCTGCAGTGCGACCGGGTGCTCGGCCACGTCGAAGTCGAGATGGCGCGGCACATCGCCATGCAGCAGCGCGCCAGTGGTGATCATCTCCGTGTAAAGCCGTGCACGCCGCGACAGCATGCGATGGAAGTAGCGGCAGTGGCGGTCGGTCCAGTCCAGCATCGGAGCCACGCAAAAGCGCCACTCCGATGGGCCAGACGAGCAATCGGAAGCTAAAGTCACTGCGGTGAGCGGTCGGATTGCGCGAAGCGGCTGTCCTGCCGACAATGCGAGATACGCGAAGGAAAGGGGAATTATGCGTCACGATCCACACCCGACCCGCGCTGACTCCCGGGCTGTCGCCGCACGGCCCGAGATTGCCGACACCGACGTGCACGCGAGCGTACCGACGCCGCGTGCCGCATCCGGTGACCGCGCCGCATTTCTGCTCGAGTTCCTGCGCCATCCGCAGCAGATCGGGTCGGTCGTGCCGAGCTCGTCCTATCTCGAGCAGCGGTTGGTGCACGCCACGAACGCGACCAACGCGCGCACGATCGTCGAGCTGGGACCGGGAACGGGCGGCACCACGCGCGCGTTGCTGCGCGCGATGCGGCCCGATGCACGCCTGCTCGCGATCGACCTGTCGCCGGCCTTCTGCAACCGACTCGCGGCGCGGGTGCGCGATCGCCGCCTCATCGTCCAGCGCGGCAGCGCCGAGGACATCGAGACGTTCCTGCGGCAGGCGCGACTGCCGCAGGCGGATGCCGTGCTGTCGGGAATCCCGTTTTCGACCATGCCGCCCGCCCTCGCCGACCGCATCGCGCAGGCGATCGCGGCAGTGCTGGCACCCGGAGGACGCTTCGTTGCGTATCAGGTGCGCGGACATGTCGCCGCGTATGCGACGCCGCACCTGGGCGCGCCGCGGCGCGCGTGGGAATGGCGCAATGTCCCGCCGCTGCGCGTCTACACCTGGACGCGCGCCGCGACGGGTCCGGCTACCTGATCGCCAGCAGCCACTGGATCACCTGCTTGATCAGGAAGCCGAAAATTCCGAACGCGAGCACGAAGAACAGGATGAAGGTTCCGAACCGTCCGGCCTTCGATTCCCTGGCGACGCTCCAGATGATGAACAGCATCAGCGCGATGAAGGCGCCGATGCCCCAGGTGAGACCGAGTTCGGCGATCTGCTGCTCGGTCAGGCCGAAGACCGTGTTGTCCATCCTCGATCTATGACCGCGGAGGAATCGCGTCGGCGTCCACCAGATCGCGATAGGCGTGCCACGTTGCGTGCCCGATGACCGGCACCGTGAACACGAAACCGATCATCATCGTCACCATCGACAGCATCGACAGCGCCATGATCAGGGCGGCCCACAGCGCCATCGGCAGCGGGTTGTCGCCGACCGCCCGCACGCTGGTCAACAGCGCACGGCGCATGTCGATCGCGCGGTCGAGCAGCAACGGAGCCGACACGACGGTCAGCGCGAACACCATGGCAGCCCCCAGCCCGCCCGCGATGACCCACAGCCAGAAGAGCAGCGCGCCCTGATCGGCCGCCGCATAGCGCAGGAACTCGAGCGGCGACCCGAGGCGGACGGAGACGAACAGCCAGAACAGCAGGGCCGACACCGCGACCCACGCCGTGCCGGCACAGAACAGCAGCAGCCCGAGCACGACCAGCGGCCGCGTGCCCCGCCGCCACGCCGCCAGCGCATGTCCGAGCCGGGGGCGCTCGCCGGCTGCGTGGCGCCGGCTGAGCTCGTACAGTCCGGTGGCGAGGATCGGCCCGACGAGCAGGAAACCGCTGAGCGCGCCCGGCATCAGCAACCACGCGCGCAGGGTCAAGGTGAGAATGGCCAGGCCGCCGAAGGCGATCAGCAGACCGTGCAACAGGCTCGGGCCGGGTGCAGCGAGCAGGTCGAAGTAGCCCGCCTTCAGCCACGTCAACGGCCGATAAAACGGGATGCGCCGGATGCGCAAAGGCTGATGAGAAGACGTCGAGGCGGTGGTCACGGCGCCGGTGCTCGGAAATGCCCGCAGCTTAATCGACGTCCGAAGGGTCTACGGCCACCGGAGGAACTGACGACCGGCGGCGCATGTGCGAGCATCGCGGGCGCGCCTGGACCGACCGACGGATAGAGCGGCGACAGAACCTGCCCGGAGAATGCACGAGCGCTCGACGCAACACAGCCAGCTCGATCTGGCGCGCGCGGCACAGCGATTGCGCGAGGAGACAGATCTCCTGTGCGCGCTCGAAGCACGCGGCGGCCTGTCGCACCGCGCGCCGGCAGCCGGCGTGGAGATCGAGACCTGGCTGGTCGATCGTTTCGGTCGACCGGCGCCGCAGGGCCCGGCGCTGATCGCAGCGCTGCACTCGCCCGATGTGGTACCGGGCCGCGCGCGATTCCAGGTCGTGCTCCGCCTTGCAGCGCAGGCCATCGCCGCCGACGGGCTGACCCGCCTGATGCGCGAACTGCAGTCGGTGCTGTCCCGCTGCCAGGAGGCCGCGCAATCGTTGAACCTGCGGCTGCTCACGATCGGCATCCTGCCGACCGTCGACGACGCCGACCTTGCGAGCCCGAACATCTCTGTGGCCGATCGCAGTGCCGTGCTCGCGTCGTGCCGGATCGAGATTGCCGGTTTGCGCGAGCGCCTGTCGACCGAACACCGCGGCATCGTTCCGGCGGCTGCCGCCACGTCGCTGCGCGCGCAGCTGCAGCTGGCGCCGGAAGTCGCCGCGCGTTTCCTGAACGCCTCGACGATCGCCGCGTTCGCTTCGGCCGGACTGGCTGCGAACGCGCCCTACCTGCTCGGTGCCGAGCTGTGGGAGGACACCCGCATCGCACTGCTGCAGGAGCTGCGGGTCGACGGATTCATTGCGTCGCCGGAAGATTACTTTCGCGCGAACCAGGAACAGCCGACGCAAGCGATCGCGGCGGACGAGCCCCGGCAGCGCTTCGCGCAATTGCGGCTGCATAACGCGCTCGCGCCGCGCTGGAACCGCCTGCAGGTGAGCTTCGCCGACGACGGGTCGCCGCAACTGCTGATCGAGCAGTTCGCGATGGCGCCCGGCCCGACGCCGGCCGACATCATGGCGAATCTGAGCTTTCACTACGGTTTGACCGCATCGCTTGCAACCGACCCGGATCCGCCTGAACTGCGCCTCGACGCGATGGCCGCCCACACCAATCTGCACAATGTCGCGCGCGCCGGTCTGGGCGCGGAGGTCGCCTGGTTCGACAGGGAAAGGATGCCGCTGCGCACGCTCGCGATCGTCGAGCTGATCGAGCGCGCGTACGAAGGGCTGCACCAGCTCGGCGTCGACGAAGAGGTCGCGCAGCGGCATCTGTCGCTGATCGAACGGCGGGTGGCCGGCGGGCAGACCGGTGCGGTGTGGCAGCGCCGCTTCGTCCATGCACACGGACGCAACTTCGGGCTGCTGGTGCGCGAGTACGCTGCGCGCCAGCTTGGCGGCACGCCCGTGCACGAGTGGAATCTGCGGCGCCTCACGTAGCCGTTCGCGCCGAAGCAGCAGGTCGGCGCAGGCCGAGCAGTTCGTTGCCGATCAGCGCAGCCAGCACGATCGCGCCGCCGTACAGCGTCGACGACGACGGGGTTTCACCCGCGCCGAGCCACGCCCACAGCGGACCGAGGATCACTTCGAGCAGAGCCAGCAGCGACACCTCCGGCGCGGTCAGGCTGCGCGTCGCCACCACCATCAGCATGCACGGCACGCCGAGCTGGAATATCCCCAGCGCCGCCAGCAGCGCAATGTCGGTTGGCGCCGCGCGGAACGGCAGCGCGAACGGCAGCATCAGCAGCGCCGAAAACGCCCCGCCCAGCAGCACCGCGGGAACGAGGTCGACCTGGGCACGCGTCTTCTGCAGCGTCACGAGGTTGGTCGCGGACGCGAGCGGCACCGAGAACGCGATCAGCATGCCGAGCAGATGATTGCCGGTCGGGCCGCCGCCGGCATCGTGCGAAAACATCCAGCCCATGCCGATCATCGCAGCGACGATCGCGATCCAGGTGCGGGCCGGGATCGGCGCGCGCAGCACCAGTCGCGCCAGGATGGCCGTGATCAGCGGCCCGAGGCTCAGCACCAGCAGCGTGTTGGCGGTCGTGGTCAGCGTCAGCGCCAGCATGAACGCGCTGAACATCACCGCCCACATCGCGCCCGAGATGAGACCGGGAACACCGGTGGCAAACGAGGCGCGGAAGCCCTCGCGCCGGAGGGTCTGCAGCGCGACACCCACCGTCAGCGCGGCGAACAGGCTGCGCCAGAACGTGATCTCGTAGCGTCCGTGCGCCTGCAGCTCCGGCGACAGGTGCCGCGTCACAACGCCGGCGATCGACCACAGCGTCGGCACCAGGACCATCAGCGCCAGCGCGCGGCGGTGGGCGCGACGATCCGGCAAGGCATTCGTCAGAGGCATAGCAAAGATGATTCACCACAGAGATCACAGAGAGCACAGAGAATTACAGAATTGCCTTTCTCTGTGTCCTCTGTGATCTCTGTGGTTGATCCGGACTTTCCTGACGCGGCTCACGCCACCTCTTTCTCGCGCTCGGCGCGCTTGCGCTCGTGTTCCTTCAGGTACCGCTTGCGCAGGCGGATGCTGTGCGGTGTCACTTCGACGAGTTCGTCGTCGGCGATGAACTCGACCGCGTACTCGAGCGTGAGCCTGATCGGCGGCACGAGGTCGATGTGCTCGTCCTTGCCGGCGGCGCGGACATTGGTCAGCTTCTTCTCGCGGATCGGGTTGACCACGAGGTCGTTGTCGCGCGAATGGATGCCGATGATCATGCCCTCGTACAGCTTGTCGCCGGGGCTGACGAACATGCGTCCGCGCTCCTGCAGCTTCCACAACGCGTACGCGACCGCCTCGCCGTCGTCCTGCGACACCAGCACGCCGTTGCGCCGCTGACCGACCTCGCCCGGCTTGACCGGCGCATAGTCGTCGAAGATGTGGCTCATCAGGCCCGTGCCGCGCGTCAGCGTCATGAACTCGCCCTGGAAACCGATCAGCCCGCGCGCCGGGATCCGGTACTCCAGCCGCACGCGGCCGCGGCCGTCGGGCTGCATGTCCTGCAGGTCCCCTTTGCGGCGGCCCAGTTCCTCCATCACCGCACCCTGGTGCTGCTCCTCGATGTCGACCGTCAGCAGCTCGTACGGCTCGTGCTTGGTGCCGTCGACGTCCTTCAGCAGCACGCGCGGGCGCGACACCGCGAGCTCATAGCCTTCGCGGCGCATGTTCTCGATCAGGATCGTCAGGTGCAGCTCACCGCGGCCGGCGACCTCGAACACGGTCTCGTCGCTGGTTTCCTTCATCCGCATCGCCACGTTGGACTTCAGTTCGCGCTCGAGCCGCTCGCGCAGCTGGCGGCTGGTCACGTACTTGCCGTCGCGGCCCGCCAGCGGCGACGTGTTGACACAGAAGTTCATCACCAGTGTGGGCTCGTCCACACGCAGCAGCGGCAGCGCGTCGGGCGCATCGACCGGACACAGGGTCGAGCCGATGCTGATCTCGTCGATGCCGTTGACGAGCACGATGTCGCCGGCCTGCGCCTC
>JBLMYK010000188.1:0-14127 GCA_050258235.1 Gemmatimonadota bacterium | reverse complement strand
CGATTATCGCCCGCGCCAAGTCGTAAACTCGCCGTTGCCCGATTAGTAGCGGCATCGAGGGTGCGGTGCCGGTCGTGGCTCATAGAAAATGGGAGGAAGTGTGTTGTCGTCAATTCGTCGTATCGTGCTTGCAGCCGGCTCGCTCCTGCTGGCGGCAGCGCCGCTCGCAGCGTCGGCCCAGTTCGTCAATGTGCTGACCGGCGGCACCAGCGGGGTTTATTACCCGCTCGGCGTCGCGCTTTCGGGCAACATCGGCAAGGCGCTGCCGAACGCAAAGGTCTCGGTGCAGTCGACCAAGGCTTCGGTCGAGAACCTGAATCTTCTGCAGGCGGGACGCGGCGAGATCGCGTTCACGCTCGGCGATTCGCTGTCCGATGCCTGGAAGGGCAACGAGGAAGCCGGCTTCAAGGCGCCGCTGAAGAAATTGCGCGGCATCGCCGCGATCTATCCGAACTACATCCAGATCGTCGCCCGCGCCGACGCCGGCATCCACTCGCTGGCCGACCTGAAGGGCAAGAAGATCTCGGTCGGCGCGCCGCGCTCGGGCACCGAACTGAACGCGCGCGTGATCCTCGCCGCCGCCGGCCTGTCGTACAAGGACTTCTCCAAGGTCGAGTACCTGCCGTTCGGCGAGTCGGTCGAACTGATCAAGAACCGGCAGCTCGACGTGACGCTGCAGTCGGCCGGGCTCGGCGTGGCCTCGCTGCGCGACCTCGCCACCGCGACGGACGTCACGGTCGTGCCGATCCCGACCGACATCATCAAGAAGACCAACGACCCCGCGTACCTGGCGGCGACGATCCCGGCCAACACCTATCGTGGACAGACCGCCGACGTGCCGACCGCCGCGGTGCAGAACTACCTGGTCACCCACGAAGGCGTACCGGCCGACACCGTGTACGCGATGACGAAGGCGCTGTGGACCGGCCTGGATTCGCTGGTTGCCGCGCATTCGGCCGCCAAGGCGATCCAGCTCAACCACGCGCTCGACGGCATGCCGGTCCCGCTGCATCCGGGCGCGGAGCGCTACTACCGTGAAGTCGGATTGCTGAAGAAGTAGTCGCCGGCCCGGCCCCATGACCTCGTCCGACACGCAGGCGGCACCGGTCGAGGTGCCGTTCGACGAGACCGGCGTCAAGCGCGAGCTGACGGGGCTGGCCGCCAAGACACTGGCGGCGGTGGCGCTGGCGTTCTCGACCTACCAGCTGATCATCGCCGCCTTCGCACCGCTGTCGAGCCTGCCGACGCGGTCGATCCACGTCGGCTTCCTGATGGCGCTGGCGTTCCTGATCCATCCGATCTCACGCAGCGCTGACCGCAAGCGTGTCGCGTGGTATGACGCGCTGCTGGCAGCGGTGGCCTTCGTGCTCGCGCTGTACCACCTGGTGTTCGAGGCCGACCTGATCGCGCGCTCGGGAGACCCGAGCATGCTCGACCTGGCGGTTGGTACCACCACCGTCGTGATGCTCTTCGAGGCCGCGCGGCGCGTGCTCGGCACGGCGCTGCCGCTGATCGCCGGGCTGTTTCTCCTGTACGGAATGTTCGGCGAGTACCTGCCGGGGTTCCTCGCGCATCGGCCGTATGGTTACGACCAGATCATCGGCCAGCTGTATCTCGGCACCGAAGGCATCTACGGCATCCCGACGCTGGTGTCGGCCACCTACATCTTCCTGTTCATCCTGTTCGGCACATTCCTCGAGCACGCCGGGATGATCAACCTGTTCAACAGCGTCGCGCTCGGATTCGTCGGCCACGCGCGCGGCGGGCCGGCCAAGGTCGCGGTGATCTCGTCCGGAATGATGGGCACGATCTCCGGTTCGGGCGTGGCCAATGTGCTGACGGTCGGCCAGTTCACGATCCCGCTGATGAAGCGCTTCGGCTACTCGCCGATCTTCGCCGGCGCGGTCGAGGCGACCTCGAGCATGGGCGGGCAGATCATGCCGCCGGTGATGGGTGCAGTGGCGTTCATCATGGCCGAGACGCTGAACGTGCCGTACGTGACGATCGTGCAGGCGGCCGTCGTGCCGGCGGTCCTGTACTACCTGACCGCGTTCTGGATGGTGCATCTGGAAGCCGGCCGCGCCGGACTGCTCGGGCTGCCGAAGGAGGATTGTCCGAACCCGTGGCTGGCGATCCGCCGCCAGTGGTATTTGATGCTGCCGCTCGCGGTGCTCGTGTACATGCTGTTCGACGGCTTCACGCCGATGTTCTCCGGCATCGTCGGTCTGTCGCTGACCGCGATGCTGATCCTCGGCGTCGCGATCGCCGGCAGCACGCGGTCGATCTTCTTCCGCGTGCTCTTCTGGGTGGCGGTCGGACTGGTCGCCGCCAGCTTCTTCAAGTACGGCATCTGGCCGATCATCATCGGCATTTCACTGCTGGTCGGTGCGAATTTCGTCATCGCCGGTGGCCGCGACACGCTGCACACGATCCGCGCCAGCCTGGTCGATGGCGCGCGCCAGGCGGTGGCGGTCGGCATCGCGTGCGCGATCGTCGGCGTCATCATCGCCACGCTCACGCTGACCGGCGCGGCATCGACGTTCGCCGAGTTCGTGCTGCACGTCGGATCGACGAGCCTGGTGCTGTCGCTGCTGCTGACGATGGCGGTATGCCTGGTGCTCGGCATGGGCATCCCGACCATCCCCAACTACATCATCACCAGCTCGATCGCGGCGCCGGCGCTGCTGAAGCTCGGCGTGCCGCTGATCGTGTCGCACATGTTCGTGTTCTATTTCGGCATCATGGCCGACCTCACGCCGCCAGTCGCGCTGGCGGCGTTCGCGGCCGCATCGATCGCCAAGGCCTCGCCGATGAAGATCGGCTGGAGGGCCACCCACATCGCGATCGCCGGCTTCGTGATCCCTTACATGGCCGTCTACGATCCGGCGCTGATGCTGCAGCCGGTCTCGGCCGGCGGCGCCCTCAATCTGCTGGACTCCGCGTACGTGGTGTTCAAGGCGCTGCTCGCGATCTGCCTGTGGGGCGCAGCGGCGATCGGTCATCTGCGCGCGCCGATCAACTGGGCGGAGCGCATCTTTGCCTTTGCTGCTGCGGCGCTGCTGGTGGCTGCCGTGCCGTGGACCGACCAGGCGGGCTTCGCGCTGAGCGGGGCCTTCATTGCCTGGCACCTGTGGCGCTCGCGCGCCGCGGCCACCGCGCTTACGTGACCGTCGGCTTGTGCCTTTTCGTCGCGGGCAAGCTGCTCGCGACCTTGCCGGTCGCCGAGTTCACGCTCGCCTGGACCCACTCGGTGGAAAAGACCCGCTGGACAGAGCACTACCGGATCGAGGGCACGCATCTCGTGCTGGAGCGCGCGCAGGTGCAGGGCAGCGGCGCCGGCATGGAGCCGGCGCCCGATGCAGTCTGGCGCGATGGATCATGGAGCTGGACACCGCGCACCGCCCCGCTGCGCGAACTGCGACTGACGGAGTCATCGTTTACCGCCGATTACCAGCTCTGCACGAAGCACGGCTGCCAGCCATTGCGCGCGCTGACCGGCAAGCAGCCCGACGGCACCGTGGTGGTCGCGGCGCCCTGCGCCGCCCGCCCGAGCCGATGACAGCCGGCGGCACCCGGCGCCAGGCCTGAACCGCATGACACTCGTCACCCTCCTCGACGCCGAACTTGCATATGGCGACCAGCCGCTGCTCGACCACGCACAGCTCGCCGTGCTCGAGGACGAGCGCATCGGCCTGATCGGTCGCAACGGCACCGGCAAGAGCTCGCTGCTCGCCGCGCTGGCCGGACGCGCGCAGCTCGACGCGGGTGAATTGAAGTTCCGCGACGGGCTGCGCGTGACGCTGGTCGAGCAGGAGCCGGCGCTGCCGCACGCAGCCACGCTGCGCGATGCGCTGCTGCTGCGTGGCCACATCCCGTCGATTCCGGATGAGCGCGAGCGCTGGCGCGTCGAAGCGCGCCTGACCGAGTACCTGCACCGTTTCGACGTTGACGGCGCGCGCGCCGTCGATGTTGCCTCCGGCGGCGAGCGCAAGCGAGCCGCGCTCGCGCTGGCGTTTGCGCTGCAGCCGGACCTGCTGCTGCTGGACGAGCCGACCAATCATCTCGACATCGACGGCATCGAGCGCCTTGAGGAACTCGTGATCAGGCAGGGCGCGTCGATCGTGATCACGCACGACCGCCGCTTCCTCGACCGCGTCGCCACGCGCATCGTCGAGCTCGATCGCGGCGCGCTGCGCGGCTATCCCGGCAACTACACCGCGTTCGAGGCGCGTCGGCGCGACGAACTCGCCGCCGAGGACGTGGCGCGCCGGCGGTTCGACAAGTTCTGGGCGCTGGAGGAGGCGTGGATCCGCAAGGGCATCGAGGCGCGGCGCACGCGCAACGCCGGACGCGTCAGCCGTCTCGAACACCTGCGCACCGAGCGCGCCGCGCGCCGTGACCGCCTCGGAAACGTCAGGCTCACTCTCGATGCGGGCGCGCGCAGCGGCAAGCTGGTCGCCGAGCTGCAGGGCGTGAGCAAGTCGTTCGGCGAACGCGCGATCGTGCGCGACCTCGACCTGCGCCTGATGCGCGGCGACCGCCTTGCGCTGATCGGGCGCAATGGCGCTGGCAAGTCGACACTGATCCGGCTGATCCTGGGTACTCTTGCCCCAGATCGCGGACAGGTGCGGCTCGGAACGAACCTTCAGGTCGCGTATTTCGACCAGATGCGCGCCGCGCTCGATCCGGAGAAGACGGTCGCGGAGACGATCGCGCCGGGCAGCGACTGGGTCGAGATCGGCGGCGGGCGCAGGCACGTGATGACCTATCTCGCCGATTTCCTGTTTCCGCCGCGCCGCGCGAACGCGCCGGTGAAGACGCTGTCGGGCGGCGAGCGCAACCGGCTGCTGCTGGCGCACCTGTTCGCGCGCCCGGCGAACCTGCTCGTGCTCGACGAGCCGACCAACGATCTGGACATCGAATCGCTCGAGCTGCTCGAGGCCACGCTGCAGGACTATGCGGGCACGCTGCTGCTCGTGTCGCACGACCGCGCGTTCCTCGACAGCATCGCCACGCAATCGCTGGTCGCCGAGGGCGACGGACGCTGGCGCGAGTACGTCGGCGGCTATTCGGATTGGCTTGCACAGCGGCCGCCGCCGGTCGAGGCACCTGCCGCCGCGCCGAAGCCCGCGCCCGCGCCGCGCCGGATCGAACGCGTGAAGCTGTCGTTCAGGGAACAGCGCGAACTCGATGCGCTGCCCGGCGAAATCGAGGCGCTCGAGCGCGAACAGGGGCAACTGCAGGCGCAGATGAGCGCACCCGGTTATCACGCGCGCGGCGCCGCGCAGATGAAACTCGACGCCGCGCGTCACGACGAGATCGAGGCGCTGCTGATGCACAAGCTGGAGCGCTGGTCGGCGCTGGAAGAGAAGGCGAAGGCGGCCGGAGCCGCGTCGAGCTGACGCGCCGCGCATTCCCTTCGTCACCACACGGACAATCGGACGTCCCGGGCAGCAGCTCGACTGCGAAATCGCAAGCACCGGCTTGCCGCGCAACGAAGAGTTACAACTTCTACCAATTTGGCCTTGCGAGCGGTGCGCAGCGGCAGACAATGGGCGTTAACAAGATGACCGGTACACGCTGCCGGTCGTTGCCGAGGACAATCAGATGAAACCGCTTCGAACCCTATTGGCTGCCGGCGCTGCGGCGCTGGCGCTGCTCGTTGTCGCTGCTCCCGCCCAGGCGGACGGCCGCTGGCATGGCGGCGGTCACGGATGGCACGGAGGGGGCGGAAGCCGCTGGCACGGCGGCATATTTCTCGATTTCGCGGTACCCGGCCCGTACTACTGGGGTCCGGGTTACTGGGGACCGGGGTACTACTACGGCCCGCCGGTGTACTACGGCCCGCCGGTCGTCGTCGCTCCGGCATCGCCGCCGGTCTACGTCGAACGCGACGATGCAGCGCCCGAGTCCGCACCCGCTCCGTCCAAGCCGGTCTGGTGGTACTGGTGCCCGACCGCGAAGGGCTACTACCCGTACGTGAAGGAATGCCCGGGCGGCTGGCAGCGCGTGCCGCCACAGCAATAGGACGCAACGATGAACCCGCTGCTGAAGATCGCATCCGGTGCCGCAGTGCTCGGCCTGACCGCATGTGTGACGGTGCCCACCGGTCCGAGCACGGCTGCGCTGCCCGGCAGAGGCAAGACATTCGAGCAGTTCCAGGTCGATGATGCGCGCTGTCGCCAGTATGCGTCGGCGCAGGTCGGACCATCGGCGGCCGAAAATGCAAACAACAGCGCCGTCAACAGCGCGGTGGTCGGAACCGTTCTCGGCGCTGCAGCCGGTGCCGCGATCGGCGGCAACAGCTCCGCCGCCGGCGTCGGTGCGGGAGTCGGTCTGCTGGCAGGCAGTGCGGCCGGCGCCGGCGCAGCGCAGACGTCGTACTACGCGACCCAGCATCGCTACGACACCGCATACACGCAGTGCATGTACGCGGCCGGCAACCGCGTCGCGCTGACCGGAGAATTTGCACGCATGTATCGCCAGCAGCAGCAGGCGCCTGCGTATCCGCGGGCGTATCCGCCGCCGAATGCGCCGCCGCCCGGCAGCGTTCCGCCGGACTACGCGCCACCGGGCAGCATCCCGCCGCCGAACGCACCACCGCCGCGCTGATCTGGCGCAAGCCGAGGCACGCTGCCGCGCGCATCGACGCGGTCGCGCGCGAGTATCCTGCACGTGCTTAGCCGAACGGTGCCTGCCATGAGCCATAAGCACGAGCAACTGCTGAAGACGATCTTTCACGACCCGATCAGCGGCAACATCCACTGGCGCGACATCGAGTCGCTGCTCAAGCACCTGGGCGCGCAGATCGAAATGCTGTCCGGCGCGCGCATCCGCGTGAAGCTCGGACGCGCGGAGGGCATCCTGCACCGGCCGCATCACGGCAATACGCTCGACCGCAACTCGGTCCAGCACCTGCGCGAATTCCTCGGCCGCGGCGGCGCCACGCCGTCGCTGTACGAACAGCAGAAGAACTCGTCCGCGTCGTAGCGCGTAGTGCCGGCACGCGGCCGCATCCCGCGGCGTCCCGCCCGGACAGAGGCGGCGGCGAGCGTGTTAGGTTACGAGTTCATCCTGGCGCTCCCCACCCATGACTGCGAACGGTGACAGCGGGATTCACGCCAGCCGCACGGCCGCGCTGCCGCGCCTGCGGCTGATCGATGCGTATCGACCCGACGCTGCCGCGGCGCGCGCGGAACTGCTCGCCGCGCTGGCATCGCCCGCGCCTTCCATCCCGCCAAAGTACTTCTACGACGCGCTCGGCGCGCGCCTGTTCGCCGCGATCACCGAATTGCCCGAGTACTACCTCACGCGCGCCGAGTCGTCGATATTCGCGGAGCACCTGCCCGCGATCACACGCGCCTATGGGGTGCGCGACTGCACGCTGATCGATCTGGGCGCCGGCAACTGCGAGAAGGCTGGACGGCTGTTTCCCGTGCTGCGGCCGAAGGCTTACGTGGCGCTCGACATCTCGGTCGACTACCTGGCGACGTCGCTCGAATACCTTCAGCGCGAGTACCCGGCGATCGACATGCTGGGCGTCGGCACCGATTTCACGCGCTCGCTGTCGCTGCCGGACGATGTGCCGCGCTCGCGACGCCTGTTCTTCTATCCCGGCTCTTCGATCGGCAATTTCAGCCCCGACGCCGCGAAGGGTTTTCTGGCGCTGGTTCGTGCGCAGATGGAGCAAGACGGCGCGCTGCTGATCGGCGTCGACCTCGTCAAGGACAAGGCGGCTCTTGACGCCGCGTATGACGATGTGCTCGGCATCACCGCGGCGTTCAACCTGAACGCGCTGAACCACGTTAATCGGATAGCGGGCACCAATTTCCGAACGGAAGATTGGCGCCATGTTGCCTTTTACGATCCGCAATTGCAGCGTATCGAGATGCATCTGGAAGCACGCCGCGCATTGAGCGTGCACTGGACCGGCGGCGAGCGCCGGTTCGACGCCGGCGCGCGGATTCACACGGAGAACTCGTACAAGTACGCGCCCGACCAGTTCGCGCGCCTGCTGGAGTCGGCGGGTTTTCCGGTTCTGCGGCACTGGACCGATGGGCAGTCCCGTTTCGCGCTCTTTCTTGCCCGCCCTGAGTGATGGTTGAAGTTTCGACATTGCATTCGATCGGCCGCCGCGCGCGCCACTATTTCCGCGACGAATTGCGGCTTGCCATGCAGGGGGCGCGCCGGCGCATGCGCGGCCTGATCGACGATCTGAGCGACGCGCAGTGGCGGGTGCCGCAGCAGGCGGGCGTCAACCCGGTCGCGTGGGAGGTTGCGCACTGCGCGTGGTTCTGGGAGTTCTGGATCCAGCGCGGGCCGCACCGGCGCGACGATCAGGGACTGGTGCACGCCGCGCGACCGCCGATCGCGGTTGGCCCGGACGCGTTGCTCGATTCGGCACGGCTCGCGCATGCCGCTCGCTGGACCGCGCCGCTGCCGTCCCGGCTCGAAGTCGAAACCATGCTCGACGCCACGCTGACAGCGGCGCTCGCGGCGCTTGACCAGGCCGGCGAAGACGATGACGCGCTGTACTTCCATCGCCTCGCGCTGTTCCACGACGACATGCACAACGAGGCGCTCGCATGGATGCGCGCCGCGCTCGGCTACCCGGCGCCGCGCAACTCAACGCTGCCGGTGCTGAGCCCGCGCGCCGCGGCGAAGATGCCGGCCGAAAAGGTGCAGATCGGCTGGCCGTCCGACGCCGGCGGATTTTCATTCGACAACGAAAGGCCGCCGTTCGAGATCGAATTGGCGGCGTACGAAATCGACAGCGCGCCCGTCACCGCGGGCGCATTCCGCGAATTCGTCGAGGCCGGCGGCTACCGGAGCGACGAGTACTGGGCGAGCGACGCCGCGCGGCGCTGGCGCGCAGGCTGCGGCCGCGATCACCCGGAGCGCTGGCGGCGGAACGCGGGCGGATGGGAGACGCGCTGGTTCGAGCAGTGGCTGCCGCTCGATCCGGGCCAGCCGGTGATCCACGTCAACGCGTTCGAGGCCGAGGCTTATTGCGCGTGGGCGAAGCGGCGGCTGCCGCGCGCGGCCGAATGGGAGCACGCTGCGGTCGAGGGCCGCATCGACTGGGGCGGCACGGTGTGGGAATGGACGTCCGATCCGTTCGTGCCTTATCCGGGATTCGAGCCCGGCCCGTACGCGGACTACTCGGCGCCGTGGTTCCACACCCATCGCGAACTGCGCGGCGGCAGCTTCATCACGCACGCGCGCATGCATCACGCGCGCTACCGCAACTTCGCGCTGCCCGAGCGCTGCGACATCTTCGCCGGCTTCCGCACGGCCGTCTGACCCCGCCGTCGCAGCCGATCCGCGCGGCCGATTGCCCGCATAATCCGCTCCCGGGCGGGCGCCCGACACGCATGCCCGCAGCCGCACAACGACGCAAGATCCGGGGGGATCCATGGAATCGCTGAAGACATCGGCCGACGTGCTGTTCATCCTGCTCGGCGCCATCCTGATTCTCGCGATGCACGCCGGCTTCGCGTTCCTCGAGCTCGGCACCGTGCGCAAGAAGAACCAGGTCAATGCGCTGGTGAAGATCCTGACCGACTTCTCGATGTCCACGCTCGCCTACTTCTTCGTCGGCTACAGCATCGCGTACGGCGTGCAGTTCTTCAGCGGCGCCGAATCGCTCGCCGCCAGGAATGGCTACGAGCTGGTCAAGTTCTTCTTCCTGCTGACGTTCGCGGCCGCGATTCCGGCGATCGTGTCCGGCGGCATCGCCGAGCGCGCCAAGTTCAACGCGCAGCTGGCCGCGACCGCGCTGCTGGTCGGGCTCGTCTACCCGTTCTTCGAGGGCATCGCGTGGAACCAGAACTTCGGCGTGCAGGGGTGGCTGAAAGCGCACTTCGGCGCCGAGTTCCACGACTTCGCCGGCAGCGTGGTGGTGCATGCGATGGGCGGCTGGATCGGACTGGCCGCGGTGCTGCTGCTCGGCGCGCGGCGCGGCCGCTACACGCGCGAGGGGGCAATCTCCGCCCATCCGCCGTCGTCGATCCCCTTTCTCGCGCTCGGCGCGTGGGTGCTGACGGTCGGCTGGTTCGGGTTCAACGTGATGAGCGCGCAGACGATCGACAAGATCTCGGGGCTGGTCGCGATCAATTCGCTGATGGCGATGGTGGGCGGCACGCTGACCGCGCTGGCCGCCGGCCGCAACGACCCGGGCTTCGTTCACAACGGCCCGCTCGCGGGCCTGGTCGCGATCTGCGCCGGTTCCGACCTGATGCATCCGGTCGGAGCGCTCGTCACCGGCGCGGTGGCCGGCGCGTTGTTCGTGTACCTGTTCACCTTGACGCAGAACCGCTGGAAGATCGACGACGTGCTCGGCGTCTGGCCGCTGCACGGTTTGTGCGGCGCGTGGGGCGGGATCGCGGCCGGCATCTTCGGCACGCACGCGCTCGGCGGGCTGGGCGGCGTCAGCTTCGCGTCGCAGTTCATCGGCACCGCGCTCGGCATCGCGGTCGCCCTGATCGGCGGCTTCGCGGTCTACGGCGCGATCAAGCAGGTGCTCGGGCTGCGCCTTTCACCCGAAGAGGAATTCAACGGCGCCGACCTGTCGATCCACAAGATCGGCGCGACGCCGGAACGCGAAGTGCCGTGGTGACGCGGCGCGGCTCCGCAGCGGAGCCGCGCCCGCCGCCCGCCTACCTGGCGCGTTTCAGCACCACCTCGGCCACGCCACCGCCGGACGAAGCCGGGGTGCGCCACGTCAGCTGTTCGCCATCCAGCGTGAACGGGCGCTTCTGCTCGGTGCCGTTCCAGTTGGGAAACGTGCTGGTTTCGATGTGGAACGTGATCGTGCGGTCGGCCTCGTTCACCGTGTAGCGGCCGAAGTGGGCGATCGATCCCTGCACGACGGCCTTGTATTCCTCCGGAGTGCCCTGTGCGCGATCCTTCGATGCGAATTTCGGCAGCCCGGCACGTGCGGTCAGCAGCATGTAGTGGCCGTCGCTGTCGAAGGTCGCCACCCCCTGCGGGTTCGGACCGTAGAGCGGCACCCGTTGGCCATCCGGGTGCACGACGTCGACGGCCACATAGCTCCAGGTGCCGACGATCTGGTCTTTCAGCGCCTTCTGCTGGGCGCCGGCATTGCCGGAAAGCAGCGCAGCGGCGAAAAAAGGCAACAGGGTGCCCGATGCGAGTGCGGTGATGCGTTTCATGGACTGCCTCCCTTTTGTTGGTCTTGTCACGACCCGCCGGCTGGCGCTTCGTCATCGGCGCAGTCCGGCACTTGCGCAGAGGCCGTCGCGGAGCGGCGGCCGTTGCGCAAGGCGCAGTTTTGTAGCACGCAAGCTGCACTGATGCGCATCGTCGGTCGCTGACGGATCATCCGATTGCGTCAACGCGGTACGCGGAGTTCGGCGCAGGTCGTCACGCTTCAGCCGGCGATCGCCGGCTCGCTCGTATCGCGCGACTTCGCCGACAGCAGCACGCGCGCCGGGCAACCGACCGCTGGCCCGGGCGCGTCAACTCAGTAGGTGGGGGTGGCGGCCGGTTGCTGTTTCGGCAGGCTGGTCAGTTCGCCGCGCAGTTCGCGCAGCTTCGCCTTCACGCGCGCGGCATTGTCGGCGCCCATCCGCAGCATGATCTTCTGGCCGGCAGACAGCGATTCGAGGCCGGGGTCGGCGTACTCGTAGCGCACCTTCGGCTGCATCAGCTTGATCGGCCCCTGCACGTCCGGGGCGGCGAGCAGGTCGTCGATCACCTGGATCAGGCGGTCGTTGAAGTAGGCATTCGGATAGCCGAGCTCTTCGTACGCGCGCTGGAACAGCGGATACAGCCGCAGGTACACCGCCACCGCGCGCTTGCTGTCGATCGAATCCATCAGCTGCACGTAGCGCGAGTAGCGCTCGGCATTGCTGGGGGCGAGCACCGTGTCGTCGCCCTGGCGATCGACCAGGAACTGGCCGGGCACCGGCTTGGCGATCATGATCTTGCTCGACACGCGCGCGCGCGGCAGGTTGTCGATCGTGGCGACGATGCGGCGCACGATACCGTCGACGTGCATGTACTCGCCCAGGCTCTTCTTGCCCAGCAGGCGCGTCAGCGCGTCCGTCAGCAGCGCGTCGCTCTGCGCCAGCGGCGGCAGCGGCTCGGTTTCGGTCTCGGTCGTCGGCAGCGGGTGCTGGATCGGGGGTGTGGTCGCGGTGGCCGGCGCAGGCGCGGTCGCCGGGGCCTCGGCCGGCGGCGCCGTCGCAGGCCCCTCGGCAGCGCGCTTCTGCCACAGGTTGTAGCCGATGAATGCTGCCACGGCGACCACGATCGCGCCGCCCGCAATCCACCCGACGTAACTGCGCTCCTCTTCCATGGCGTCCCCCTGTCGTCGTTATAGGGATTGGGCCGGCAAAACGCGGTTTCGTTCCCGCGCTGCACGGACCTCGTCCGCGCGTCGTCCCGCAATCGTGGCAGCGCCGCGGCGCCGCCCGGCTACTTGTTGTACCGGAGCGTAGCGAGAAAAGCGACCACGTCCTCGATCTCCTGCGCGGTCAGGATCGGTGCGTCCTTGTCGGACCCGCGCCCCGCCTTGTGGAAGCTCGGCATGGTGGCGTCGCGCGAGATGCGCGAGTAGTCGACCACCGACAACCGCAGCTGCGCTGCCGTCAGCTGCGCGCCGACACCGTCGAGCGCCGGGCCGCGCGAGCCGCCCGGGCGCAGGTCCTTGTCGTTGATCGAATGGCAACTCAGGCAGTTGGCCGCTTCGCGCTTCATCAGCAGGCTCTTGCCGCGCGCAGCGCTGCCCGGCGCGCCCGTCAGCGACTTCGGGATGCCGTCGCCTTCGACCTTGTAGTCGACCACCTGCGCCTGCGCGGTGCCGAGTGCCAGCACCACAACCATCCACGGTGCATGTTTCATCTTCGTGCCGTCCGTGACGAAGCGGTGGATTCAATGTGCCCGAAGTGCGCCGGCGCCGTGTTGGCGAAGCTCAATCCGGCTACATCTCCTCCGGCGGCTTGATGCGCCGGAATGCGCGCCACAGCAGCAGGTCGTAGCCGATCTTGATCGTCGCGCCGGCCGCGAGCGGCAGCCACAATGCCCCGGCCTGCATCGCCGCGCCGGCGAACGCGGGCGCGATCATGCGACCGGCGGCGCGCGCGAGCTGCGACAGGCCCGCCGCCCAGGAACGCTCATGCGCCGGCACGATCGCCATCAGGTACGACTGCCGCGTCGGCACGTCCATCTCGGTCAGCCCCTCGCGCAGGACGAAGAGCCCCGCCGCCACCGTGAAGCTCGGCGCGATCGGCAGCGTCAGCAGCAGCAGGCTCGACGGGATGTGCGTGAACACCATCGTGTTGACGAGCCCGATGCGTCCGGCAATCCACGCGGCGCCGAAATGCGACAGCACGTTCATCACGCGCGCCGCGGCGAACAGCAGCGCGAGCGCGCCCTCGCCGACGCCGAAGCGCGCATACAGGTAGTAGGCGATCAGCGCCGAGCCGATGAAGCCGCCGCCGAGCGAATCGAGCGCCGACAGCGCAGAGAAGCGATACACGGCGCGCCTTGCGCTCGGCGCGTGCGTCGGCGTCGCACCGGTGGCCTTATCGGTTGCACATTCGGCCGCAGGCGACAGGCGCGCATACAGCAGCCCGACCGCGACGAACAATGCGCCGTACGCGAATATGGTCGACTCGTATGCGCGGACCTCGGGAAGCGCCAGCCCGTCGCGCAGGATCGCCGGCAGCGCCGCCAGCAGCGCGCCGGCCGCGCCACCCGCATCCTGCAGCGCGTTGTACCAGGCGAATGCGCGCGTGCGCTGCCGCTCGCCGACGATGCCGGGCAGGATGGCCTGCTCGAGCGCCTGTGCGGCGCCGCGGTCGGTGCCCTGCGCGCTGACCATGCCGAAGAACGCCGCCGCGAGTGCGGACCACAGCGAGTCGGCCCATGCGAACGCCAGGCCGCCCGCTGCCGCCAGCGCCGCCAGCAGCACCAGGCTGCGCCGCCGTCCGACGCGGTCCGCGAAGTAGGTGCCGTAGACGGTGCCGGCCAGCACGCCGGCCAGCCCCGCGCTGAGCACGATGCCGATCTCGGCGTCGGGAAAGCCGCGCTTCGCCAGGTACACCGCCGCCAGCACGCTGATCGCGCCGGCGGCGAGCCCGCGCAGCAGGCCGGCGGCGT
>JBLMYK010000187.1:0-22449 GCA_050258235.1 Gemmatimonadota bacterium | reverse complement strand
GAGATCATGGAGGCGCTCGACCAATACGTCGTGGGCCAGGCGCGGGCTAAGCGCACCTTGGCGGTGGCGGTCTACAACCACTACAAGCGCGTCGAGAGCCGTACCCGCAATGACGAGGTCGAGCTGTCGAAGTCGAACATCCTGCTGGTCGGCCCGACCGGCTCCGGCAAGACGCTGCTGGCGGAGACGCTGGCGCGGCTGCTCAATGTGCCGTTCACGATTGCCGATGCCACGACGCTGACCGAAGCCGGCTATGTCGGCGAGGACGTCGAGAACATCATCCAGAAACTGCTGCAGAAGTGCGACTACGACGTCGAGAAGGCGCAGACCGGCATCGTCTACATCGACGAGATCGACAAGATCTCGCGCAAGAGCGACAACCCTTCGATCACGCGCGACGTGTCGGGCGAAGGCGTGCAGCAGGCGCTGCTGAAGCTGATCGAGGGCACGATCGCCAGCGTGCCGCCGCAGGGCGGGCGCAAGCATCCGAACCAGGACTTCGTGCAGATCGACACGACCAACATTCTGTTCGTCTGCGGCGGCGCGTTCGACGGTCTGGAGAAGATAATCCGCAACCGCTCGGACAGGAGCGGAATCGGGTTCGGCGCCGAAGTGACGAGTCCGCGCGATCGGCCGGTCGGTGACCTGCTGCGGGAAGTCGAGCCGGAAGACCTGATCAAGTTCGGTCTGATTCCCGAGCTGGTGGGCCGGCTTCCCGTGGTCGCGACGCTCGATGAACTGAGCGAGAAGGCGCTGGTCGAAATCCTCGTTGAACCGAAGAATGCGCTGATCAAGCAGTTCCGGCGCCTGCTCGACATGGAGGGGGTAGAGCTCGAGGTGCGCCCCGATGCATTGCAGGCGATCGCGAAGAAGGCCCTGAAGCGCCGCACTGGAGCGCGCGGGCTGCGCTCGATCGTCGAGGCCGTGCTGCTCGACGTGATGTACGACCTTCCGGGGATGCAGAACGTCGTCAAGGTCGTGATCGACGAAAACGCCATCGCCGGCGGGCGGCCGATCCTGATCTACTCCGAACAGCCGAAGGTCGCGGGCGCACCGCGCTGAGCCGGCCGCCGCGGCGTGACTACCGCGCGGCGCTGACCGGCAATTACCCTGCGCTTTGGCGGCTTTCTGCGCTGCGGGCGTGCTAGATTGGCCTCGTCGATGCCGCCACCCTTGCTTTTAGGGCGGGCGGCCGCATTTGCCGGGCATGACTGCCTTCAGGACCCCACATGTCGACTTCCCTGCTTCCTGCTGAACTTACCGCTCTGCCGCTGCTGCCGTTGCGCGATGTGGTGGTCTTTCCGCATATGGTCATTCCGCTCTTCGTGGGGCGGCCGAAGTCCATCAAGGCGCTCGAGACCGCGATGGAATCCGGCAAGAGCATCATGCTGGTGGCGCAGAAGAACGCTGCCAAGGATGAGCCGTCGGCCGAGGACATTTACTCGATCGGCTGCATCGCGAACATCCTGCAGATGCTGAAACTCCCGGACGGCACGATGAAGGTGCTGGTCGAAGGCGCGCAGCGCGCCCACATTCACGAAATCCGCGACGCGCAGACGCATTACACGTGCGAGCTGACGCCGATTGCGCCGGAGACCTCGATCAGCCCGGAACTGGAAGCGCTGCGGCGGGCGATCGTCGCGCAGTTCGACCAGTACGTGAAACTGAACAAAAAGATCCCGGCGGAGATACTGACCTCGATCGCCGGCATCGACGAGGCGGGGCGACTGGCCGACACGATCGCAGCCCACCTGCCGCTGAAGATCGAACAGAAGCAGAAGATCCTGGAGATGTCGAGTCTGGCCGAGCGCCTTGAGCACCTGCTCGCCCAGCTCGAGACCGAGATCGACATCCTGCAGGTGGAAAAGCGCATTCGCGGCCGCGTGAAGCGGCAGATGGAAAAGAGCCAGCGCGAGTACTACCTGAACGAACAGGTCAAGGCGATCCAGAAGGAACTCGGCGAGGGCGAGGAAGGCGCCGATCTAGAGGACCTCGACAAGAAGATCAAGGCTGCGCGCATGTCCAAGCAGGCGCGGCAGAAGGCCGAAGCGGAGTTGAAGAAGCTCAAGCTGATGTCCCCGATGTCGGCCGAAGCGACCGTGGTGCGCAATTACATCGACACCCTGGTCAACCTGCCGTGGAAGAAGAAGAGCAAGATCAACAACGACCTGACCAACGCGCAGAAGGTGCTGGACGA
This sequence comes from Gemmatimonadota bacterium, assembly GCA_050258235.1. Taxonomy (GTDB): domain Bacteria; phylum Pseudomonadota; class Gammaproteobacteria; order Burkholderiales; family Burkholderiaceae_F; genus JAKOQB01. The sequence goes on along the minus strand of JBLMYK010000187.1, from coordinate 20,252 downwards.
GGATCACTACGGACTGGACAAGGTCAAGGAACGCATCCTCGAGTACCTGGCCGTGCAGCAGCGCGTCGATCGCCTGAAGGCGCCGATCCTGTGCCTGGTCGGACCTCCGGGCGTGGGCAAGACCTCGCTCGGGCAGTCGATCGCGCGCTCGACGAACCGCAAGTTCGTTCGCATGGCGCTCGGCGGTGTCCGCGACGAGGCGGAAATCCGCGGCCACCGGCGCACGTACATCGGCTCGATGCCCGGCAAGATCCTGCAGAACCTGGCCAAGATCGGCGTTCGCAATCCGCTGTTCCTGCTCGATGAAGTCGACAAGATGGGGCAGGACTTCCGCGGCGATCCTTCGTCGGCGCTGCTGGAGGTGCTGGATCCGGAGCAGAACCACACCTTTGTCGATCACTACGTCGAGGTGGATTACGACCTGTCGGACGTGATGTTCGTGGCAACTGCCAACACGATGAACATTCCGCCGCCGTTGCTGGACCGGATGGAGGTGATCCGTCTGTCCGGATACACGGAGGATGAAAAGACCAACATCGCGCTGCGCTACCTGCTGCCGAAGCAGATGAAGAACAACGGCGTGAAGAGGGACGAGCTGGATGTCTCCGAAACGGCGGTGCGCGACATCATCCGCTACTACTCGCGCGAGGCAGGCGTGCGCGCGCTCGAGCGCGAACTGTCGAAGATCTGCCGCAAGGTGGTCAAGAACGCGCTGCTGAAGGAAAACGGCGGCAAGGTCAAGGTCACCCCGCGCAACCTCGACAAGTTCCTCGGTGTGCGCCGGTACACGTTCGGCATGGCCGAGAAGGAGGCGCAGGTTGGCCAGGTCACCGGGCTGGCCTGGACCGAGGTCGGCGGCGAATTGTTGACGATCGAAGCGGCGCAGATGCCCGGCAAGGGCAACATCATCCGTACCGGATCGCTGGGCGACGTGATGAAGGAATCGGTCGAGGCGGCACGCTCGGTCGTGCGCAGCCGCGCCCGCCGGCTCGGCATCAAGGACGAGGTGTTCGAGAAGAGCGACATTCACATCCACCTGCCGGAAGGCGCGACCCCGAAAGACGGGCCGAGTGCCGGCATTGCCATGACGACGGCGTTCGTCTCGACGCTGACGGGGATTCCGGTGCGGCCCGACGTGGCGATGACGGGCGAAATCACGCTGCGGGGCGAGGTGTTGGCGATCGGCGGTCTGAAAGAAAAGCTGCTGGCCGCACACCGCGGCGGTATCAAGACCGTGCTGATCCCGGAGGAAAACGTCAAGGATCTCGCGGAGATACCGGATAACGTCAAGAATCGGCTGGAGATCGTTCCGGTGAAGTGGATCGATCGCGTGCTGGAGATCGCGCTACAGCGCCAGCCCGCGCCGCTGACCGACGAGGAGGCCGCTGCGGCGTCGGTCGCGCCTGCGACACCGGCGCCGGCGGGCGGAGCGGGAGAGGTCGTCAAGCACTGAGTCTTCCTACGTAAACGCGCGGATCGTGTCCGCGCTTTTTTTTGACGCTTTCGCAGCATCGCTCGGGATTGGCTTGACACTCACATTGGCGCGCGGTTGAATACATTGCTTCTGTGACTGAAATCCGATCAGTGCGAATCGGCGCACGCCGAAGAAGAAGCTGATAAAGGACGGCACGAAAAAATCGCAACCCAACGAGGGGGTAAAGTGAACAAGACGGAACTGATCGAGCACATCGCCAAGCAAGCCGATATCTCCAAAGCTGCTGCCGGACGTGCGCTCGAGGCATTGGTCGGAGGCATTCGCGTAGCGCTCAAGAAGGGCAACTCCGTCACGCTGGTGGGGTTCGGAACCTTCATGGTCGGCAAGCGCGCTGCGCGCACCGGCCGCAACCCGCGCACCGGCGCGGCGATCAAGATCAAGGCCGCCAAGGTTCCGAAGTTCCGCCCCGGCAAGGACCTGAAGGATGCGGTAAACTGACGCCCTTTGCAGCGCCGGCCCTGACAGTTTGTTTGCGCAGAAATATCAGGGTGCTTAGCTCAGTTGGTAGAGCGGCGCCCTTACAAGGCGTAGGTCGGGAGTTCGAGCCTCTCAGCACCCACCAACCGGCTGTCAAGGTCGCTGCCGTCCAGACAGTTTGCGACCGGGAGTGGTAGTTCAGTTGGTTAGAATACCGGCCTGTCACGCCGGGGGTCGCGGGTTCGAGTCCCGTCCACTCCGCCAACACCATAAAGGCGAACGCAAGTTCGCCTTTTTTGTTTGCGCGGTAACCCGGTCCCTGCCGGTGGCGTGCCGGCTGCGGCCATGATGAATAGGTCCTGAAGATGTTTGAATCGGTTCGCTCGCATCGACGCTGGTTGATGTTCTTCCTGGTTGTGCTGGTGTTCCCGTCCTTCGTGATCACCGGCGTCTACAGCTGGAATCGCTTCGTTTCCGCCGACAACTCGATCGCGACGATCGGCGGCGAGAAGATTTCGGCGCAACAGTTCGAAGCCGCGCATCGCGAGCGGGTCGAACAATTGCGCCAGGCGCTCGGTGCGAATTTCGATCCGAAGATCGCCGACTCGCCCGCCGCGCGCGCGGCGATTCTCGATTCGCTGCTGGCAGAACGCGCGCTGGCACAGGAAGCGGCGCGCGATGGCGTCATGATCAGCGAGGCGCGCCTGCGCGAGGTGATTGCGGCGGTGCCGGCATTCCAGCAGGACGGCAAGTTCTCCTATGACCGGTACAAGACACTGCTGGCCGCACAGGGGATGAACGAATTCGTGTTCGAACAGCGCGTGCGCGACGACGTCGTGCGGCAGACGCTGCTGCAGGCGGTCGGACAGTCGGCGCTCGTGCCGAAGACCGTGCTGGAGCGCGTGAATCGCCTCGGGGAGGAGCAGCGCGACGTCCGTGTGCTGCGCTTCAAGCCGGAGGATTTCGCGGCGAAAGTTGCGGTGACCGACGAGGCCATCAACAACTATTACCAGACCAACCGGACCCAGTTCGAGATACCCGAAAGCGTGAAGGCGGATTACGTCGTCCTCTCGCTCGACGACGTGGCAAACCAGATCCCCGTGTCCGAGGCGGATGTCAGGGCGTATTACCAGCAGAATCAGGCGCGTTTCGGCGAGCCCGAGCAGCGGCGTGCCAGCCACATCCTGCTGACGGCGGGAGAGGGCGGCAGCGCAAAGGACAAGGCCGGCGCGAAGAAGCTTGCCGAGGAGCTGCTGGCCAAGCTGCGCGCGAATCCGAACTCGTTTGCCCAGCTGGCGAAGGAGTACTCGAAGGATTCCGGCTCGGCCGCCAACGGCGGTGATCTCGGATTCTTCGGACGCGGAATGATGGTCAAGCCGTTCGAAGACGCGGCATTCAAACTGAAGGAGGGCGAGATCAGCGACGTGGTCGAATCCGATTTCGGCTTCCACATCATCCGCGTGACGGGGATCAAGCCGGCGCAGGTCAAGCCGTTCGAGCAGGTGAAGGCGGAGATCGAAAAGGACTATCGCCGCCAGCAGGCGCAGAAGAAATTCGCCGAAGCCGTCGAGCAGTTCACCAACACGGTCTATGAGCAGTCGGACAGCCTCAAGCCGGTGGCCGACAAGCTGAAGCTCGCCGTGCAGACCGCGGACCGCGTGACACGCGACGGGCTGCCGGCGCGGCCCGGCGCACCGCAGATCTTCACGCCGCGCGTGGTGCGGGCGCTGTTCTCCGACGACAGCATCAACAAGAAACGCAACACCGAGGCGATCGAGGTGGCGCCGAACACGTTTGTTTCGGCACGCGTGGTCGAACATCATCCTGCTGCGCTGCGGCCGCTGGCCGAGGTCCGCGATGCAATCAAGGTTCGTGTCGAACGCCAGGAAGCGTCGCGACTCGCGCGCGAAGCGGCTCAGAAGGCGCTGGACGCATTGCGCCAGTCGCCGAGCGACACGGGTTTCGCGCCGCCCCTGACGGTATCGCGCGCCCAGCCGCAGGGTCTTCCGCCGTCGGCGCTGAACGCGGTCATGCGCGTGCCGGCTGAAAAACTGCCGGCCTACGTCGGTGCGGACCTCGACGGGGGCGCGTACGGCGTGTTCCGCGTGCTGGACGCGAAGATGCCGGACACCGCCAATGCGCAGCAGCGCGCGGCGATTGCGCGCGCCCTCAAGCAGCAGGCCGGTGCGGCCGATGATCTTGCCTACCTGGGCGCGCTTAAGACGAAGTTCAAGGCGGAGGTTCTGAAGTCGGACCTGAAGCTGGTGCAGGCTGACGGCGAAAGCGCAGCCGACGAGAGGCCGGCCGACACAACGGCCTCGGAAGCGAAGAAATAACTACGTGCCCGCGATTTCGCGCGCCAGTCGGGCGAAATCGGCTTGCGCGGCGCTGGCCGGACTGATCACCGGCGCATCGGCGACGCGCGCGAAGTTTCTTCCGATCGACCGCAGGTAGACCGGGTCGTAGTGGTCGAGCAGCAGGCGCTCGACCAGTTGCTCCCAGGCGTCATTCGCCGCAAGTTCCTTCCAGGTGCGAACCTTCTCCGCCCCGTGGTGAGGGGCCAGGCAATCGAGCTGGCGGAAAAGCATGCCCCGATCGCGCTCCAGATGCGGATATTCTTCGCGCAGCAGGCGGATCCGCTCCGCGAGCGGCAGTTCAACGCGCAGGCAGGCGCTGCCGCGCATCCGTTCGATCAGGGCGTCGGGCACGCGCAGGTCGCCGACCTTGCGGCTCTCCGATTCGACGAACACGGGGCGGCCTGGATCGAATCCGCGCAACCGCCACCAGATCCTCGTCTCGAACTTTTTCTGCGAGGGCTGCGGTTGCTCCGGCAGTCCACCCAGCACCGAGCCGCGATGGTGGGCGAGGTCCTCGAGGTCGAGCACCTGGCAGTCCTCGCGTTCGAGCGCACGCAGCAGGCGGCTCTTCCCGCTGCCGGTGGTGCCGCAGATCACGCGCAAATCGAAATGCGCCGGCAGCTCGCTCAGCGCCTGCACCACCGCACGCCGATAGGCGCGGTAGCCACCATCGAGTTGCCGCGTATGCCACCCGATGCGCGTCATCACGTGGGTCAGCGCACCGCTGCGCTGCCCCCCACGCCAGCAGTACACGAGCGGTTTCCATTCGCGTGGCTTGCTCGCGAACGAGACTTCCAGATGACGCGCAATGTTGCGTGCGACCAGCACGGCGCCGCGCCGCCGCGCCGCGAACGCCGACTCCTGCTTGTACTGGGTCCCGATCTGCGCGCGTTGCTCGTCATCGAGCACCGGACAGTTGATCGCGCCCGGAATGTGATCTTCCGCGTACTCCGACTCGCTGCGCACGTCGATCACCGCGTCGAACTGGTCGAGCCGTTGGAGCGCCTCATCGCAGAAGATCACGCTGCGATCCATGTCAGTGCCTTCCCGCCGGAAGCGCAAGCAACGGACGCAGCACCGGCCATACGTTGTCGAGCATGCGCCGCTGCGCGTTCTCATTCGGATGGATGCGGTCGGCCTGGAAGTATTCCAGCTGGTCGGCAAATCCCTCCAGCAGGAACGGGACGAGTGCGACCTTTTGCGCGCGCGCAACCTCGTTGAAGGTGCGGGCGAAGCGGTCCGCATATTCGGCTCCGTAGTTGGGCGGAATGTCCATGCCGATCAGCAGCACGCGCGCGCCGGCGGCCCGGCACCCGGCGATCATCGCCTGCAGGTTGTCGCGCAATACGGCGAGCGGCAGGCCGCGCAGGCCATCGTTGCCGCCGAGTTCGATCACAACGACCGACGGCGCATGCTCTTTCAGCAGCGCGGGTAGTCGGGTGCGGCCGCCGCTGGTGGTTTCGCCGCTGATGCTGGCATTCACGACGCTATACTTGCCACCACCTCCGGCGGCAGACGCCAGCCGATCGGCCAACAGCTTCACCCAGCCGGAATCGCGCGGCAATCCATATTCGGCCGACAGGCTGTCTCCCAGGACCAGAACGACCGGGCGCGGCGCAGCGGCGCCGATCGAGCAAAGAATCAACGCCGCGATTGCGACGATCGCGCGAAGCGCTACGAAACCAGTTCGACTCATGCGGGAATTGCTGCGCGATGCAGACCGGAAATAACGCGCTGGCGGTCAGCGGGCTGACCAAGATCGTGCAGGACGCGACGGGCAGCCTGACGATCCTGGATGATATCAACCTGTCGATCGCCGCCGGCGAGACGATCGCCATCGTCGGGGCGTCCGGATCGGGCAAGTCGACCCTTCTTGGGCTGCTCGCGGGTCTCGATGTGCCGACGCGCGGCACGGTGAAGCTGTTCGGCGAGGATCTGTTCGCCCGCGACGAGGACGCGCGCGCACGCGTGCGCGGCGAGAAGATCGGCTTCGTGTTCCAGTCGTTTCAGCTGCTGCCGCACCTGACCGCGCTCGAGAATGTCCTGCTGCCGCTCGAACTGTCCGGCCGCTCCCCCGACGGGGCTGATCCGGTCGCCGCGGCAAGGGCACTGCTCGCTCGCGTCGGATTGGGCGAGCGCCTGTCGCACTATCCGAAGCACCTGTCCGGTGGCGAGCAGCAGCGCGTCGCGCTGGCACGTGCGTTTGTCAGTCGTCCGCCGCTGCTGCTGGCCGACGAGCCGACCGGCAGCCTCGACGCGCACACCGGCGAAGCGGTGATCGAACTGATGTTCGAACTGAATCGCGAACGCGGCTCAACCCTGGTGCTCGTCACCCACGATGCGGAGATCGCGGCGCGCTGCGCCCGCCGCATCGAATTGCACGCGGGACGCATCCGCGCCGACAGTACCGCGCCGTAGGCGCGACAGGATCCGGGCGGCAATCGGCGCGATCTCCGCGGCTGTCAGCCCGATTTCGTCGCTGAATTCGTCGGCAGCCGCGCCATGCAGCCACACCGCGGCTCGCGCCGCGACGGCCGGGGTGATCTGCTGCGCGATCATGGCGCCGATCATTCCCGCCAGCGCGTCCCCGGTTCCGGCCGTTGCGAGCGCGGGTGAGCCGGTCGGGTTGATCCAGTAGTCGCCGCTCGCGCCGGCGATCACCGTGCCGGCACCCTTCAGCACCACGCCGCATGAGAACCGATCGGCCAGCATGCATGCGGCGCGAATGCGATCCTGCTGGATCTCGCGCGCGCTCAGCCCGAGCAAGCGGCCGGCTTCGAGCGGGTGGGGCGTCAGCACGCAGGACTGGCCGTGCGCCCGCAGCGTCCGCTGCAGCGCGGTGTCCGCCGCGATCAGGTTGAGCGCATCCGCATCGATGACGAGCGGGGTCGGCTGCAGCAGGGCGAAGCGCAGCGCGGCCGCCGCGGCGGCATCGGCGCCGAGTCCGCAGCCGATCACCAGCGCGTCGACCGGAACGACGTCCGCGCCGCGGCGGAACATCAACTCGGGCTGCGCCGGGTCGAGTCGCATCTCCGGTGCGCCGATGCAGTCGACGTAGACGCGGCCGGCCCCCAGGCGCAGCGCGGCGCGCGCCGCGATCAGTGCCGCGCCGACCATGCCGACATGGCCGCCGACCACGAGCACGTTGCCGTAGCTGCCTTTGTGCGAGTTGCGCGGACGCGGCGCCAGCACCGGCGCGAAATCCGACGGCTCCAGCAGCGCGCCGGCCGGGGCCGGAGATGCGATGCCGAGATCATCGACGTGCACGACTCCGGCGGCGTCGACACCGTCATGAGTAAACAGGCCGGGCTTGGCGCCCAGGAAGGTCAGCGTCGCATGAGCATGTACGCCCGGAACATCGCCGACCCAGGCACCGCGATCGGCGTCCAGTCCGCTCGGCACGTCGATTGCCAGCACGTGCTGCCGCCGTGACGACATCCAGCGCGCGGCATCCAGATATGCGTCTCCCAGCGGGCGCGCCATGCCGATGCCGAACATCGCATCGACGATCACGTCGTGCTCCGCACTCGGAAGCGAGGGAACGACCGCGCCCCCGGCTTCGTTCCAGCGTTGCGCGGCCGCCCTGGCGTCAGCCGTCGAAGGCGGTGCCAGCGCAACGAGCGTGACCGGGTGACCGAGCTGCTTCAGTTCCGCCGCGCAAACGTATCCGTCGCCGCCATTGTTGCCGGGCCCGCAGACGATCAGTGTCCGGGCGTCCTGGCGCTGCGCATGAATCAGCTTCGCCGCGGCCGCGCCTGCGCGTCGCATCAGCTCGCCGGCCGGCAGGTTTGCCTGCGCAGCGACTTCGATCTGACGCAGCGCCTGCACCGAATAAAGTCGCGTGGCCATGATCCATGATGTTACGTCGATCGCCGCAGGTACCTGTCCAGCGTCAACCCCTCAAGGTCGATGTCGGGTTTGCGGAGCGCGACAAGATCGGCGATCACCCGGCCGGAGCCGCATGCCATTGCCCAGCCAGTGGATCCGTGGCCGAGGTTCAGGTGCAGGTTGGAAATCGGCGTTGGTCCGAGCACCGGCGGCCCGTCGGGGAGCATCGGCCGCGCGCCGACCCAGAATTGAGCCTGGCGATAGGCGGCCGCGCCCGGGAACCAGTCGCGTGCCACGCGCAGCAGCGTGCCGAGTGCCGAATCGCGCAGCTTCAACTCGTGCGACCCGATCTCGGCGGTGCCCGCGATGCGCAGACGGTTGCCCATCCGCGTGACCGCAACCTTGTACGCTTCGTCCATCACCGAGATCATCGGCGCACTTTCCGCCCGCGTGATCGCCGCGGTGGCTGCGTAGCCCTTCACCGGAAAGAGCGGCAACCGGATGCCCAGCGGGCGCAGCAGTCGCACGCTATCCACGCCGGCCGCGAGCACCACGGCGTCGGCTTGCATCGACCCTTCGCCCAGCCGCAATCGCCCGATGCGTCCCTGATCGAACTCCAGGCGATCGACCGTGGTGCCGAACCGAAACCGCACTCCCTGTTCGGCGCAGATGTCCTTCAGCCGCCTGGCGAAATAGGCGCAGTTGCCGGTTTCGTCCTCAGGCAGGTGCAGTCCGGCGGCGAGCGGGGTTCCCTCCACCAGCGACGGTTCCAGGCGGCGGCAGTCCGCGCCGCTCAACAGAACGTGCAGCACGCCCGCTTCCTTCAGCAGCGCGCGCGCCGGTGCGCTGCGCTCGACTTCGCGCTCGGTGCGGAACAACTGCAGGTAGCCCTGCGTCTGCTCGTATTCGACGCCATGGCGCTGGCGCAGCGCATGCAGGCAATCACGGCTGTAGAAAGCCAGCCGCTGCATGCGTGCCTTGTTGCGTCGAAAGCGCTCGAGGCGGCACTCGGATAGCCAGCGCGCCAGCCAGCGCCATTGCGCGAGATCGAAGCGGGGGCGGAACACGACTGGCGCATCGCCCTTGAAAAGGTATTGCAGCAGCTTGGCTGGCATGCCTGGTTGTGCCCACGGCGCGATGTAGCCGGGAGCGATCACGCCGGCATTGGCAAAGCTCGTCTCCTGTGCGACGCCGGGATTGCGCTCGATGACCGTGACCTCGAAGCCCTGCTGGCGCAGGTAATAGGCGGAAGTGACGCCGATGATTCCGGCGCCGATGACGGCGACGTGCATTCGTGCGGGATGACGCGGGCGGCGCGGATTCTAGCCGCCCCGCAACGGCTACAGCTTCATCTGGCTCGGCAGATAGGTGACCACCTGCGGAAAGACGTAAATCAGGAGAACTGCCGCCACCATCAGGAGGAAGAAGGGCAGCGTCACGCGCGCGATGTAGCCGATCTCGCGCTTGGTCATTCCCTGCAGCACGAAAAGATTGAATCCGACCGGCGGCGTGATCTGCGCCATCTCCACCACCAGCACGACGAAGATGCCGAACCAGATCAGGTCGATCCCGGCCGCCTGCACGGTCGGCAGCAGGACGCCCATGGTCAGCACGACCATCGAGATGCCGTCGAGGAAGCAGCCGAGCAGGACGTAGAACAGCGTCAGCGCGATCAGCAGGTGCGCGGGCGACAGGCCGAGCGAGGCGATGTACTCGGCGAGATGGCGCGGCAGCCCGATATAACCCATGCTCAGCGTCAGAAACGCCGCGCCCGAGAGAATCAACGCGATCATGCAGTACAAGCGCGTTGCGCCCATCAGTGCCTGCATGAAGGTCTGCCGGTTCAGCGATCCCTGCACCAGCGAGAGCAGCAGCGAACCCACCACGCCGACCGCGGCCGCTTCGGTCGCGGTCGCGATGCCGGCGTAAATCGACCCCAGCACGGCCAGGATCAGCAGCACCACCGGAATCAGGTGCCGCGACTCATGGAACTTCTGCGCGAGCGTCTGCGCCGCGTCCGGTTTCGGTACCTTCTCCGGGTTCAGAAGGGCCCACACAACGAGGAAGCCGCTGAACAGCCCGGCCAGCATGAGCCCGGGAAGGAGGCCGGCGATGAAGAGCTTGGCGATCGAGACATCCGCCGTGACGCCGTAGACGATCATGATGATTGACGGCGGGATCAGCAGGCCGAGCGTGCCGGCGCCGGCCAGCGATCCGATCACTTGATCGTCCGGGTAACCGCGCTTGCCCAGTTCGGGCAGTGTCATCTTGCCGATCGTCGCGCAAGTGGCGGCAGACGAGCCGGACACCGCTGCGAAGATCGTGCAGCCGATCACGTTCGTGTGCAGCAGCCGGCCCGGGATTCCGCTGACCCACGGTGCCAGGCCGCGGAACATGCTCTCGGAAAGCTTGGTCCGGAACAGGATCTCACCCATGCAGATGAAGAGCGGCAGCGCGGTCAGCGTCCAGCTCGACGCGGAGCCCCAGATCGTCACCGCCATCGCATCGCCGGCGGGGCGGCTCGAAAAGAGCTGCATGCCGATCCACGCGACTCCCGCCAGCGTCAGTCCGATCCACACGCCGCTGCCCAGCAGCGCAAACAATGCGACGATCAGCAGCGCCGTAATGACGAAGTCACTCATTGTGGAGCGCCTCGTCGGACCCGGCCTGACGACGCCTGCCGCGCAGTTCAAGCACCCATTCATCGATGAAGGCGATCAGCAGAACGACGGCGCCGAGCGCCATCGCCATCTGCGGAATCCACAGCGGCGTGGCGTCGTTGCCGGTCGATACGTCGTTGAAGGTCCACGACTGGTACGCCAGGCGCACCGAGAACGATGCGAACAATGCCGCCAGCAGCACCGCGGCCGTCAGCGCCCAGATCTCGAGCGCGTGCCGGCTGCGGCCATGCAGTGCGTTGAGCACCAGCGTGACGCGGATATGTTCGTTCTTCTTCAGCGTGTGAGCGAGCGCGAGAAACCCCGCGCCCGCCATGCAGTAGCCGGCGTAGGCATCGGTGCCCCGCACGTAGACGTCCATCAGCCGACCGACCACCGACGTCAGCACCATCAACAGCACGCCGATCATCAGGAGCGCGGCCAACCATGCGGCGCCGTCGTACAGCGCGTCGAGAGTTCTGCGCATCGCCGGCGCGCGTCAGCGTGAAGCGATCACTTCTTTTGATATGCGTCGATCAGTGCCTGGCCTTCGGGCCCCGCCTTCTTCAGCCACTCCTGCAGCATCACGTCGCCGACCTTCTTTAGGTCTGACTTAAGCTGCGGCGACGGCGGCAGGATCGTCTCGCCGTTCTTCTTCAGCAGTTCGATGTACTCGGTGTTCTTGCGCTTCGACAGCTCCCAGCCGCGCTTTTCCGCATCCGCCGCTGCCTTAAGCACCGCGTCCTGGCTCGCCTTGTCGAGGGCCTCGAACGCCTTCCTGTTCATCAGCACTGCGTTCTTCGGCAGCCAGGCCTGCGTGTCGTACCAGTATTTCAGGTACTCGAAGGTCTTGGTGTCATATCCGGTCGAACCCGACGACATGTAGCTTTCGACTACGCCGGTGGCCATCGCCTGCGAAAGCTCTGCAGCCTGCACGGTGACCGGCTGCGCGCCGAGCAGCTCAGCGATGCGCGCGGTCGACGGGCTGTACGCGCGCCATTTGATGCCCTTCAGGTCGGCGGCCGAGTTCAGGGGTTTCTTGGAGTAGATCCCCTGCGGTGGCCACGGCACCGTGTACAGCAGCATCATGCCGTCGGCGGCCAGCTTCTTTTCCAGGAACGGCTTCTGCACCTGGTACAGCTTCCAGGCCTCGTCGTAGCTGTCGGCGACGAACGGCAGCCCGTCGGCACCCCAGATCTGCCACTCGTTCTGGAAATTCACCATCAGGATCTCGCCGACCTGCGCCTGCCCGCCCTGCACGGCGCGCTTGATCTCGGGCGCCTTGAACAGGGACGCATTCGGATGCACGGTGATCTTCAGCTTGCCACCGGTCGCCTTGTCAACGTCGTTGGCGAACTGAACCAGGTTTTCGGTGTGGTAGTTGTTCGCAGGATAGGCCGCCGGCAGATCCCATTTGACCTGCGCGGTGGCGGTGAGAGTCGTCGCAGCCAGGGCGACGGCGGCAAGGTGGGACAACATCTTCATCGCGGCTCCTCGGTTAATCAGCAGCGGGCGCAAGTGTAGGGCGTATCGCGGTTTGTGCGAACCGGGGTGCGGCGGAACCGAATAGGATGGCGGCTTTCGACCCCCTTTCCGCTCGCGTTCGTGCCCACCGAATGACCCCCTTCCTCGGCATCCTGATGCTGCAGACCCGCTTTCCGCGCCCGCCCGGCGACATCGGCCACCCGCAGACTTTCGCCTTCCCGGTGCGGCGCGTCGTGGTCGAGGATGCCGTTCCGCGGCGCGTCGTGCATGGCAATGCCGTCGGACTGCTGGATCGCTTCATCGCCTCGGCACAGGCCCTGGTCGGCGAAGGCGCGTGCGCGATCGGTACCAGTTGCGGATTCCTCGCGTTGCATCAGCGCGAACTGGCCGCTGCGTTGCCGGCGCCGGTCGCAACGTCGAGCCTGCTGCAATGCGCGTGGCTTGCGCCACTGCTGCCTGCCGGCCGACGGTGCGGGATCGTCACCATCGATGCTGCGGCGCTGACCGACGCGCACCTGGCGGCTGTAGGTGCGGCGGCCGATACGCCGATCGAGGGCGTGGACCGCGATGGGGAGTTCGCCACCCGGCTGCTGAACGACGAACCCACGCTCGACACCACGCGTGCCGAGGCGGAAGTGGTGGAAGCAGCGCGCCGCCTGGTGCGGCGCCGCGCCGATGTCGGCGCAATCGTGCTCGAATGCACCAACATGCCACCCTATGCGGCGGCGGTTGCGCGGGCGACCGGCCGCCCGGTGTTCGATGTCGTGACCCTGCTGAACTGGCTCTGGAGCGGTGTGGCCCGCGCCGAATGGACAAGCAAATGACCCGATGGCAATTCTGGATCGATCGCGGAGGCACGTTCACCGACATCGTCGCGCGCAGCCCTGACGGGAGCCTGGTCACGCACAAGCTGCTGTCGGAAAACCCCGAGCAGTATCGCGATGCTGCCATTGCCGGCATCCGGCACCTGCTCGAACTGCGGCAGGACGAGCCGATTCCGGTCGAGCGGATCGACGCAGTGAAGATGGGCACCACGGTCGCGACCAACGCGCTGCTCGAACGCAAGGGCGAGCCGACCGTGCTGGTCACTACCTCGGGCTTCGGCGATGCCCTGCGCATCGCCTACCAGAACCGGCCAAGGATCTTCGATCGCCACATCGTGCTGCCGGAGTTGCTGTACACGCGCGTGATCGAGGCGTGCGAGCGCGTGGGTGCGCACGGCGACGTGGTCCTTCCGCTCGATGAGGCGCAGGTGACGAGTGAACTGCAGGCCGCGTTCGACGCAGGCTTTCGCTCGTGCGCCATCGTGCTGATGCACGGCTACCGTTTCGTCGAGCATGAGCGGCGCATCGCCGGGATCGCCCGCGCGATCGGCTTTCCGCAGGTTTCGGTTTCGCACGAAGTCAGCCCGATGATGAAGCTGGTCGCGCGCGGCGACACGACCGTGGTGGACGCCTACCTGTCGCCAATCCTGCGGCGCTACGTGAAGCAGGTCGCAGGGCAGCTTCCGGGCACGCGGCTGCTGTTCATGCAAAGCAACGGCGGGCTGACCGACGCGCACCGCTTCCAGGGCAAGGACGCGATCCTGTCCGGCCCTGCCGGCGGCATCGTCGGCATGGTCCGCACCAGCATCGCGGCAGGCTTCGACAAGGTGATCGGCTTCGACATGGGCGGAACGTCGACCGACGTTTCGCATTTTGCCGGTGAATACGAGCGCGAGTTCGAGACCACGGTGGCCGGCGTGCGGATGCGCGCACCGATGATGAGCATCCACACGGTCGCCGCCGGCGGGGGCTCGATCCTGCACTTCGACGGCGCGCGGCTGCGGGTCGGACCGGACTCGGCCGGTGCGAATCCCGGACCCGCGTGTTATCGGCGCGGCGGCCCGCTGACGGTCACCGACGCGAACGTGATGCTCGGGCGCGTCCAGCCGGATTTTTTTCCCCACGTCTTCGGAGCGCGCGCCGACCAGCCGCTCGACCGCGACGTCGTGCTCGAGAAATTCGCGGCGCTCGCAGCGGAAATCGAGCGCTCGACCGGACAGAGGAAAACCCCGGAGCAGGTCGCGGCAGGGTTCATCGACATCGCGGTCGGCAACATGGCCGAGGCGATCAAGCGCATCTCGGTGCAGCGCGGCCACGACGTGACGAAATACACGCTGACGGTGTTCGGCGGCGCCGGTGGCCAGCACGCCTGCGCGGTCGCCGACCAGTTAGCGATGACGTCGATCTTCGCGCATCCGCTCGCCGGCGTGCTTTCCGCTTATGGAATGGGGCTCGCGGATCAGACCGCCATGCGCGAGACCGCGGTGGAGCTGAAGCTCGCGCCCGATGCGATGCCGGCGATCGAGGCCACGCTGGCCAAGCTGGAAGCGTCGGCGGTCGAGGAACTTCTCAGACAGGGCGTCGCGCGCGAACGCGTGCGCTGCGCAAGGCGCGCGCACCTGCGCTACGAAGGCACCGATTCGGCACTGATCGTGGGCTTCGGAGCGGCGGACGCCATGCGCGCGCAATACGACTCGGCCTATGCGCAGCGCTACTCCTTCCTGATGCCCGACCGCGCGCTGATCGTCGAGGCAGTGTCGGTCGAGGCGATCGGTGCGGGCGAAACGGCGGCGGAAGAAGCGCCGGCCGGTCCGCCGCGCGACGGCGCGCTGCGGCCGGCCACGCGCGTGCGTGCCTATTTCGACGGCCGCTGGCACGACACGCCGCTGTATGCGCGCGCCGACACGCGCCCAGCAGACGTGATCGATGGGCCGGCGATCATCGCCGAGGCCAATGCGACCACGGTCGTCGAGCCCGGCTGGCGCGCTCAGATCACGGCGCTCGACCACGTCGTGATGAGGCGCGTCCAGGCACGGCCGAAGCGGACCGCGATCGGCACCGAGGTCGACCCGGTGATGCTCGAAATCTTCAACAACCTCTTCATGTCGATCGCCGAGCAGATGGGGCTGCGGCTGCAGAACACGGCCTATTCGGTCAACATCAAGGAGCGGCTCGATTTCTCGTGCGCGCTGTTCGACGGCGACGGCAACCTGATCGCCAACGCGCCGCACATGCCGGTGCACCTGGGATCGATGAGCGAATCGATCAAGATGGTCATGAGGGAGAACGCTGGTCGCATGACGCCCGGCGACTGCTACGTGATCAACGACCCGTATCACGGCGGCACGCACCTGCCCGACGTCACCGTGATCACGCCGGTGTTCGATCGCGCGGGACACGAGATCCTGTTCTACGTCGGCTCGCGCGGGCATCACGCCGACATCGGCGGCAGCACGCCCGGATCGATGCCGCCATTTTCCACCCATCTGGACGAGGAGGGCGTGCTGTTCACGAATTTCCACCTGATCGAAGGGCAGGGCGTTGATCGGCCCGGCCGCCTGCGCGAGGCCGAATGCCGCGCGGTGCTGGCGAGCGGCAGATATCCGGCGCGCAACCCCGAGCAGAACGTCGGCGACCTGAAGGCGCAGATCGCCGCCAACGAGAAAGGACGCGAGGAGCTGCTGCGCATGGTCGATCAGTTCGGCCTCGACGTGGTGCGCGCCTACATGCGGCACGTGCAGGACAACGCGGAGGAATCGGTACGGCGCGTGATCAACGTGCTGTCCGACGGTGCGTTCGACTACCGGCTCGACAACGGCGCGCACATCAGGGTCGCGATCCGCGTCGACCGCGCGTCACGCTCGGCGACGATCGATTTCTCCGGCACATCGGAGCAGCTGCAAAACAACTTCAACGCGCCGTCCAGCATCTGCGTAGCCGCCGTGCTGTACGTGTTCCGCACTCTGGTCGACGACGAAATCCCGCTGAATGCCGGCTGCCTGAAACCGCTCGCGATCGTGATCCCGGACGGGTCGATGCTCAGCCCGCGCTATCCGGCCGCGGTCGTCGCCGGCAACGTGGAAACGTCGACCTGCATCACCAATGCATTGTTCGGCGCGCTCGGCGTGCTGGCGTCATCGCAGGGAACGATGAACAACTTCACGTTCGGCAATGCGCGGTACCAGTACTACGAGACGATTTCCGGGGGCTCCGGCGCCGGCGTTTCCGATCTGGCGGCCGGCGCGGAATCGAAGGAAGGGTTCGACGGCACCGACGTGGTCCAGACGCACATGACCAATTCTCGCCTGACCGATCCCGAGGTGCTTGAGTTCCGCTTCCCGGTGCGCCTGGAGCGCTACGAAATCCGGCGTGGATCGGGAGGCAAGGGGCGCTGGCACGGCGGCGACGGCGGCCGGCGGCGGGTGAAGTTCCTCGAGCCGATGACCGCGTCGATCCTGTCGAATAGCCGCGCGGTTCCGCCGTTCGGACTCGCAGGGGGCGAACCGGGAGCCGCCGGTCGCAACTGGGTCGAGCGCACCGACGGCTCGGTCGAGGAACTGCCGCACATCGGCAGCCGCGAGATGAACACCGGCGACGTGTTCGTGATCGAAACGCCGGGCGGAGGCGGATTCGGCAGGGCGGACTGACACCGCTTACCCGGCGAATTCACTCGGTTTGACTGGCTATTTCTTCGCATCCGGCTGCAGGGTCGAGAGACAGAATGGCGCCGGACTCAACTTCGGGGCCGTTGTGAACGCGCCTGAACACATCGAGCTTGGCGGCCAGAACATCCTGGGCAGTCTGGCCATCTGCTATGCGCCGCTGATCGACAAGCATCGCAAGGCGATCGGCACGCGGTTGACGATGCTGTCGATGCAGGGCGTCGAGCGGTTGCCGGTCGGCAACTTGCTGATCGCGTTGAACGAGATCTGGCCCGAAGCTTCGGCGCCGGTTCTGGTCGCGCCGCTCGACGCCGATTTCGACGCCTCGGCGCACGACTGGGATCCGCCGAAGAATGCGGTGCTCGAAGTCTCCGGGCCATTGCTGCGCGATCCGGTGATGCAGGCGCTGACGCAGGAGATGTTCCGCGACGGCAAGCGACTGGCGGTGCGCGGGCGCTCCGAGGTCGCCCTGACGCCGGCACTGCTGTCCTGCTTCGAATACGCGCTGATCCACATCAACGAGGACCGGCGCGTGAATGCGGACGGAACATCGATTGCCGCGCCGGCGGGCGCGAGCCGCAGGCTGCCGTTCATCATCACCGGCGTGCAGACCGTGGCCGATGTCGACGCGGCGTTCGGGCGCGGCGCGGTGGCCAGCGTCGGCTGGCCGCTCGATGATGCGAAACACCGCGAATCGAAGCCGCTGCAGCCGGGCCAGGCCACCGTGCTCGAACTGCTGCGTCTGGTGCGCGACGACTCGCCGGTCATCAGGATCGAAGAGGCTCTGAAGCGCGACCCTGCGATCGCCTTCAAGCTGCTGCGGCTGGTCAACTCGGCCGCCTTCGGGCTGCCGGTGCAGATCAAGTCGTTCCAGCACGCGGTGATGATGCTGGGCTACAAGAAGATGATGCGCTGGCTGTCGCTGCTGCTCACGACGGCCTCCAAGGACGCGAATACGTATCCGCTGATGCATGCGTCGATCCGGCGCGGCCTGTTTCTCGAATACATCGGCGGCGACGAACTGGACGCCGAAACGCGCGACGAGCTGTTCATCACCGGCGCTTTCTCTCTGCTCGACCGTATCGTCGGCGCCCCGTTCGAGCAGCTGCTCGAGCTGATCGCGCTGCCGGAGAACGTGGTCGATGCGATCCAGCGGCGCGAGGGACCGCACGCGGCCTACCTTTCGATCATCGAGGCGATCGAGCGTTCCGACCCGATCGGACTCGGCAAGCATCTCGACGAACTGGCGCTGGCGGTGTCGACCTGCAACGAGGCGCTGTTGCGCGCGCTGGCCGCGGCCAACACGCTCGACGCCGACGTCTGACGGAAGGGCGGCAGCCCCGCCTCGCTATACTTCGCGGCGCGCTGCCGCCGTTTGTTCCCCTCTTCAGTGCGGAGCGCGCCCGCCTCCGCATGACATCCACTGACACGTTCCTCGCGCTCGAAGGCCCGGGCGCGCTGTCCGCATTTCGTGCCGCACGGCTGCTCGCGCGCATCCGGAGCATCGACCCCGATGCGGCGGAACTTCGTGCGCGCTACGTGCACTTCGTCCATTGCGCCGGCGCCCTGCGGCGCGAGGAGCGGGGCCGCCTCGAGGGCCTGCTCACGTACGGCGAGGCGCCGGACAGTGATCCAAGGAGCGGCGCCCAGTGGCTGGTGGTGCCGCGCGTCGGCACGATCTCCCCCTGGGCCAGCAAGGCCACCGACATCGCGCACAACTGCGGGCTGAACGGCGTGCTGCGCATCGAGCGCGGCACCCGGTACACGCTGGTGATGAAGAATGGCCTGTTCGGACCGAAGACGCTTTCCGACGAGGCGGACGCGCGTGTCGCCGCCCTGCTGCACGACCGGATGACGGAGAGCGTGCTGTCTCCGGGAGTGGATCCGGCCGAGCTGTTCCGCGAGCTGCCCGGCAAGCCGCTTGCCCACGTGCCCCTGCTGGCCGAAGGACGCGCAGCGCTGGCGCGCGCCAACGCTGACATGGGGCTGGCGCTGTCGGGCGACGAGATCGACTACCTGCTCGACGCGTACCGGAAGCTCGCGCGCGATCCGACCGACATCGAGCTGATGATGTTCGCGCAGGCGAACTCGGAGCATTGCCGGCACAAGATCTTCAACGCGAGCTGGACCATCGACGGGCGGGGGAAGGACACTTCGCTGTTCGGCATGATCCGCGCCACGCACGAGGCGGCGCCGCAGGGCACGGTGGTTGCCTACGCCGACAACGCCGCGGTCATCGAGGGGCGGGTCGCACGGCGCATCTATCCGCGCAGCAACCATCCGCACGGCGCGGTGGGCACCGAGTACGGCGCGCGCGACGAGCTCACCCACACGGTGTTCAAGGTCGAGACGCACAATCACCCGACGGCGATCTCGCCGTTTCCCGGCGCGGCGACCGGCGCCGGTGGCGAGATCCGCGACGAAGGCGCGACCGGGCGCGGCGCCAAGCCGAAGGCTGGCCTGTGCGGCTTCAGCGTGTCGCACCTTCGGCTGCCCGATGCGCGCCGGGCGTGGGAGAGCGATCGCGACGTGACCGGTGCGGGGGCAACGGAGACCGATTACGGCTTTCCCGCGCGGATCGCCGACGCGCTGGCAATCATGATCGAAGGTCCGATCGGGGCCGCGTCGTTCAACAACGAGTTCGGACGGCCCAACCTGCTGGGCTACTTCCGCGCATTCGAGGCGAACGTCGGCGGCAAGCGCTACGGCTATCACAAGCCGATCATGATCGCGGGGGGTGTCGGCAACATCCGCGCCGACCAGTCGCACAAGCGCGACCTGCCCGACGGTGCGCTGCTTATCCAGCTCGGCGGCCCCGGCATGCGGATCGGGCTCGGCGGGGGCGCGGCATCGAGCATGGGCGCGGGCGCCAACACCGAGCAGCTCGATTTCGATTCGGTCCAGCGCGGCAATGCGGAGATGCAGCGCCGCGCGCAGGAGGTTATCGATCGCTGCTGGGCGCTCGGCGAGGGCAGTCCGATCCTGTCGATCCACGACGTCGGCGCCGGCGGGCTGTCCAATGCGCTGCCGGAGCTTGCGGACAGCGCGAAGAAGGGCGCGCGCATCGACCTCGCCAGGATCCCGGTCGAGGAAAGCGGGATGAGCCCGCTGGAAATCTGGTGCAACGAGGCGCAGGAGCGCTATGCGCTGGCGATCGCGCCCGAGGCGCTGCCGGCGTTCGACTGGCTGTGCAAGCGCGAGCGCTGCCCGTACGCGGTGGTCGGCACGATCAACGCCGACGGCCAGCTGGTGGTTGCACGCGCCGATGACGCCGCGGTCGACATGCCGATGAGCGTGCTGCTCGGCAAGCCGCCGAAGATGCATCGCAAGGTCGAACACCTGTCGCGCGCGCTGCCGCCGATCGACGTGGTCGGACTGAATCTCGATCAGGTCGCGCTCGACGTGCTGCGCCATCCGACCGTGGCGAGCAAGAGCTTCCTGATCACGATCGGCGACCGCAGCGTCGGCGGCCTGAATTGCCGCGACCCGATGGTCGGCCCGTGGCAGGTGCCGGTCGCCGATTGCGC